>JBMDWZ010000214.1:0-8471 GCA_048594865.1 Beutenbergiaceae bacterium
AGGACCTGCACCCCTCGCACGAGCACATCGTTAACACCAGTGGCCGGGCGACGAGGATCGTCGTACGTGGCCACGTCGGACACCGATTCGGGATCCAGCAGGGCGATGTCGGCTACCGCACCGATATCTATCTGCCCGCGACCGACCAAACCGAATCGACGGGCGGCGGCGGTGGAGAGGTGCCAGATCGCGTGTGGCCAGGTCCATCGGCCGGTCTGCAGCACCTGTTCGCGCAGGAATTTAGCGAACGCACCCCAACCGCGCGGGTGTGGGTAGGAGCCAAAGTAGATCGCATCGGAGCCGGCCATATGACCGGGATGGTGGATGAGCTCGCCGTACTCCACCTCATGCCCACGAGCGAAGATGCAGGTCACTCGGAGCCGGGTGCGGGTGAGCAGCTCGAGCACCGTTTGCGCGGGCGTGAGGTTCATTCGGGTCGCTACCTCTGGCAGGGCCAACCCCTCCACCCAACCCAGATCATCGCCGTCGTCAGTCGGAGCCGCCGCCAAGGTGACCAAGTGCCACATCCCGTCGAGCCCCGCGAGGTGCTCGGTGATAACCCGTTGGGCGGTCTCCGGCTCCCCCAGGGCGGCGATGGTGGCATCCGGGTCGGCCGAGGGCAACCAACCGGGCAGCGCGAAGATCGCCAGGATCGAGCACCCACGGCCGTAGGGATAGGTATCGAACGTGACGTCTAGGCCGCGGGTGATTGCCCCATCGAGGCTCGCGATAATCGCTTCGGGATCGCCATGCAGATGCGAGACGTGGGTGGCCACCCCGCTGGCGGCAGCGATCTGGAATAACTCGTCGAGAGCGGGCAGGGCCTCCTCGTCATAGCCGCGCATGTGGCTCACATGCGGGAGGCCGCGCGCGGCTGCCACTGCGGTGAGGTCGATGAGTTCGCTGGTGGTCGCATACCCGCCGGGCAGGTACTCCAGGCCGGTCGACACCCCGCACGCGCCCTCATCGAGGGCAGCACTGAGTAGCGCCTTCATCGCAGTTCTCTCGTCCTCATCAGCGGCCCGGTTTTCGGTGCCCATGACGGCGTATCGGATGGTGCCTGCGGGCGCTAGGTATGCCACATTGAGCGCGGTGGCGTGGTCATAGGTCGCCAGCAGGTCCGCCACGCCCCCGGTGCTGAAATCCGGGTGGGCCCCGTTCACGGCGGCGAAGTAGCGCCCTGCCCATGCAGCGGTGTCGGTGCCCGCAGGTGAGGGCGCAAAGGACACCCCGTCCTGCCCAAGCACCACGGTCGTCACGCCCTGGCGGAGCATCGCCAATTGCACATCAGGGCTGGTCACGACGGCTTCGCCGTGCACGTGGGCGTCGATGAAGCCCGGCAACGCCAGGCGCCCGATTGCCTCGATAACGGCGCCGCGTGGGCGACGGGTGCGGGTGGGCTCGATGGAGGCGATGGCGCCCTGATCTATGCCGATGTCGAGCAGGTCGGTCAGGGATCCATCGGCGTTCACCAGTCGGGCGCCAGTGATCGTGCAGCGCTGGCTCGGTGAGTCGGTCGGGGGCACCGCCGTGGTCATCGCGCCCGTCACCGTGGACGCACCACCAAGCGGCGAATTCCGTGGGCAGGCTTGGGGTGAACTGGCTTGAGGGTGGGCGCCGGTGGGGTGAGCGAGCCGAGCACCGCCGGCGTCTTGGCCCCGGTGACCCGTTCGCCATGCGGCTCGGACGTTCGCCGGGAGGCGGTGCCGGGCAGGGAGTTGATGGACAAATACCCGAGCAGCGCGAACAGGTAGGCCTCCTTAGCGTCGGCATCCATGCCCAACTCTGAGGTGGTGACCGGCGGCATCCCCAGCTCCGCGAGCCGCCTGGTCAGGACTGGGTTACGGGCACCGCCGCCGGAGATCACCAGTCGGTCGGCTCCCCCGGCGTCACGAATCCCGTCAATGATGGTGCGGGCACTGAGTTCGGTGAGGGTGGCAAACAGGTCATCCCCCTGCGGTACCGGCACCCCGGCACGGCCAAGGTGCTGGGCCACGTAGTCGCTGTGGAAGTACTCCCGGCCGGTGCTCCTGGGGAACGGCTCGGAGTAGTACTCATCTTTGAGCAGGGCGTCCAGGGCCCGGGCGTCGACATTCCCGGCCGCGGCCCGCTGACCGTCGACGTCGTGGCGCAACCCGATTTGCCCGGCGGCGGCATCCAGCAGGCAGCAGCCCGGCCCGGTGTCACCGGTGCTGACCTCATCACCTCCGACGATCGTGATGTTTCCGATTCCGCCGATGTTCAGTACCGCGGTGGGCTGATCACCGAGCCAGAGCTGGTCCAAGACACTCACCAGCGGCGCTCCGTGCCCGCCGGCAGCGATGTCGGCGCTGCGGAAGTCATTGATTACCGGTACCCCCGTCGCGGCGTGAATCCACGCGGGCTGTCCAATCTGCAACGTGCCGAGCGCGCGCCCGCCCACCACTCGGTGGAACAGCGTTTGACCATGAGAAGCGATCAGGTCCACCGGGCCGAACTCAGCGAGCCCCTTGGCGGCCGCCATCCCAAACTGCTGGCCGACGGCGGTGTCCAAGTCGCAAAAATCGCCCACGCCAACCTGCGCCGGGGGAAGCGCTGACAGGATCGACTCGCGAAGGCCGCCTTCCCAGGGCACCTCGAGATGCCCGCGGGTGACCATCTCGATGACCGCTGGGTCATCGCCCACCCCGAACTCGCCCACGGCCACATCGATCGCATCGACAGACGTGCCGGAGATGAGGCCCAGTACCCGCATCATGTCTCCTAGTATCTCGGCTGATCGTCGCGGCCGATGCCGCGACGTTCGCGTACGAGAATTCCACAACTAGTCTTGCTAGTGAAAATCTCCGCCCTCCTGGGCAGAAATGGTGGTGCGCACATGACCGAGGCATTCGATGCGGTCCTGGGACTCGACATCGGCGGCACCTCGACGCGGGCCGCGATCTACGCCCAGGGTCGGGTTGTGGGCCGGGCGGCGGACGCCGGCGCGAACGTCAACAGTTCACCTGGCGCGGCCGCACAGGTGTTGCGCAGATTGCTACCGGCCGCTCTGTCACAGGCGCGCGAAACCATCGGTGAAGTCAACGTCCGCACCTGCGTAGCCGGCGCCGCAGGTGCAGGTGCGGCCGCACACGATGAGGTGCTCGCGCTCATCGCCGCCGAGGTTCGCCAGGCGGCCATGAAGCCCAAGCGCCTAGAGGTAGTCCCCGATCCGGTCATCGCCTTCGCCGCTGGATCATCGACCTCCGATGGCACCGTGCTGTTGGCAGGCACCGGCGCGGTGGCCTTCAGTATTCGTGACTTCACCCAGTCCGCGCGCGCAGATGGGCTGGGCTGGCTTCTGGGCGACGTGGGCAGCGGGGTGTGGCTCGGCATCGAGGGCCTGCGCGCCGCCGCCGCAGCATTGGACAACCGCGGCGCTCACACCGCACTGACCGAGCACGCTGCGCGCTTTGCCTCCTCGATCGCCCCGCGCACCGATGACCCGCGCCAAGACCTCATCCGGGTGGTCAAGACACTCACCCCGGCCGAGCTTGGGTCCTTCGCCCCGGATGTGGTGCAGGCGTGCGAAGCCGGCGACGACGTCGCTCGCCAGATCGTGGATCGCGGCGTCACCGGATTGCTGGCAACCCTGGATGCCCTGGGCGCCTCCCGCGACGAAGTGGTGCTCGCCGGTTCGGTGCTCACCACCCCCGGGCCGGTGCGCTCTGGGGTGCTAGCGCGATTGGACCGGCCCACCGCAGATGCAGCCGAACCGGTACTGGGCGCGGTTCGGCTCGCCTGCCACTATTCCGGCTGGGCGCTGCCAAGCCCTGTTTCGATTGGGTGACAGTCCCATCACGATTCGTGGAACAAATTGACGCGCGGTGATCCGACTACGTAAGTTACTTCTCACCGAGAAGGTGAAGGAGCCATCGCGTGTCACCCATGAGTCATCCGCAGTCCGGTCTTAGTCGCGTCCAAGTGGACCCACAATTGATTCCGGATGGGTCAATTGCCTTTTGCACCAATTACACCGCGGTCACTGCTGACCTTAAACGTGGTCTTGATGCCCTATACGCTACCGGCCTTCCGATTACGCATGTATTAACGCCCGAGCACGGGTACTGGGGCGCGGCACAAGCGGGTGAAAGTGACGGTGATGGCGCCGACCCTGCGACCGGTTTGCCGGTGGTGGATACCTACACCATTTCCGGAACCGACCTCGATGAACTCATTTCAAAGACCGGGGCGGATCAGATCGTTCTCGATCTCCAGGACATTGGGACCCGCTTTTACACCTACACGTGGACGTTGTTCGATCTGCTGTGTTCGGCCGCACGCACCGGCCAGGGCGTGGTGGTCCTCGACCGCCCCAATCCACTGGGCCGAAAGGTCACCGGACCGGGCCTTGACCCCACGTACTCCAGCTTTGTTGGCCGGGTCTCGATTCCGTTGCAGCACGGCCTGACCCTGGGCGAACTCGCTCGTTGGTTCAACGCCGAGCACGTACCCGCGGTCACCGGGAAGAGCGCCGACCTCACTGTGGTCGAGGCGGCCCATTGGGCCGGCGAGGTCGCGCCCGCTGGCGCGCCCTGGGTGATGCCCTCCCCCAACATGCCCACCCTCGATACCGCGATCGTCTACCCCGGCACTGGCCTCATCGAAGGCACCACACTCTCGGAGGGACGCGGCACCACGCGTCCCTTCGAACTATTCGGCGCGGCCTGGACCGATGCCCGGCTCGCCCCGGCACTGTCCGAACTCGACCTTCCGGGTTTGGCGGTTCGTGAAGCAGTGTTCCGGCCCCAGTTCTCCAAGTGGGCCGGCGATACCGTGCACGGCGCCCAATTCCATTTGCTCGATGCCGAGGCCTACGACCCGATCGCAACCGGGTATGCGGTGCTCTCAACGGTTGCGCGGCTGTACCCGGACCAGGACCTGTGGCGCCTGCCGCCGGAGGGCCACCACCTGTTTATCGACGTGCTCTGGGGATCGACGGCTATGCGCGAAGGCATCGACGCCGGCGCCAGCTTGCAAGACATCTTGCGCGAATCGCCTCAGGCGCCCACCACTCCGGAATCGGTACTGCTGTACCCCTCATCGAAGGACACCCCATGACCCCCCGCACGATCCTGGCTGTCGGCGCCCACATTGGAGATATGGACCTGGCCGCCGGCCCGATCCTGGCCCAAAACGTGCTCGATGGTGGACGCAGCGTGTTGCTCGCACTGACCCCCGGGGAACGCGGCCACCCGCGCCTGGGCGTCGAGGAATACAAGGCTCAGAAAATCCAAGAGACGCAGGACTTAGCATCGGGAATTGGCGCCGAAGCCATCGTCTTTGACGACCAGTCCGATGGCTTCCTCGAAAACAACGACGCACTTGCCGATCGGGTGGCAATGATCGCGCGAGACATCGAGGCCGATCTCATGCTCGCCCACTGGGGACAAAGTTTGCACCGCGACCACGAGAATGCCTCGCTGATCGCCGAACGGGCCCGGTTCCTCTCTGGCCTACCCGGGCACCGGGAGACTGACCACCCGCGCCGAGGCATCGCCGGCTTTTACTTCACCGAGAACTGGGAAGACGAACCAGGCTTCGAGGCAGACACGTTCGTGGAAATCTCGCAGCAAGCACACGACTTGTGGCTCCAGGCGATCAGCGGTCAAGCATTCGCCCGCGGCGAGACCTACGGGTTCCGGTACATCGATTACTACGACGCCCAAATGACCATGCGCGGCGCACTCGCCGGAGTGCGCTACGCCGTCGGCCTTTCCGCGCCCACCTTCCCGAGCATGCGGGAACTCCCATGAGCCTCACCTACCGACCGTTTCACGCGGGAGACTTGGGCGCCCTTGCGCGCCTGACGGCACTGGCGATGCCCAGGGACCTGGTCAACGAATCACGGCTCGCCGCCAACGTGCTCTTGGAGCCGAACTTCCGGCCCGAGGGCCTGACGGTGGCAGTGGACGCCGACGCCGGTCCGGTCGGGTTCTTGTATGCCACCGCCGAAGGCGATCAGGGCTACCTCACGATCGGGTCTGTGCACCCCGACTTCCAGCGCCAGGGCATCGGAACTGCGCTGCTCGACGCTGCGATGTCCCACCTGCGCACCCGAGGCGCAGCAGCCGTGACGGTCTCGGGATACCCAGCGGCCTACTTCACTCCCGGACTGGACACCGGCACCTATCCGCAGACTGAGCGGCTACTGGCCAAGCACGGCTTCGAGCGGCAGTACACCGCTGCGGCGATGCACTGTGATCTGGACTCCTACGCCGGTGACCCGGCCGCACCAGATCTCATCAAGCGGCGCGAGTCGGAGGGGTACACCTTCGGGCCCGCACGCCTCGACGACCTGCCCGAAGCGATCGCGTTCGCCTCGGCAACACTCGCCCCGGATTGGGGCACGGTCATCCGCGACTCCCAGCTGCGCTTTCGGCGCGACGGCGCCCGAGTACTGCTCGCGCGCAAGCCCGACGGCGCCATCGCTGGCTTCGCCACCTACGGTGCTTACGAAGACGCCCTCGAACGCTTCGGCCCCTTCGGCGTGGACCCCGATCTGCGCGGAACCGGCCTGGGCCGAATCCTGCTGCACCTGACCCTGCGCGCGATGCGCGCCGAGGGCGCGCACGGCGCCTGGTTCCTATGGACCGGTGAGGACTCCCCCGCCGGCCACCTCTACCGCTCAGCAGCCTTCGACGTCGTCCGACGTTTCGACGTGATGCGCGCTGACCTGACCACTGACTAGACCCCCATTGGAAGGATTCGAAATGAGATCATCCACCACCATCAAGGGAGCGTGCCTCCTGACGGCAAGCGCCCTGGTGCTAGCCGCCTGTAGCGGCGACTCCGGTGATGGCGATGGCAACGGCGGCGAGGTTCAAGTTGAACCGTTGTCGATCCACGCCAACTCCACCAATACCTACCAGCGCAACTTCAACCCCTACTCCCCTTCAGTGCTGCACGGGACTCGGGCGTTCATCTACGAGCCGCTCATCATCCACACGCCGATGCAGCCCGGTGAGTCGATTCCGTGGCTAGCAGAGTCCATGGAGTTCAACGACGACGGAACCGTCGCCACCTTCAACCTGCGCGAGGGTGTGGAGTGGTCCGATGGCGAAGCGTTCACCGCCGATGACGTGGCGTTCACCTTCAACCTGATGGCCGAGCACGCCTCGACCAACGCCTCGGCCCGCCCGATCGTCGAAGCCGAAGCCACCGACGATCTCACCGTGGACGTCACCTTCGAAGAGGCGCAGTTCGCCTACACCGAAGCGATCGGCAACACCATCATCGTTCCCGAGCACATCTGGGCCGATGAAGATCCAGTGGAGTCCACCAATGAGGAGCCGGTCGGTACCGGGCCGTTCGTGGTGGAGACCTTCAGCGCCCAGCTGTACACGCTGACCAAGAACGAGAACTACTGGAACGCCGACGAGATCGACGTTCAGGAAGTTCACTACCCCGCCAACACCACCGAGACCTTCAACACCGCGTTGCAGGCCGGTGACCTGGACTGGAGTGGTGGATTCGTGGCCAACATCGACGACATTTTCGTCAGCCGCGACCCCGAAAACCGCGGGTACTGGTACCCCGGTGGCGGACTGGTCAACGTGCTCCTGAACTTCGATGAGGACGTCTTCGACGACGTCGTCCTGCGCGAAGCCCTGAGCCTGGGCATGAACCGCCAACAGATCTCCGACGTGGCGATGCAGGGTTACACCCCGCCGGCTCACCCCACGGGTCTGCCCCTGCCCGCTTACGAAGCGGTCATGACCGACGAGATCCGTGACCAAACCTTGGAACACGACCCCGACGAAGCCAACCGAATCCTTGATGAGGCCGGCTACGAGACCGGATCGGACGGCATCCGGGTCAGCCCCGATGGTGAGCGCCTGTCCTGGGATCTGGAGATCCCCTCCAGCTGGGCCGACTGGGTAGACATCACCCAGTTGCTCGAGGAGCAGTACGCCGAGATCGGCATCGAAATCGTGCCGCAGGGCGTTGCCTACGAGGCTTGGCTCGATGCCCGGAACAACGGAAACTTCGAAGTCACCCTCTCCAGTGTTGCGATCGGTCAGTCACCGTTCGACATGTTCCGCGCGATGATGAGCTCGGAGTACCAGGTCGACAGCGGACCGGTGTTGTCCAACCACGGCCGCTACTACAACGACGACGCCGATGAGGCGTTGGATGCCTACGCGAGTACCTCCGATGAGGACACCCGTCAGGCCGCACTTGAGAACCTGCAGCAGATCGTTGTCGACGAACTGCCGGTGATCCCGATGGTGCAGTCCCCGAACTGGTTCCAATACAACACCGAGCGTTGGGAGGGGTTCCCCAATGAGGACAACCCCTACGCCCTCGGTGCCCCGTTCCAGTCCCCGGACATCCTGCTGGTCGTCCACAACCTGACCCCAGCGGAAGGCTGATCCGCTGATGGCCGTGGGGGGGGGGGGGGGGGGCCCCCCCCCCCCCCCCGCCCCCCCCCCCCCCCCCCCCCGCGCGCG
>JBMDWZ010000215.1:0-6884 GCA_048594865.1 Beutenbergiaceae bacterium
ACGTGCACTGCGACCGAGGGCTCCAGGTTTTCGCGGCTCACCGAGGTGTTTACGAGCAGCCCGATCTGACCCGGCTCGATGCCGGCCTCATCCAGCGCCAGGCGGCCGGCTTCGATCGCGCCGTCGACGAATGAATAGTCCTGCGACCACCAGCGGCGTTCGGTAATCCCGGCCAATTTGGTCAACATTCCGGGGCGCAGCCCGTTGCGCTCAAAGGAGTCACCGATCCGCTCGTCAAACTCCTGCGAGGTTTTCACCACAGGGGCGTCCACCGAGGTAATCGACAACATCGCAGTGTCGTTGTGACGGAAGGTGATATTGCCGCTCATGGGACCTCTGTTGACGTGAAGTGAGTGGGGAGACTCGTGTAATCACATCACATCAGAGCAGGTGCTGGTGCCGATCTGCGGTGCATCCCACTGCGAAGGTGACCCATGGCTCACCTTTGCCTACGGAGGTGATCGCGCCGATGACCCCGTCCAACGCGTGGCCATCGCGATCCGACAGAGCTATGACCGCGTCGGCACCGCGACCCGCCAACACAACGAGCCGGCGGGAAACCAGGACGTCTGGCACCTGCGCATGCACGTGTTTCCGCGCTACGCCGGCGACGACCTGTACGCCAGCAAGACGTTGGCCGAGTTCGCCACCGCGGAGCAACGCCGCCCGTACGCGAGGCGTTTGCGGGCGGCGCTGAGGGCACTGTGAGTGCGAAGGCCTTGCGCCTGGGTCAGTCCCGGCCCAGCACCGACTCCTGGCTCGGCACCTGGTCCTGGCGCTGAATCCCAATTGGGCAGGTCATCCCATTGGGACCGTGGTTGCAATATCCCGCGGGATTCTTGTCCAGGTACTGCTGGTGGTAGTCCTCGGCGTAGTAGAACGCGCCGGCGTCCTCGCTGCTGCGCAGCTCGGTGGTGATGTCACCGTATCCGTGGGAATGGACGACGGCGTTGAACGCCTCGCGTGAGGCGCGCACCACCTGCTCATCTTCCGTTGCGGTCCAGTAGATCGCCGAGCGGTATTGAGTTCCGACGTCGTTGCCCTGACGGAATCCTTGGGTGGGGTCGTGGTTCTCCCAAAACGCGGCAAGGATCTGCTCCAGGTCGATGCGGTCGGGGTCGAAGACCACCTGCACGATCTCGGTGTGCCCGGTCCGCCCGGTACACACCTCCTCATACGTGGGGTAGGGGGTGAACCCACCCTGATAACCCACCGAGGTTGAGATGACGCCCTCGAGCCGCCAAAAGATCCGCTCGGCGCCCCAGAAGCAGCCCATCGCGAGGTAGATCGTCTTGCTGCCCTTGGGCCAAGGACCAAGCAGTGGGGTGCCCAGCACGGTGTGGGCACCGGGCACGGGGAACGCCGGTGCATCGCGACCGGCCAGTGCCGACTCTGGGTTAACCATCTGTGGTCGAGAGCCAAAAATCACGTCAAATCCTCCTCGGTGGACTGAAGTACATCCGATCACGGTGTGCTCCCTGTGCACAACACGGATCTACCGCGTAGTGTTCCCGTTTGCCGGTCATGTTGGTCTGGTCTGGTTTGATCTGCTCAATGAGGGGAGCTCGTTCAGATGGCTCGTAGTGCTGCGAAGCGGATGGCTGAAAGTATGCGAAGGCGCCGGAAGCGGGCGGAAGAGGCGACGGTCCCCGAACCCATCCCGACCCCGGCACGCTCCGAGCGCGCCGAGGAGCTCCAGCGAACGCCAAGCTCGCAATGGGTAACGCCCGCCGTCCGAGGCGCGGCGGCATGGGCGTGGCGCCTGGCGATTATCTCGATCGTGACCGCCGCCATCATCTACGCGTTGATACAGATCGATCTGGTTGTGGTGCCGGTATTCATCGCAGTGCTGCTCGCCTCCCTGCTGATGCCGGTGGTTAACTGGCTCGACCATTACGTGGGTGTACCCCGGGCGCTCGCCGCCATCGTCACCATGCTGTTGGCCTTCGGCGCCATCGGCCTGTTGCTCACCCTCGCCATCCGCGCCATCGGTTCGGGCATCGCAGACCTCACCGATCAGGCCATCGAGGGCCTCAACCAACTGATCGCCTGGCTCAGCGACGGGCCCCTGAACCTCAGCGAGGACCAACTCCAGGGCTACCTGCAGGAGGGCCTAAACCAAGTCCAAAGCAACGCACAGCAGATCTTTAGCGGTGCGGTGTCGGTGACCACGTCGGTGGGGCAATTCTTTGCCGGCATGCTGATCGCGTTCTTCTGCCTGTTCTTCTTCCTGCGTGATGGCCGCAAGATCTGGACCTGGGTTGTTGGCCTGACCCCGGTGGACGCGCGGGAGAAGATCGATGGCGCCTCGCTGCGGGGCTGGGTCAGCATGGGCCAGTACGTGCGGATGCAGATCTTCGTGGCGTTCATCGACGGTCTGGGTATCGGCTTAGGCGCCTACATTCTGGGCAGCGTCGCAGCGCCAGCCTTGGCTTCCCTGGCTCTGCCGCTGGGTGTGTTGGTGTTCATCGGATCCTTCGTGCCGATCATTGGTGCGGTGCTGACCGGATCGATCGCCGTGCTGGTAGCGCTGGTCTCCGGTGAGTTCTGGGTGGCCATCGTGATGCTGGCGATCGTGCTCGGCGTGCAGCAGCTCGAGGGCAACGTGTTGCAGCCCTTCCTCATGGGCAAGGCGCTCAAACTGCACCCGGTTGCGGTGCTGCTTACGGTGACCGCCGGAACCATCCTGGGCGGTATTGTCGGGGCGGCCCTGGCGGTCCCGATCATGGCCGCCGCGAACTCGGTGATGCTTTACCTGCACGGGCGTGACAACGCGCCCGAGGATGAGCGCCCCGGTCTAGAAAACGCCACCGCGCGCATGCGCGAATTCTTTAAGGAAAGGGAACGAGCAAAAGAGGCATGAGCGCGGACCTCTCGGCGATACACGACGCAGCTAAACAGCTGCAGGGGGTCGCTCAACGCACCCCGATGGAGTACAGCGGCGCACTGAGCGCCATCGCCGGGGTTCCAGTTCACCTCAAATGCGAGAACCTGCAAAAGGGCGGATCGTTCAAGATCCGCGGTGCCTACACGCGGATGGTGCGGCTGTCACAAGAGCAGAAGGACGCCGGAGTCATCGCCGCCTCGGCGGGCAACCACGCCCAAGGCGTTGCGGTGGCCGCCAAACTACTGGGCATCGAGGCCACGGTGTACATGCCTGTTGATGCCGCGCTTCCGAAAGTCGCAGCGACCAGCGGGTACGGCGCCCAGGTGCGCAGGTTCGGCGCCACCGTCGACGAAGCGCTGACCGAAGCGAAAGCCGAAGCCGAACGCACCGGCAAGGTGATCATCCATCCCTTCGATCACGCCGACATCGTCACCGGTGCCGCGTCCATCGCCCTAGAGATCGCCGAGCAGGTCCCCGAGGTGCAAACGGTGATCGTGCCGACCGGTGGTGGTGGGCTCCTCGCCGGAATCGGGCTGGCGCTGGGTGCCACCTTGGGGCGCCCGGTGGAAGTGGTGGGCGTCCAGGCCGAGGGCGCGGCCGCCTACCCCGCCTCGCTTGCCGCCGGCCACCCGGTGCCGCTGGAAACGATGCAGACGATGGCCGATGGAATCGCCGTCGGAACCCCGGGCCAGGTGCCCTTGGAGATCATCGCCAAGTCCGTGGCGCGGGTGATGACCGTGTCCGAAGAAGAGATCTCCCGCGCGCTGTTGTTGCTCGCCGAGCGCGCCAAGTTAGTGGTCGAGCCCTCCGGCGCCGCCGGCGTGGCCGCACTCATGCATCCGGAGACGACGTTTGCAGGCCCGGTGGTCACGGTGCTGTCCGGCGGCAACATCGACCCGCTGGTGCTGATGAAGGTGCTGCACCACGGGATGGTCGCCGCGGGCCGCTACCTACAGGTCCAGGTGCGCGTCAAAGACACCCCCGGCCACCTCGCCGCGCTGCTGGCGCAGCTTGCCAGCCTGGGGGCCAACGTGCTCAACGTGGGCCACGTGCGCACCGCCGGGGATCTTGCGGTAGACGAGGTCGACATTGCCGTCCAGTGCGAAACAAAAGGCTCGGAGCACTGCCAAAGCGTGCTCCGAGCCCTTGAGTCTAGTGGCTACCGAGTGCTGCATTCGCACTAGGCCCACCAGGCCGTGCCGGCGCCGTGAGGCAGCCGACTAGGAGGGGTTTCAGCCAGCGAAGGGCTTTGCCCCGGTGATCTTGACCTTGATGGATGCCCCGGTGGGGGTCTGGTACTCAACGGAGTCGCCGACCTTCTTGCCGGAGATCGCGGTGCCCAATGGTGAGCTCGCGGAGTACACGTCCAAGTCGGTGTCGCCAGCGACCTCGCGGGACCCGAGCAGGAACTGCATTTTGTCTCCACCGACGGTGGCCTCAACGACCATGCCGGGTTCCACCACGCCGTCGTCCTCTGGAGCTTCGCCAACGTGAGCGTTGCGCAGCAGCTCTTCGAGTTGGCGGATGCGGGCCTCTTGCTTGGCCTGCTCCTCACGGGCGGCGTGGTAGCCGCCGTTCTCCTTCAGGTCACCTTCTTCGCGAGCGGATTCGATCTTTTCGGCGATTTCCGCGCGCCCATTGGTCACCAGGTCCTCATGCTCGGCCTTCAGCCGGTCAAAACTGTCCTGTGTGAGCCATGTCGTGTCAGACACGTTCGCCTCCTCGGCATCGGTTCATGGTTTCGGAGCGTTACGCGCAGTGAACCTCAGGTTGAATGAGGTTCTGCTCACCCGGGGGCTGCGTCCGCGCCGGGCGGTGCAAAAGGTCAATGGTAGCAACTGTGCCGCCGAATGCCAGTGATAGCGGGTGTTTGGCCCCGTTCACTCCACCAGGTGGCAGGAGCGGACGAGCCCCGTGACGGGCGGCGCGCTGGTGGTGACGGTGATGGTCACGCGGTTCACTCGGTCGGGGTAGGGGCCCACCTGTTCATCCAGCAGCCCGACCTGCCCATACCGGGCATCCAAGGCCTCCAGGGTGCATACGGCTTCCCTGCCTCGAGGCATGGTGAGGTCGAAGATCACGTCAACCGACGCCTCATCTTCGGCCACCTCAAAGCCGACCTCCTGGGCAGTGATGGATTCGGAGAGCCGGTCGATGGAGATCCACAGGAGCACAACTACGGCGATCACCACCGCGACGCCGCCGGCGCTCCATGCCAGGATCCGGTCACGCCGGGAGGCTTTACCTCGTCCGTAGCGGTCGGGAACCTCGGCCTGCGGCAAGGCGGCGGCGGGCTCGCCGCCGGTGGGCGATGCACCGCGCACGTCAGGCTCCTTACACTGGTCGATGGCATGCCTCGAAGTAGACGAGACTAGATACCAATCTTGCCTCATCGGGCGCCGCACTTCGTTCCCCATTGTCACTCAGCCAGGAGGTTGAATTCGTGGCCAGCCAGACCCTGCGACTCATGGCAGTCCATGCCCACCCAGATGATGAGTCCAGCAAAGGCGCAGCCACCATGGCGCGTTACGCCGCCGAAGGGGTGGAGGTGCTCGTGGTCACCTGCACCGGCGGTGAACGGGGCGACATTCTCAACCCCCGGCTCGTGGATGACGAGGCGGTGAAAAACGACCTGCCGAACGGGCGCCAAGCAGAGATGGCGGCCGCGGCACAGGCGCTCGGGATCGAGCAGCATTGGCTCGGTTTCGTGGACTCCGGGCTGCCCGAAGGCGACCCCACCCCGCCGCTTCCCGAGGGCTCCTTTGGGCTGGTGCCGTTGGAGGAATCCACCCGTGCCCTGGTGGAAGTGGTCCGTGACTTCAAACCGCACGTGATGACCACCTACAACGAACTCGGCGGCTACCCCCACCCGGACCACATCATGTGCCACAAGGTGTCGGTGTCCGCCTTTGACGCTGCCGCTGACCCCGAGCAGTTCCCCGAGGCCGGCGAAGCCTGGGAGGTCTCAAAGTTGTACTACGACGTCGGCTTCTCACCGGCGCGCCTGGAGGCCGTGCACGGTGCCCTGATCGACCGCGGCCTGGATTCCCCGTTCACCGAATGGTTGGACCGCTGGAAGGACCGCCCGGTGCGTGAGGTCACCACCCAGGTGCACTGCGCCGACTACTTCAGCAACCGGGACCGGGCGCTGCTGGCGCATGCCACCCAGATCGACCCCGACGGCTTCTTCTTCGCCGTCCCACGCGAGGTTGAGCGCGAGGTCTGGCCAACCGAGGAGTTCGAGCTAGCGAAGGCTCGGGTGCCGGTGTCGCTTCCCGAGGATGACCTGTTCGCGGGGCTGCGGTCATGATGACCCTGCTGGCGGAGAACAACACCCCCGACCCGTCCCTGGTGGCGCCGGGGATGGGCGCCTTCACCGCGTTCTTCCTGTTGGCGATCGTGGTGGTGCTGTTGGGGTGGTCCATGACCCGCCAGGTGCGCCGCTCCGAACAACGCAACGCCGAGCGTGCCCGGGTTGCGGCTGAGGAAGCAGAAGCTGCGGAGCAGCCGACGACGGCGGAACCCGAGCAGGTGCAGCACCCCAAGACCCCGGAACAACCGTGAGCACCCTGGACGTCGCCGTCGTCCAATTACAGGCTGATACCGACCACGCCGCCAACGCGACCCAGGCCGCGCAAGCGATTGCGGGTGCCGAGAAGTCTTCGCTGGTGCTGCTGCCCGAATACACCAGCGGGTGGGCTAAGCACCTAACCCCTGAGCTGGCGCAACCGATGGACGGTGGCGTGCTGAGCGCGGCGCGCGCGGCAAGTGCGCAGGCGGGCCGCACGGCCGTTGTGGGCGCGATGGCGACGCAGCCCGGCGGTCGGGCGGCGAACGTCGCCGTCGCGATCGGGCCCGATGGCACCGACCTGGGTAGCTATCGCAAGGTGCACCTCTTTGACGCCTACGGCATCAAGGAGTCCGACACGTTGGATGCCGGGGAACCCGGAGCGGACGCGGCCCTGGTGGTGGACGTCGATGGCGTGCGGGTGGGTGT
>JBMDWZ010000216.1:0-4205 GCA_048594865.1 Beutenbergiaceae bacterium
GGTGCCACGAGTTCATCGACGTACATGGTGTCGGGGTATTCGGGGTTCTTGGTGCCGGTCGAGGCCCACAACGGGCGCTGGGGGTGGGCACCGGCGCCGGCGAGCTCGGTGAACCTGGGGGAGGTGAACGTCTCATCGAACACCTCATAGGCCAACCGGGCCCCGGCGATCGCGGCCTGCCCGCGCAGTTCCAGCGCCTCGGGCGAACCAATCTTCTCCAGTGCCGCATCGACCTTCGCGTCGATCCGGGACAGGAAGATCGATGCCACGCTGCGGATCGTGGACAGATCGATGCCGGCGGCGTGCGCCAACTCCAGCCCGTCCAGGTAGGCGCCTGCCACCGCCCGGTACCGATCCAGGGAGAAGATCAATGTCACGTTGACGCTGATCCCCGCGGCGATCGCTGCGGTAATCGCCGGCAGGCCCTCGGGCGTTGCCGGGATCTTGATCATCGCGTTGACACGGTTGACCGTGTTCCACAGCAACTGCGCCGACTCGATGGTGCCCTTGGTGTCATGCGCCAGGCGCGGGTCCACCTCGATCGAAACCCGGCCGTCCTGACCATCGGTGCGGGCATGCACGTGCGCAAAAGCGTCGCAGGCATCGCGCACATCATCGGTGGTCAGTGCGAGCACCGCAGCATCGGTGTCGGCGCCCGCACTGGCCAATTGCCCCAATTGAGCGTCATAGACGTCCCCGGAACTTAACGCCGCAGCAAAGATCGTCGGATTCGTGGTCACACCGACCACGTGTTCGTTCTCGATCCTGCCAGCCAACGTACCGTCGGCTAACGCGCTGCGGGAGAGGTCATCGAGCCAGACCGAGACACCTGCCTCGCTGATCTTGCCTAGTGCATCGCCCATTGCGTCTCTCCTGTCGGTTCCGGGGGTTCGCCCGCTAGATATGCCGTTGCTTGGTTAACCGTTGAGCGCGGCGAGAGATTCCTTGGCCGCGGCCACGGTCGCCTCAGCGGTGATCCCAAACTCCTTGTACAGGGTCTGGTAATCAGCCGAAGCACCGAAGTGCTCCAGCGACACCGCACGGCCCGCGTCACCGAGGTAGCGGTGCCACGGCATCGCGATTCCGGCTTCGACGCTGACCCGTGCGCGGACGGCCTTCGGTAGCACCGTTTCGCGGTAGTCGGCGTCCTGTGCCTCGAACCATTCCAGGCACGGGGCGGAGACCACGCGGGTTGCGATGCCCTGAGACTCCAGCTCGGTGCGGGCCTCCACGGCCAGCTGAACTTCCGAGCCGGTTCCGATGAGGATGACCTCCGGGGTGCCGGTGGATGCCTCCTGCAGCACGTAGGCACCCTTGGCAACACCCTGGGCACCGGCGAAGCCCTCGGCGTCGCGGGGGAAGGTCGGCAGGTTCTGCCGGGTCAGGACCAGACCAACCGGGCCGGACTGCTCCAGCGTGGCCTTCCAGGCCTGTGCGGTCTCGTTGGCATCTGCGGGGCGCACGACGGCGAGGCCTGGGATCGCGCGGACGGCGGCCAGGTGCTCCACAGGTTGGTGGGTGGGACCGTCTTCGCCCAGCCCGATCGAGTCGTGCGTCCACACGAACGTCGAGGGGATGTCCATGATCGCGGCGAGGCGAACCGCCGGGCGCATGTAGTCGCTGAACGTGAAGAACGTACCGCCGTAGGGGCGGGTGAGCCCGCCCAGGGCGATGCCGTTGATGATCGTGCCCATCGCGTGCTCGCGGATGCCGAAGTGCAGCGTGCGGCCGTAGATGTTGCCGCTGAACTCCTTGGTGGAGCGGTCCTCCGGCAAGAAGGACGGTTCGCCCTTCATGGTGGTGTTGTTGGACCCGGCTAGGTCAGCCGACCCACCCCACAGTTCGGGCAGCACATCGGCTAGCGCGGAAAGCACCGAGCCGGAGGCCGAGCGGGTGGCAACGTCCTTACCGGCTTCGAACTGCGGCAGCGCGTCGGACCAGCCCTGCGGCAACTCACCGGCGCGAAGCCGCTTGAGCAGCGCGGCGCCCTCGGGGTTGGACTGCTCCCACTGTGCGACCTTGGCGTCCCAGTCGGCGTGCGCCTTGGCACCCCGGTCCTGCAGACCACGGGTGTGGGTGAGAACGTCGGCCGGAACATCGAAGTTCTTCTCTGGGTCGAGCTCCAGGATCTCCTTGAGGGCCTTGACCTCATCGGTGCCGAGCTTGGAGCCGTGCGCCCCGCCGGTGTTCTGAGCGGTGGGTGCGGGCCAAGCGATCACCGTGGACAGCCGGATGAAACTGGGCTTGTCGTGCACGCCCTGGGCGGCCTTGATCGCAGCATCCAGAGCGTCGACGTCCTCGGCGTACTCGGTGCCGCCGTTGGTCCAGTCCACGTGCTGGGTGTGCCAACCGTAGGCCTCATACCGGGCGACGACGTCCTCGGTGAAGGCGATGTCGGTGTCACCTTCGATGGAGATTCGGTTGTCGTCCCAGATGACGATGAGGTTGCCCAGTTCCTGGGTGCCGGCGAGGGATGATGCTTCGGCGCTGACACCTTCCTGCAGGTCACCGTCCGAGGCGATGACGTACACGCGGTAGTCGAAGGGAGAGGTGTCCGGTGCGGCCTCGGGGTCGAACAGGCCGCGAACGCGGCGCTGGTCGAAGGCCATTCCAACGGCGGTGGAGATGCCCTGGCCCAGCGGTCCGGTGGTCGATTCCACGCCGAGGGTGTGGCGGTACTCCGGGTGGCCAGGGGTCTTGGACTCAAAGGTCCGCAACGCCTCGATGTCTTCGATCTCCAGACCGAAGCCGCCCAGGAACAGTTGCACGTATTGGGTCAGGCAGGAGTGCCCAGCGGAGAGCACGAAGCGGTCGCGGCCGGGCCACAAGCTGTCGCTTGGGTCGCTGACCATGGTGTTTTGGTAAAGGAGGTAGGCCGCGGGCGCCAAACTGATGGCCGTGCCTGGGTGTCCGTTTCCTTTGTGTTCAACTGCATCGGCCGCGAGGACGCGCGCGATGTCAACCGCGCGCAGGTCCAGATCGGTCCAACCGACAGTGGTGGCCTTGGGAGCTTTGGCGTTCAACGGTGATTCCCTTCTTGGTCCCACCGATCGTGGGACTGCCATGATTCGTGCTCGGTGTCACATGTCCACCTCCGAGCCTACCCATTCGGCGGGCCTCATGCCCCCTCGCGAGGGGCGGCGTTCCGGTGGGCGAGATCGATTCGCCGGTGGCCAGAATCACATTGCGCTGCCGTTGGGATTGCGCTTTCCAAAAATCACGCCGGAATCGCGAGGAAAGTCGGACATAACCTCGGTGCTATCGCCCCTACACTGTGTAGGAGACACGTGCACGAACCGTCGCGGGCAGAGCCACCGGCGAACGGGACGAAATGAAGACGGTGAGGGTGTGGCGCGAACCAATACAGTCGCCTCGGCTGACGCAGGTCGAGACGCGGACGCGAGCGCTAAAGTCGACGCCGGCAACACCACACGGCTCACCAAGGTCAAGGCCTACATCGCGCTGACCAAGCCGCGGGTCATCGAACTCCTACTGATCACCACCGTGCCCACGATGATCTTGGCGCAGGGCGGATTCCCCAGTTGGTGGCTGATTCTGGCCACCCTCATCGGTGGTGGCGCCGCCGCCGGTTCGGCGAACACGCTGAACATGATCTACGACCGCGACATCGACGCCCTGATGCACCGCACGAAGAAGCGTCCGCTGGTCACCGGCGAGGTCACCCCGCGCCAGGCGCTGGTGTTCGGCCTGGGCCTGGGCGTGTTCTCGGTGCTGTGGTTGGGCCTGGTGGTGAACTGGGTGGCCGCGGCGCTGTGCCTCGCGGCGATCGTGATGTACGCCGTCGGCTACACGATCCTGCTCAAGCGCCACACCTCGCAAAACATCGTGTGGGGCGGCGCCGCCGGCTGCATGCCGGTGCTGATTGGATGGTCGGCCGTCACCGGATCGCTGGACTGGGCGGCCCTGTTCCTCTTCGGGATCATCTTCCTGTGGACCCCACCGCACTACTGGCCGCTGTCGATGAAGTTCAAGGCCGATTACGCCGCCGCGAACGTGCCGATGCTGCCCGTGGTGGCCGCAGAAACACGGGTGGCCCGCCAGATGATCGCCTACACCGTGGCGATGGTGCTGTGCTCGCTGGCGCTGATCCCGGTGGCGCAGATGGGCTGGTTCTACACGATCGCCGCCACGGTCTGCGGTCTGTGGTTCAGCTGGTTGTGCTTGTCGCTGTATCGCCGGGCCCG
>JBMDWZ010000217.1:0-10210 GCA_048594865.1 Beutenbergiaceae bacterium
CGTGACCATCACCCCGGCGTCGGCGCTCAGATGCCGCACCGCGAACGCCAACACTGGCGTCGGCAGCGGGCCGGGCAGCAGCAGCGCCCGCCCACCGGCTCCCGCCACTACCGCGGCGGTGTCGGCGGCGAACTGTGCCGACCCGTGCCTGGCGTCGAATCCGATGACCACCACTGGGCTGGCGAGGATGCCGTCGGTGAACGGGATACGCAGACCGATGCCGATTCGGCCAAAACCGACGGGCAACGTCACCACGTCATTGAGGTAGCCCATCAAACCGGCGGCCGCGCGGATCACCACCGCACGGTTCATCCGGTTTGGTCCGGCGCCCAAGGCTCCGCGCAAACCAGCGGTCCCGAATTGCAGCGTCCCAGCGAACCTATCGGTCAATTCTCTGGTGGCGTCGAGGTCGCCGCCCTGGGCCTTATCGAGCAAGTCTTGTAACTCGGTGGCATCCCGTGGTTCGGGATCGTCGGCAATCCACTGGCGAACCGCCTCGATCAGCGGCGTCGCCAGCTCAGGAGTCGCGCTCATCCAGGACCTTGCCCACGATCTGCGTCAGCAGAGCGCTGATCCGCGGACCGGCTTGCTGCCCTGCCTCGATCACCTCGGCGTGCGAGAGCGGCTGTGGCGACACCCCGGCCGCCAGGTTGGTCACCAGCGAAATGCCCAGCACCTCCATCCCGGCTTCGCGGGCGGCGATCGCCTCCAGCGCGGTGGACATCCCCACCAGGTCCGCGCCCATCCGGCCGGCCATCTGTACCTCTGCCGGGGTTTCGTAGTGCGGGCCGCGGAACTGGGCGTACACCCCTTGTGGCAACTCGGGATCGATGCTGCGAGCCACCTCGCGAAGGCGCTGGGAGTACAGGTCCGTCAGGTCAACAAAGGTGGCGCCCTCTAACGGGGAGGCGGCGGTGAGGTTGAGGTGGTCGCTGATCAGCACCGGGGTTCCCGCCGGCCAGTGTTCATGCAACCCGCCACAGCCATTGGTCAGCACCACGGTGGAAGCGCCCGCGGCCGCAGCGGTGCGGATCGGGTGAGCTACCGCGCGCACGCCACGGCCTTCGTAGTAGTGGGTGCGTGCGCCGAGGATCAACGCGTGCTTGACGCCACCGGCCACGTCCACTCGGACTGCGCGCAGGGTGCCGCTGTGCCCGGGAACACCGGAGGCGGCGAAGCCCGGAATGTCTGCGGCGTCCACGGTCGCCACCGTCTCACCGAGCAGATCGGCTGCCTCACCCCATCCGGACCCGAGCACCAGCGCAATGTCGAAGGACTCCACCCCGGTGGCCTGGCGCAGATGCTGCGCGGCTGCCTTGGCGGCGTCGTGCGGGCGGGTCGCGGGGTCATTCAAATCAGCGTTCACGTATCGAAGATACTGCCGATCACGGCACAATGGCTGCGTGACCGCGACACCCGATAACTCAGCGCCCGCCGAACCACCCACCGGAGTACGCCGCTCAACCACCCGCGAAGGGAGCCGCGTCGTCATCATCGGCGGCGGCCCCGGCGGATACGAAGCCGCACTGGTCGCCGCCCAGCTCGGCGCCGACGTCACCATCATCGAACGGCAAGGCATCGGGGGAGCGGCGGTGCTCACCGACGTGGTGCCCTCCAAGACCCTGATCGCCACCGCCGAATGGATGACGCTCACCGAGCACGCCAGCGAACTGGGCATCCACCAGTCCGCCGGCGACGGCTCCTTCGCCATCAACATGGGCCAGGTCAATGCCCGGGTTCTGGAACTGGCCGGCGCGCAAAGCCGCGACATCCACTCCCGGCTACAGCGCGAGGGCGTGCGCATCGTCAACGGTGTTGGACGCCTGGAGGACCGTGACCGGGTTGTCGCGGTAACGGACGACGGCGAGGAGCGGTTCGGTGCCGATGTGGTGCTGCTGGCCACCGGGGCCACGCCGCGCATCCTCCCCACCGCGGAGCCCGATGGCGAGCGCATCCTCACCTGGACCCAGGTGTACAACCTCGCCGAACTGCCCGAAAAGCTGATCGTGGTGGGATCGGGCGTCACCGGTGCGGAGTTCGCTGGCGCCTACAACGCCTTAGGCGTGCCGGTGGTGCTGGTCTCCAGCCGCGACCGGGTGCTGCCCGGTGAAGACCCCGACGCCTCAGAGGTAATCGAGCAGGTGTTCCGGCGCCGCGGGATGGACGTGATGTCCAAGTCGCGTGCCGCCGCCGTGCGCCGCGAAGGCGATGAGGTACACGTTGAGCTCACCAGCGGTGAGGTGATCACCGGCTCGCACTGCCTGATCGCCGTCGGCGGGGTGCCCAACTGCGATGCCATCGGACTGGAAGCCGCCGGGGTGGCGCGCACCGAGTCCGGCCACATCGAGGTGGACCGAGTCTCCCGCACCACCGTACGTGGGGTCTACGCCGCCGGGGACGTCACTGGTGTGCTGCCGCTGGCCTCGGTCGCGGCCATGCAGGGGCGGATCGCGATGTGGCACTCGCTGGGGGATGCGGTGGCGCCGTTGGACCTGAAGATGGTCTCGGCGAACATTTTCACTGCCCCGGAGATCGCCACCGTGGGGATCGCCGAGAGCGCCATTCTCAACCGCGAAGTCAACGGCCGGATCACCAAGATCGACCTGCAGCGCAACGCTCGGGCCAAGATGCTCGGCATCTCCGAAGGGTTCGTCAAGGTCTTCTCCCACCGCTCTTCGGGAACGGTGCTCGGCGGGGTGGTGGTAGCGCCGCGAGCCAGTGAGTTGATCTTCCCGATCACGTTGGCGATCAGTAACCGGCTCACGGTGGACCAGGTGTCTTCGGCTTTCACCGTCTACCCCTCACTGTCCGGGTCGATCGCCGAGGCCGCCCGGACCTTGCACCACACCACCGGTTAGATCCGCGCAGGAAACCCCGGGGAACCTCTGCCCATTGGCCCCCGGCACCCGGTTTGGAAGAATCGTGGCCCGATAGCAGCACAGGGGAGTGGGTAAGCGAAGGTGGGCATGCGATGAGCGAGCGGCGAGCGTCCCCGAAGCGACGGATTCCGTGGGCGGGCTTCGGCGTTGTCCTGGGGATCGGGCTGATCCTGTGCGCGGTGGGCTACCTCGAGCGCGATGGTGCGACCTTCTGGTACTTCGGACTGGCGGTGGTGGCGCTCGCGGTGGTGATGGTGACCGGCGTCCGGGCGCGGGCCTTAGCGATTGTGCCGATCGTTGCCGCACTCGCGCTGGTGCCCACACTGACGCGGCCCTCCGGGCACGACATCACGACCCTGCCCGCCGACGCGCTCGTGAGCATTGACGACGGCGCGGTCGGCTCCGGCCGGTTCGTCCACCGCGATGCGAATCTGGTCATCGACCATGGTTGGGTCGGTGACGGTGAGCCGATGCCGCTAGTCGCCAGCGCGCTCGACACGTCAGAGCCGGTGTGGGACGGCGCGGTGGGTGGGGCGATCGTTGGGTTCACCGAACATACCCTCGTGGTGGCCACCGCCCCGGATATGAGCGCAGTGATACGAGTCGCAGCCCCGGCGGAGCTCGTCGGGCTCGAGGTGTCCACCGGCGAGGAGATTTGGCGGGTGGCTGGGGTTGAGCCGCTCGCCGGGCAACCGACATTCGCCCAGACCACCCCCTACTTCAGGCCACGCGAAGTCCAGGTGCTCGCTACCCGAGCCTGGGATGGCAACCCACCCAACGGACGGGCGGACACAACCGAGATTCGAGACCCCGACTCCGGCGAGGTGTTGTACGAGCTGGCCACCCGTGGGGAGGACCCGCGAGCCCACGCGCTGGTATTTGAGGATCTGGTGGTGCTCGCCGAAGAGAACGGGTTCGGGCCTAGCGCGATCAACACAGACCTCACTGCCTATGACGCCGCCGGTGAGGTGGTCTGGGAACGCAGTGGGCTCGAAGACTCCTATGTGCGGATCCGTGGGTCGGTCGCAAACTCTGGCTCGGGAAACTATCCACAAGCCATGGGGTATTTGCCCGCCCACCCGGGGCCCGCCGAAGGGTCCACCTTCGGTTTGATCGACCTGCGCACGGGGGAGCGCATCGGCCTTGACCCACGCGCGAACATTGAACCGCTCTTTGAGCCCGGCGGACAAGACCATGAGGGCTTGTCCTCCGATGGCCGGCCGATGACGGCGTGGATTCCCAATGGCGTAACCGATTCGCTGGAGCTCACTGGGATGTTTCTTGCCGACGGCGAGGTCTACTACCACCAGGTGGACATCGAAGGTGTCCAAGACCGGGTTTTCCCCGCCTGGCTTCCGCAGCGCGGCACGGTCGCGTGGCTGGAGACCAGGGTGGGTTTCTTCTCCTGGACCTGGTGTGCGCTTCGGGAATTGGACCCGAGCACCGGTGAGGTCACCGAAACCGCCGCCGTTGCTGACTGCGATGATGTGCGCGTCGTGGATGTTGACGGCGACGTCCACCTACAGGAGATCGACTGATGCCCAGCCAGAACAGCGCACCCGCGCGCCGCTCCCGCCTGCCGCTGGCTATCGGTGGTGTCGTCGCCGGAGTGGCATTGGTCATCGGGGTGCTGCTGCTGGCCCCGATGGTGGCGGCACCGTCGATCGATGCCGACGCGCCACCAACTGTGGATGCTCCAGAGCCGGAGTTCGATCGCCAGCAGCTGCGTGGCAGCGACGCCGTAGCAGACGTGTGGCCGCAAGCTGTGGGTGAGACATGGGTAGTGAACTCGCTATCCGAACGGGATGACTTCACGGGCGCCGCCGATCACCTGCCGATCGCTGCCCGCGATCGGTTCACCGGGGAACAGATCTGGACTTCCGATGTCACCGGGTCGCTGATGGGATACACCGATGACGTGCTGGTGGTCGCGGACTTCGACGATGGCGACATTGCGGCCGGGTTCGGCGATGGCGCACCGGCGAGCGTGGTCGGTCTGGATCGTGCTTCGGGCGACGAGAGCTGGCGCGTGGACAATGTGCGTCCCACCGCGGGGATCACAGGAACTGGGGCCGGGGAACCCAACCAGATCGTCTCCGCCGTCCGCCATGTCCTAACCCGGGAGTTCGCACCGCCAGGTGATGAGCAGCCGACCTCGGTGGACCTACGCGACGCCGACTCAGGCGAGGTGCTCGATACCTTGGAGATTGGCCAGGGAGAGGCGTTCACCGTGGATGACCTGGTGCTCATCCTCACCACCGACGGTGAACTGACCGCGTACCGCGATGGTGAGGTGCTCTGGCAGGACGACGGGCCGGTCGTCGACTCACTTCCCACCGGATACGGCCGCTCGGTGACCACCCAGGGACCGTTCCTCATTTCAGACCGGGCCGCCCACGGGGATTTGGGAGGCGTGATCGTGGACTTGCGCACCGGGGACTCCACTGCCATCGCTAGCTCGGATGCCGAGTCGCTGCTGCGAAACAACAACTTGCGTGGCTTGCAGCAGGCCACTACCAGTGATGAGCGCGCCGCGATGATTCCGGTGCTCACGAACTCCCATACTCCGGGCATGCAAGCCACTTTCCATGGCTGGGATCTGGCCGCTGGCAGAGAATTGAGCATGAGCGTGGAGATCCAGGGCTTCCGCAGCGTTGATGTGGTGCCAATCGGTGACCGGGCTTCGATGGCGTGGTTGGAGTCCCGCGATACGTGGCCCGCCGGAACCTCCTGCGTGCTACGCGAGGCGGATCTGGTGAACGACGAGCTCCGCCAGTGGACGGTAGACACGAGGGCCTGCGATGGCCGGTGGACCCCGGCCAGCCGCGATGGCGACCTGGTCATTGTGACGCACTAGCGGTCAGCGTCATCGCGCCCAACACCACCCAGCCCTAGGCTTGGAACCATGAGCAGCACCGCACCCACCAACCAGGTGAGCCTTCCGGACCTGACGAGCGCCGACGTCGTCGACCTCACCCAAGCACTCTGCGACATCCCAAGCGTTTCGGGAGACGAAGCGCCCCTGGCAGATGCCGTGCAGCGGGCCCTTGTAGACCTTCCGCACCTGAGCGTGCAGCGACTGGGCAACACGGTCGTAGCCCGCACCGACCTCGGGCGCGACTCCCGAGTGGTGATCGCCGGCCACCTCGATACCGTCCCGATCCAGGGCAACCTGCCCACCGAACTGCGAACCGGCGACGACGACGCACCAGTGTTATGGGGTCGCGGCACCGTGGACATGAAGGGCGGGGTCGCGGTCGCGTTACACCTGGCGGCCACGATCACCCAGCCGGTGCGGGACGTCACCTGGGTGTTCTACGACAACGAAGAGGTGGCCGCCGAACTCAACGGACTGAACCGGGTAGTGCGCGAACAGCCGCAGTGGCTGCAGGCAGACTTTGCGATCCTCGGCGAACCCACCGCCGCCGGAATCGAAGGCGGATGCAACGGAACGCTGCGGGTGGAGGTCACCACCACCGGCAAGGCCGCCCACTCAGCGCGCGCGTGGATGGGCCACAACGCCATCCACGACGCAGGCGAGGTGCTGCGCAGACTAAAGGACTACGAACCCGCGAGCGTGGAGGTCGATGGTTTGACCTACCGCGAATGCCTCAACGCGGTGGCCATCACGGGCGGGATCGCGGGCAACGTCATCCCAGACCGGTGCACCGTTGAGGTGAACTACCGGTTCGCGCCCAGTGCGAGCCCCGAAGAAGCGCTGCAACACGTGCGGTACGTTTTCGCTGGCTTCGACGTGGCGCTCACCGACTCCTCACCCGGCGCCCGGCCCGGTTTGGACGCCCCGGCGGCGCAAAACTTTGTGGCCGCGGTGGCGCAGCTCACCGGCAAGGGCGCGGTGGCCAAGCAAGGCTGGACCGACGTGGCCCGGTTCGCCGCGCTGGGAATTCCGGCCGTGAATTTCGGCCCCGGTGACCCGTTGCTCGCGCATGCCGATGACGAACAGGTCCCCACCGAACAGATCCGCACCTGCGCCCGGGCATTGGGTGCTTGGCTTGGTACGCCGGACACGCCCGCCGTGGTTTCCTAGGCTCAGACCCCGATCGAAAGAGACATAGCCGCATGACTTCCGAAAGTTCCCACCGCGATTACCACAAGGGTCCAGTCCGCTTGCGTGGCCGCCACATCCCGCAGAGCACCACCGATGAACGGCTGCTGGAATCCACGCAGCAGGCTGAGTGGGTGCACACCGACCCGTGGCGGGTCATGCGGATCCAGGCTGAATTCGTGGAGGGGTTCGGGGCGCTAGCCGAACTCGGCCCGGCGATCAGCGTGTTCGGCTCCGCACGGCTGAAGCCCGAGCACCGGTACTACCAACTCGGTGAGCAGGTGGCCACCGAGTTGGTGCGACGTGGTTACGGCGTCATCACCGGCGGAGGGCCCGGCGTCATGGAAGCGGCGAATAAGGGCGCCAAGGAGGCCGAGGGCACCTCGGTGGGCCTCGGTATCGAACTGCCCTTCGAGCAGGGCATGAACGAGTACGTGGACCTGGGCATCAACTTCCGCTACTTCTTTGCACGCAAGACCATGTTCGTCAAGTACGCCCAGGGCTTCATCGTGCTCCCTGGCGGCTTCGGCACCCTGGATGAGCTGTTCGAGGCGCTCACCCTGGTGCAGACCCAGAAGGTCAAGGCGTTCCCGGTGGTGTTGGTGGGCTCGCAGTTCTGGTCCGGGCTGCTGGACTGGCTGCGCGAGACGCTCGTGGAGCAGGGCACCATCTCCCCGCACGACCTAGACCTGGTGCAGGTCACCGACGATCCGGTGCAGGCGGTGGATCTGGTGATTCAGGCGAACCACGATCGTCGCAAGCAGGAGGAAGAGGCGCACGAGGCCGCTATCTCAGAAGCGCACGGGCGCCCGGAGTAGTCACAGAGTCTGGGGCTACCACCGGCGCAACAAGAGCAAAAGGAGGGCTATCGATGGGCTGGATGAGCGGTACCACCGCGCTGTTCGGTCTGGCGATAGCCGGCGTACTTACCAGCGCATGGTTATTGGCTCGGGGTGTGATCTGCGCATCCTGGGAGAAGCCGTATCCGAACCGGACGCAACCTTTGGACGTTCCTGGCGTAGAATGTGAACGCCTAGATACAGAGTCGGGTCAGGTGATCGACGATCCCGACACGATTCCACTCCACCCACATAGGGAGCACGCCCATGGCCGCCATGAAGCCCAGGACCGGTGACGGACCGCTCGAGGTCACCAAGGAGGGTCGCGGCATCATCATGAGGGTTCCGCTCGAAGGTGGCGGACGGCTCGTCGTCGAACTCAACGCCGAAGAAGCGAACGACCTGTCCAGCGCCCTGAGCGCCGTCACCGGCTGATTGTGCGCTGGCCTACCTCACCCACAATCACCTGGCACGAAGGCAGCGACCACCTCGCCGCCCTGCAGCGCATCGGAACCGACGCGCTGGTTGTGCTCCTCATCCAACAGGGGCCCGATGGTCCGCAGATGCCTACCGACCTCTCGCAGGTCTACGGCACTGACCTAGCCGCGCTCGCGCGGCGCAGCGATGCCGGCACCAGCGCCGGCTCGGTGACCAAGGTGACGCTGCCCGAGGTGTCGGGCGCGCCCTGGACTCAGTTGCCCGATCGGCTCATCTTTGCCGGTATCGGCGACGGCGGAGCCGTGGCGTTCCGTAGAGCTGGTGCCGCGATCGCCCGCGCCGGCTCGGGTGCCAAGGGTTCGGGTGGCAAAGATGGTGCTTTGGGAGAGTCGAGCGCCAAGCACGTCATCATCGCTGGCGGCCCTGCCGACGCCGACAACGCCTCGGCACGCGATGCCTGGGGTGCGCTGATTGAGGGTCTGGACCTGGGCACCTACAGCCCGCCGTTCACCGGCACCGGCCCGGGACCGAACGCCCCGTTCACCCAGGTGACGGTCCTCGCTGACGCGCCGGACCGAACGGTGATCGACGCCGCCCACATCGGCGCCGGCGCCACGATCCTGGCACGCACCCTGGCGGCGACCCCGTCGAACATCAAAAACCCTGCCTGGTTCGCCGAGCAGGCAACCCAGGCCGCCAACGGCATCACCGGGGTCAAGGTCGTCACCCGCGATGAGTCCTGGCTTGCCGAGCACGACTTGGGCGGCATCCTCGCCGTCGGCTCGGGCTCGGCGACACCGCCGCGACTGGTGACCGCGACCTACACCCCCAAGGGTGCGCGCGGGCAGGACCCGATCGTGCTGGTGGGTAAGGGCATCACCTATGACACCGGCGGGATCTCCATCAAGCCGCGTGAGTCGATGGTGCCGATGAAGACCGACATGTCCGGCGCCGCAGTGGTCTTGGCCGCCGTGCTGGGAGCCGCACAGGCGAAGGTCAACCAGCCGATCGTGGCCGTCATGCCGCTGGCCGAAAACGCCTTCGGCGCGGATTCTTACAAGCCCGGCGACGTGCTGCGGATGGGCGATGGCACCAGCGTGGAGATCCGCAATACAGACGCCGAAGGCCGCTTGGTGTTGGCCGATGCGATCGCGTGGGCCCGCCAGGAGTATCAGCCCAGCGCCGTCATCGACGTGGCTACCCTGACCGGGGCGGCGACGCTCGGCCTGGGTAAGCGGCACGCCGCCTTGTTTGCCACCGATGCGGCCATCGCCGACGCGCTGCGACGCAGTGGCGATGAGGTCGGTGAGCCGATGTGGCCGATGCCGCTGGTGGAGGATTACCGCCACGCCCTGGATTCCGATATCGCCGACCTGTGCCATATCAACACCGATCCGCACACCTCCGGTGGCGCGATCACCGCGGCGCTGTTCTTGTCCCACTTCACCAAGGGTGTGCCGTGGGCGCACCTGGACATCGCCGGACCCGGCCGGGCACCCAAGACCGAACACGAGATCCACGAGGGACCCACCGGGTTCACCGCCCGTGCGCTCGTTCGGTGGTTGACGTCCTCGTCGAACTGAGTCACTTGATGCCTGAGCAGAGCACAACCACGGACGCGCCACCGGTGATCGGTGCCGTGGGCGCGGGCGGCCTGCACGTGATGTCCTACAACATGCGGTTCCCCACCCCCGATCCGCAGCACCTCTGGGAAGACCGCCGCGGGCCGATGATCGACCTGATCCGCCGGGAATCCCCGTGCGTGCTGTCCACCCAGGAGGGCTTCTACGGCCCGTTGGAGGAACTGCGCGCCGGACTCGATGGTTATGAGTGGATCGGCCTGGGGCGCGCGGGCGGCAGCCGTGATGAGCACGTGGCCGTCTTTGTGAACACAGCCCGGATCGATGTGCTGGAGTTTGACCACCTGTGGCTGTCCGACACGCCCAGGCTGATCGGCTCCACAAGCTGGGACAATGAGATCACTCGGA
>JBMDWZ010000218.1:0-15503 GCA_048594865.1 Beutenbergiaceae bacterium
GACCGCACCTGGATCGATGAGGTCCCGGTGACCACCCCGCTGCGCACCGCGCTGGACTGCGCGCGCAGCTTCACTCCGCCGGCCGGGGTGGCGTTACTCGATTCGGCGCTGCGCTCCGGGGTGCAACGGGCGGAGCTGCGCAGACGGATGAACGCCCTATCCGGGTACCCGGGGATCACCTGCGCGCGAGCACTCCTCGGCTTTGCCGATGCCCGGGCGGCAAGCGCTCAAGAGTCCGTGGCGCGTTACCGCATCTTCGAGGCCGGGCTCCCGGCCCCGGCGGTGCAGTACGACGTGCTCACCCCGGTGGGGTCGGTGCGCGTCGATATGGCCTGGCCGCAGGAGGCTCTGGGTCTCGATGTGATCTCCGCCCCTCGCCCACGCACGCCCAGTGACCAGGCGTTGGAGAGTGCGGGGTGGCGGATCGTTCGCCTGGGCTGGTCGGACATCACCTCGGCGCAACGGGTCAGGCAGGCGTTGGCGTACCACCACGTTCGGCCCGCGGCGTGAGCTGGCAGGGCGGCGGGTGGTTTATAGATACTGGCCGGTGGGGTTGATCGACTCGATGGTGCGGCCAGCCTCGGTGTTGCCCTTGTGCTGAACGATCGTGCGGATGAACACGATGCGTTCACCCTTCTTTCCCGACACCCGAGCCCAGTCATCGGGGTTGGTGGTGTTGGGAAGGTCCTCGTTCTCCTTGAATTCCTCCAGGCACGATTCCAGGAGATGCTCCACGCGGATACCGCGCACGCCGGTGGCCAGCAGGTCCTTGATCGCCTTCTTCTTGGCACGGTCCACCACGTTGGCAATCATCGCCCCGGAGTTGAAGTCCTTGAAGTACAGGATCTCCTTATCTCCACTGGCATAGGTGACCTCGAGGAACTGGTTGTGCGGCTCGGTGGAGTACATCCGCCCCACGGTCCGTTCGATCATCGCGTTGATCGCCGCTTGAGCGTCATCACCGTGCTCGGCGACGTCGTCGGGGTGGATCGGCAGTTTGGTGGTGAGGTACTTGCCGAAGATGTCGCGGGCGGATTCGACGTCGGGGCGCTCGACCTTGATCTTCACGTCTAGGCGGCCGGGGCGCAGGATCGCCGGGTCGATCATGTCTTCCCGGTTGGAGGCGCCGATGACGATGACGTTGTCGAGGCGTTCGACGCCGTCGATCTCGCTGAGCAGCTGCGGCACGATCGTGGTTTCCACGTCGGAGGACACCCCGGTGCCGCGGGTGCGGAACAGGGACTCCATCTCGTCGAAGAACACCACCACCGGAATCCCCTGGGAGGCCTTCTCCCGGGCCCGGCCGAAGATCAGCCGAATGTGACGTTCGGTTTCGCCCACGAACTTGTTGAGCAGTTCGGGGCCCTTGACGTTGAGGAAGTACGAGCGGGCGTGTCCCTGCTCACCGCCGTTGCGCACCTGCGCGGCCCGGGCCAGGGACGTGGCCACGGCCTTCGCGATCAGAGTCTTACCGCACCCGGGCGGGCCGTACAGCAGCAGGCCCTTGGGCGGCTTGAGTCCGTGCTCACGGAACAGTTCGGGGTGCGCGAATGGCAACTCCACAGCGTCGCGGATCTGCTCGATCTGGGTCGACAGTCCACCGATGTCGGCGTAGTCCACATCCGGGACCTCTTCGAGCACCAGGTCCTCCACGTCCGAGCGCGGAATCCGCTCGAAGGCGAAGGCGGTTCGGCCATCGATCATCAGGGTGTCCCCGACCCGGATCCCGGCCTGAGCCACCGGCCCGGCCAGGCGCACCACGCGCTCTTCATCGCCGCGCCCGAGCACCAGGGCCCGGTCGGTACCGAGCTGCTCGCGCACGGTGACAAGTTCGCCGATGGGCTCAAAGTCCCCGACGGCCACCACGGTCATCGCCTCATTCAGGCGCACCTCTTGGCCGACGGCAACCGCACCGAGATCAACGCTCGGGGCAACGCCCAACCGGAGTTTTCGGCCCGCCGACATCACGTCCGCGGTGCGGTCCTCATGCGCTCGCACGAAGATCCCGTAGGACCCTGGAGGCTTGCTCATGTCCTCCAGCTGCGTGCGCAACTCTTGGAGCTGGGTTCGGGCCGCGGTCAACGCCTCCACCAGCCGGTCGTTCTTCCCGGCTAGGTCGATGGCCTGGCGGCGTAGTTCCTGCTCGCGTGGTGTGGTGTCTGAGGACACTGATACCTCCTTAGCGACTCTAAGCCTATGCCACTATGCGTCGTCTTCCCCGCCAGGGTCGGTGGCCGGGGTTTCGTCGGCCGGGGCTTGCCCAGCCTGGGCGCGGCGGAGCTGTTCACGGCGGACCCGGCGCAGTTTCTTGGGCGACACGTTGCGCTGTGCCATGTCGGTGGCGAGGTCTTCTTCGTCGAACTGTTTGGTGGGTTCGGAGTGCGCTCCGGGGGCGGGCCGACGGCGGCGGATGGGTGCCGTAGTGTCCGGTGCCATCCTGCGGGTGGTGAGCAGGAATCCGGTGTGCCCGATCATCCGGTGCTGTGGCCGCACGGCGAGGCCGTCCAGGTGCCATCCGCGGACCATCGATTCCCAGGCGTCGGGTTCGGTGAACCGGCCGTCGTCTTTGAGGTCCTCGGCGATCCGGGAGAGCTGGGTGGCGGTGGCGACGTAGGCCAGCAGCACTCCCCCGGGCGCGAGCGCGTCGGCGACCACACCGATGTTCTCCCAGGGTGCCAACATGTCCAGGATGACCCGATCGACGCTGCCGTCGGGTACCTCAGGCAGCACGTCGGCGAGATCCCCGAGTTCCACGGTCCACGCGGGGTGCGGACCGCCGAAGAAGTCCTCCACGTTGGACACCGCGATCTCGGCGAAGTCCTCGCGCCGTTCCACTGACAGCAGCGAGCCGTGCTCCCCCACCGCGCGCAATAGCGACAGAGACAGCGCACCGGACCCGACGCCCGCTTCCACCACCCGAGCTCCGGGGTACACGTCGGCCATGGTGACGATCTGGGCAGCGTCTTTGGGGTAGATGACGGCAGCACCGCGGGGCATCGACAGCACGTAGTCCGAGAGCAGCGGGCGCAGCGCCAGGTACTCGGTGCTGGCGGTGGTGCGCACCAGGGTTCCCTCGGGTGCCCCGATGAGTTCGTCGTGGCTGAAGGAGCCCCGGTGGGTGTGGAAGGACTTGCCCTCCTCGAGCACGATCGTGGTGAGCCGGCCTTTGGCGTCGGTCAGTTGGACCTTGTCGCCGGGTCGGAATGGGCCTCGCCGCTGTGCAGCTCCAAGTGGTTCAGTCACGGCCGGGCAGTCTACGGCAGTGCGGCGATGACCCGCGCAACCGAAAGCGTGCCGAGCACGTGCGCCGGTGCCTCACCGCCGATGACCACGAGCGTGCGGTGCCCCGCCTGGGCGGCCGCGGCGATCTGGCCCAAAGCGTCGGAACTGTGGATCGTGGTGATCACCGACGCCGGCGGGATCGGGGTGCTGACGGCGGCCAGGGTGGTGTGCGCCCACGCCTCGCGGTTAACGCCCGCGAGCGCCTCATTGTTGACCGCGGCGCGCGGCCGGCCGTTTTCATCGGTGACGATCACCGGTCGTGGATCGTGGCGAACCCGGTCCACTAGTTCGGCCACCGTGGTGTCCTCGCTCAGCACCTGAACGGGCTCGATCATGGCTTGCAGGTCCAGCGCCGCCACCGCCCGTTGGGCTCGGGTGCGTCGAAGGGAGTCCCGGGCGCCGAGGTAAAGCACCATGGCAATGAGGATGGCCCACAGGCCGCGGAACGGCTCCCCCTGAACAGCCGCGGTCCATAGACCCCACCCGCCCAGCGCACCGGCCAGGGCATACCCGGCCCATCCGGCAATCTGGGTGGCGCGCAGCTTGTCGCCCGTCAGCGCCCAGATTCCACTGAGCAGCAGATGCCCACCGTCGGTGGGTAGTCCGGGCAGTAGGTTGAACGCCGCCAACAGAACGTTGGAGACCATGACGAACCACAGGATCAGGCTCGCCTCCGAGGGCGGCAGCACCTGCAGCATCACCCAGACCGCGAGCGCGATGGCGCCATTGGCCGCGGGCCCAGCAACCGCCACCAGGGCACCCCGCAGCGGCCGGTCGATGTGCGGGGCAAAGGAGGTGTGCCCGCCCCACAGGGTCAGCACGTACTCCGACACCGGAATCCCGAACCTGCGGGCGGTCAGGCCGTGGCTGAGTTCGTGGGCCAGGATCGAGGCCATCAGCCCAAGCGGTAACCCGGCGGTCCACAGGTAAGTCGTGACGCCCTGACCGAGGCTCGCCTGAATCGTGGGCAGGAACAGGGCGTACACCGCGATGGCGAGGATCGCCGAGCCGCCGGTGAGGATCACCGGTGCACCCGCGATGGACCCGATCCGCCACCCGCGAGTCCTGGGCGCTGGTACCGGGCGGGTGCTCACTGGTTGAAGTCTGCCCAGATCTGGTTCAGGTCACCGGCACTGACCCCGGCCAGGGTGTCCAGCACGACCAGGCGTGGGTCGCTGGGGAGTTCCACCATCGCCGGCACCCCCACGGTGCAGGCGCCGGAGTCCATGGCGGAGTTGACGCCCGGCACCGAGTCCTCGATCGCCAGGCAGTCTGCGGGATTCAGGTCCAGGTTCGCCATCGCCGTCAGGTACGGCTCGGGGTGTGGTTTGCCGTTGGCCACGGCATCCCCGGTGATCACGGTGGAGAACGTGCCGCGGGGCAGGGCATCGATGAGGACCTGGGCGAGTTGGGTGTAAGACATCGTCACCAGTGCACAGGGCACGTCCTTGGCCACGAGTTCGTGTAACAACTCCGCTGCTCCTGGGCGCCATGGGATGCCGGCATCGGCGATCTCGCGGGTGACCCGCTCCAGCAGGGCGTCGATGATCTCCTCGGTGGTGCCTTTGATACCGGCCCGTTCACGAAGGATGCGCGCGGATTCGCTCAGCGGCTGGCCGATGAGCTCATGCCCGAGTGCCGGGTCCCAACTGCCCCCGTGCTCGGCGGCCATCTCGGCCTCGGCCTTCAGCCAATACGGTTCACTGTCGATCAGAGTGCCGTCCATATCCCACAGCACCGCACCGAGCGCCAAGCCGCGCCCCTCGTTTGTACTCACCGCTCCCACCCTAGACCCCGCGCGGGTGTGGCTGTCGGTCGGCAGTGGCGCGGCGTCGTAGGCTAGATATGTGAATTCAGCCTCCCAGAGCCCGGACGCCGGCGCAGAGCAGCCGCCCGACATTCCACCGGCGATGATGCTCGCCGCGTTTGAGGGCTGGAACGACGCCGGGTCATCGGCGAGTACCGCGTTGAACATGATCGCCGAGGAGTGGGACGCCCGCGAGATGCGCACGGTCGATCCCGACCCGTATCACGACTTCCAGGTGGCGCGGCCGGTGGTGCAACGCACGGCCGATGGTTCGCGGGTGGTGACCTGGCCCTCGACGTCGATCTCGGTGACAGTCACCCCACGCAACGGGCGGCGACTGGTGCTGGTTCGTGGCACTGAGCCCTCGATGCGCTGGCGTTCGTACTGCAACGAAATCCTCGACGCCGCAGAAGACTTAGAAGTGGGCACCCTGGTGTGCGTGGGCGCCCTGCTCGCCGACGTTCCGCACACTCGCCCGATCCCGGTGCAGACCACCTCGGAGGACCCTCGGGTGCAGGTGTTGCTCGGGGTGGAAGGCAGCGACTACGAGGGTCCCACGGGCATCGTGGGCGTGCTCACCCAGATGGCCTTGGATCGTGGGATGCACTCCCTGTCGATTTGGGCGGCCGTGCCTCACTACGTCTCCCAGCCCCCGTCTCCCAAGGCCACCTTGGCGCTGATGTCCGGCCTGGAGGAGATCCTTGGCGAGCCGGTGCCCACCGGTGAACTCGCCGAGGACGCTCGAGCCTGGCAGGACGGCGTCAACGAACTGGCCGAAGAGGACCCCGAGGTTGCCGAGTACGTGCGGCAATTGGAGGAGGCCAAGGACACCGCCGAACTTCCCGAAGCCAGCGGTGAGGCGATCGCCCGGGAGTTCGAACGTTTCCTGCGTCGCCGTGATCCCGGCGGCGGGCCGGTGGCAGGCGGCTAAGCCCCCCCTAGTTGGCCGGTTCGCTCGGCTCAGGTCGCAGGTCAATGCCCAACAGTGCGTCGACGACGGCGGTCACGGTCGGTCCCGAATCGGGTCCGGGGTTCTTCGCCCAGTCATCGACAACGGCGAGCGCGGCGGCGGTGTTCAGGTCATCGGCGATCGCTGACCGCACTGCCCGTAGCACCTCGGTGCCACCGAGACCCTCCTGGGAGACCGAGGCTCCGCCGTCGGCCGCTGCCTGTTGCCAGGACACCAGCCGCTGCTTGGCGGCGTCCAACGATGCCGGGGTGTACTCCCAGTTGTCGCTGTAGTGGTTGTCCAGCACGCACAGCCGGATCGCGGCCGCCGGGACGCCCGATTGCAGCAGCTCGGAGACGAACACCAGGTTCCCGCGGGACTTACTCATCTTGTGGCCCTCGAACGCGACCAGCCCGGTGTGCAGGTAGGCACCGGCAGGGTTGCTGTTGCCGGTCAGTCCGCGCAGGTGGGAGATGCTCATTTCGTGGTGCGGGTAGATGAGGTCAGTTCCGCCGCCCTGGACGGTGAAGGGGACCCCGGAGTACTTCTGCGCGATGCTCGCGCATTCGATGTGCCAACCGGGCCGGCCTAGGCCAAGGGTTCCGCCGTCGAACCGGGGCTCACCGGTGCGCGCGACCCGCCACAGCAGGGCGTCGCGACGGTGCTTCTTGCCCGGCCGGTCCGGGTCGCCGCCACGCTCGGCGAAGAATTCATCCATGGTGGCTTCATCCAGGTGCCCGATGTCGCCCAGATGGGCGTCTTTGGACAGGTCGGCGTAGATGTCGCTCGCGCCCTCGAACTGCGCATCGGGAGTATCCACCGGATAGGCCAGACCGGCTTGCACAAGCTCGGCAACGGAGGCGGCGATCAGGTCGGTGGACTCGGCGATGCCGATGAAGTGGTCCGGGGCGATCACCCGCAGCGCCTGCATGTCCGAGGCGAACAGTTCGGTCTGGTCGCCGGCGAGTTCGGCCCAGTTCACACCGGTCTGCTGCGCGCGTTCCAGCAGCGGGTCATCGACGTCGGTGACGTTCTGGGTGAAGGTGACGTCGATCCCGGCATCGCGCCAGGCGCGGATCAGGGTGTCGAAGGCGATGTACGTGGACGCGTGCCCCAGGTGGGTGGAGTCATAGGGCGTGATCCCACAGACGTACAGGCTCGCGACGCCTCCACCGACCGGCTGAACTCGCCTAGAGGTGGAGGTGTCTTCGATCTGCGGGAGTTCCCCACGTTCGGGAAGGACGGGAAGGGTCGGTGAGGGCCAAGAACGCACGGGCTCAGCCTATCCCGATGCTCGACCCATCTTCGGGCAGGGGGCTGAGCACCCCGGAGAACAACAACACCAGGACCACCGCGGCCAGGATGATCCGGTAGACCACGAACGGCAGGTAGGAGTAGGTGGAGACGATCTTGAGGAACGCGATGATGACCACGTAGCCCACCACGAACGCCACCAGGGTTGCCAGCGCGGTGTTGAACCCGCCGGCCGCGCCGCCGGTGCCGCCGGAGCGCACGAGTTGGTAGAAGCCCGATCCGAGTACAGCGGGAATCGCGAGCAGGAAGGAGTACCTGGCGGCGGCCTCACGGGTGTAGCCCATCAGCAGGCCGGCGGTGATCGTGCCCCCGGAGCGCGAGACGCCGGGGATGAGGGCCATCGCCTGGGCCAGTCCGTAAAGCAGGCCGTGCTTCCAGGTGAGCTGGGTGAGCTCTCGGTTCTTCGGGCCAACCCGATCGGCCCAACCGAGGATGAGGGCGAAGATCGCTAACACCGCGGCGGTGATGTAGAGGTTTCGCAGCGCGAACTCGATGGAGTCGGCGAAGGTGAGACCCGCCACCACGATGGGGATGGAGCCCAGGATGATGTACCAGCCCATTCGGGCGTCGGGGTCACTGGTGGGGACTTGTTTCTTCCACGGGCCGATCGGCAGCGATTTGAACCACTGCCGGATGATCCGGGCGATGTCGCGCCGGAAATACACCAGCACGGCCGCCTCGGTGCCGATCTGGGTGATGGCCGTGAAGGCCGCACCGGGGTCGGCACTGGAGGGCAAGAGTTCACCGATGATGCGCAAGTGCGCACTTGAGGACACGGGTAAAAACTCCGTCAGCCCCTGAACCAGCCCAAGAATTATCGCTTCCCACCACGTCACAACGTCCAAGGGTAGACCGGGAACACCGGTAGCCTTGGCCGATATGGACCTTCGGCGTGTGGGCAGTAGCGGACTCCGGGTCTCAAACATCGGTTTGGGCACCCTGACGTGGGGTCGGGATACCGACGAACACGATGCCGCGGAACAGTTGCGGCTGTTCTTGGACGCCGGCGGAAATCTGCTCGATACCGCGGCCACCTACTCCGACGGCGCCGCCGAAGAAGTGATCGGCGCGCTGCTGGGCAACGAGGTGGATCGAAGCGACGTGGTGCTGTGCTCCAAGGCCGGGGTGCGCACGACCAGCAACGGCTCACGGATCGATACCTCACGCGGGGCGCTGCTGGATTCCCTCGATGAGTCTTTGGCCCGGTTGCAGACCGACCACCTGGATCTGTGGTTGGTGCAGGCTCCCGATGGCGTCACCGAACTGCGCGAGACACTCTCGGCGATGCGGCAGGCGGTGGCCTCGGGTCGCACCCGTTACGTGGGCCTGTCGAACTATCCGGCGTGGCAGCTTTCCCGGGCGGCGACGTTGCTTCAGTCCGATGACACGGGGCTGACGGCGGTGCAGATGGAGTACTCGCTGCTGCAGCGCGGCATCGAACGCGAGGTAGTTCCGGCCGCGTCCGCGTGCGGAGTGGGGGTCCTGGCGTGGTCGCCGCTTGGTCGTGGGGTGCTCTCGGGAAAGTACCGCCGTTCGGTCCCCGCCGACTCCCGTGGCGCTTCCCCGCACCTGCGCGGTTTCGTTGAGCCCTACCTCACGGCGTGGGCGCAGTCCGTGACCGAAGCGGTGATGACTGCGGCCGATGGTTTGGGCCGCGCCCCGGTGGAGGTGGCGCTGTCGTGGGTGCGCGACAGTCCCGGGGTGGCCAGCGCCATCGTCGGTGCCCGCAACCCTGCACAACTTCGAGGGTCACTGGAAGCCGATGGTTTGGTGCTGCCCGATCAGATCCGTGACGTGCTCGATGAGGTCACCGCGCTGGAGTTGGGGTACCCCGAGCGCCGGGGCTGAGCCCCTGGCCCTACCTGCGACCCGGCGTGTCCTCACCGAAGTCTTCGAAGTCGATGCCGTCTAGATCGACGTCGTCGTCATCGTCGTCTTCTTCATCTTGATCGTCGTCTTCGTCTTCATCGTCGTCGTCATCGTCTGACGGGTCGTCGTCATCGTCATCGTCATCGTCATCGTCATCGTCATCATCTTCGCCGTCGTAGACCACGAACGGGGTGTCGACCTCATAGGCGTCATAGAGCGCTTCGTCGTAGGAGTCGAAGGCGTCCATCAACGTCTCGGCGGCGGCACTCACCTGTGGGGCGTCGGGGTCCTGGGCGGTCGCCGAAGCGTCGAGGTGAGCGGTGAACGCAGCGAACAACCGGTCCAGTGCAGCACGCGGGTCAGTAGACATGCCATGACGGTAGCGCTCTTCGGCTAGGGACGACAGGGTTATATGGTGTCGCCATGCCGAATGAGTCGCATCGAACACCCAGCAGGGTCAAGTCGAGCTCGGGGGCGACCTATGAGACCCGGGTGCTGACCTTGCCGCGCGAGTCGAGCCGCAATGATGTGCGCCGATTATTGACCGAGCACGCCGAGTACGGGCGCTGGGAGTTGGCGCGACTGTGCTTGTACCAGGGCGGGGAACGGAAGGTGTGGCTGCGCCGCAAGATCATTCGGGTGCGCTCGACCCTGTAGGTCAGTAGTTCAGCAAGTGCGCAGGAAGCGTTCCAAGACGCGCACGCCGAACTCCAGCGACTCCACCGGAACTCGCTCATCCACACCGTGGAACATGCCCGCGAAGTCCAGGTCGCCAGGCAGGCGCAGGGGCGCGAATCCGTAGCCGGTGATGCCAAGCTTGGATAGCGCCTTGTTGTCCGTGCCGCCGGAGAGCATGTACGGCAGCACGGCGGCGCCTGGGTCTTCGGCATCCAGCGCGGCGATCATGGAGTCGACCAGGTCGCCATCGTGCGGCGACTCCAGGGCGACGTCGCGGTGAATCTTCTCCACGGTCACGTTGGGACCTGCGAGTTCTTCGATCTTGGCGACCGTGGCCTCTTCTTCACCGGGCAGGAAACGCACGTCGATGGTGGCCTCGGCGCTGCCGGGGATGACATTGGCCTTGTAGCCGGCGCCGAGCTGGGTGGGGTTGGCGTTGCCGGCGAGCGTGGCGCCCACGAACTTCCCGGCGCTGCCGAGCCCGTTGACCAGTGCGTACAGATCCTCGGGATTGTCGTGGTCGATGCTGATGCCGGTGAGGTCGGCGACGCCGTCGAGGAATGCCCGCACCGTGGGGCCAAGGCTCACGTCGAACTTGTGAGCGCCGATGCGCGCTACTGCGGCGGCTAGTTCGGTGACGGCATTCTCTTCGTTGATCTGCGACCCGTGACCAGCGCGGCCGTGGGCGATCAATTTGGTCCAGGCGATGCCCTTTTCTGCGGTTTGCAGCAGGTAGGCGCGGCGCCCGTTGATCTCGATGCTGAATCCGCCGACCTCGCTGATCGCCTCGGTGGCGCCTTCGAAGAGGTCGGGGCGGTTATCGACGGTGTAGTGCGAACCGTGCACGCCGCCGGCTTCCTCATCGGCGAAGAAGGCGATGACCAGGTCGCGCGGGGGCTGCCATCCGGTGCGCTTCATGTCCCGGACCACGGCCAGGATCATGGCGTCCATGTCCTTCATGTCCACGGCGCCGCGGCCCCAGATCATGCCGTCCATTTCGTCGCCGCCGAAGGGGTCCATCTTCCAGTCCTCGGCCTGGGCGGGGACGACGTCGCTGTGACCGTGGACCACGAGCGCTGGACGGGTGGAGTCAACGCCGGGGATCCTGAGCACCACGGTGGCCCGTCGGTCTTGGGACTCAAAGTACTCGGGGTCCCAGCCCACCTCGGTGAGCTTGGTCATGATGTACTCGGCGGCCTCGCGTTCCCCCGGGCCCGATCCGTCACCATAATTAGAACTATCGATCCGAATGAGGTTGCGGCACAGGTCAACGACGTCGAGTTCTGGAGTCATACAGATCACGATACTGGGATTGTGCGGTGGGCCGATCAAGGCGTGAACGGTCCGCCGATCAGGACTTGGACGGTCCGCCGATCAGGACCCCTCGCGCCGGCGGCCCGGCCGTCCGGGGGCGCTGGCGTGGAACTCCTTACCGCCACGCGCGAGCTAGATGTAATTTCGATAACGATTCGGGAATTTTCGAAGCCGTTCAGGGCGTGGCGCGCAGCTCGATCGGCGACACACTCGCCGACACCCGTCGAGGCAAAACCGCACCATTTCGCCGATCAAGGCGACAGACCCACCTCCGTCGCGCCGCCCGGCTGGCAAGTGCGCCGCCCGAGGCTTCGTCAAATTGTATCGATGTGCGATTGCTCTCCTCAGGAATTGTGCGAACTCGGGGTGGTGCACCCCGAAACTACGAGTACACTTAATTCCAGTCGGGATCGAGTCCCCGTCCCCCCTCGGAGACGTAGAAATCCCGACCAAGTCGCGACGGCCGAACGGCCCCCCTCTGAACGGCCGGTCGCGCGAGCGGCCCCGGATATTTCTCCGGGGCCGCTCTTTTTTATTTGAGCCTTCGTCACGAAACCCCCCAGTAGCGAATGTCACGTTCGCCGAGGTCGATCGATGCGGGACCCAGGGCCGTCGCGTGGTAGATTTGCGGGCGTCGTTTCGAGCTCAAAAGGCGAGGGCGACACCCGGTCCAGGTGGCGGAATTGGCAGACGCGCTAGCTTGAGGTGCTAGTGCCCGTATTAGGGCGTGGGGGTTCAAGTCCCCCTCTGGACACCCAGGGTTAGGAGTCGGCGCCGGTGTTTCACGTGATGTTCTACGAACCGCGGATCCCGCCGAACACCGGGAGCGCGATTCGAATGAGCGCGGTGACCGGAACCACACTGCACTTGGTTGAACCGCTCGGATTCGACCTGTCGGATGCAAAACTCCGTCGCGCGGGGCTTGATTATCACGACCTCGCCCACGTTGTTATCCACCCCGACTTCGATGCGGCGATGGCGTGGGTCAACGAACACGCAAACGGCACCGTGTATGCCTTTACCGGTTCGGGGACAACCCGATTCACCGACGTCGGCTATATCCCGGGCGACACTTTGCTTTTTGGCCCCGAGCCCACGGGATTGCCACAAGAGGTACTTACCGATGATCGGATCACTTCTACCGTGCGGATTCCGATGCGGCCGGGCGTTCGCTCATTGAACTTGTCCAACTCTGCTGCCATCGCTACCTACGAGGCGTGGCGGCAGCACGGGTACGCCGGCGGCGTCTAGCTCGGTCAACCGAGGTTCGGCGACTAGGCTGGTCGGGTGTCCCTTCCTTCGGTGCCCATCCCCCACTCACTGACTACCGGAGCGGGCTCGACGCCACAGGGTGCGGCTTGGGTTCAGCAGGTGCCCGACCTGGTGGCCCGCGCGGTGCAGCGCTGGGGTTTGAGATTGGGCGAGCCGTACGGAATCGGGACGGCGTCCTGGACTGCCCCGGCCGATCTGCCTGATGGCACGCCGGTCGTCATCAAGATCACCTACCCGCACACCGAAGCCAAGTACGAGGCGATCGCGCTGCGGATCTGGGACGGGCACCGTGCGGTGCAACTCCTGGATCACAACACCGAGGATTGGGCTCTGTTGATGCGCCGGGCGATGCCCGGGACGCTGCTGCTGCACGATGAATCCTCGGCGGAGAACCGGCTTCGCATCGCGTTCGGGATCCTGTCGGACTTGCACCGGGCGCCGTTGGTCGAATTCACGATGCCTCCGTTGACCAAGAACATGGCCCAGCTCTCGGCCACCGCCACCGAGCGTGCCAACGCCTGGGGACATCTGCTGCAGGGCTACCGCACCGAGGTGCAGTACGGGCTCGACCTGCTCGCCGCGTTCGCGGATCCGCAGACGATGCCCGCACCGACAGTGGCGTTGCATGGCGACCTCAACCCCGGCAATGTGCTGCTGGACAACCCCACCGCGGCGCCCGCGCAATGGTTGGCGATCGACCCTAAACCGCTGGTCGGTGATCCCGGTTATGACGTGTGGCCGGCCCTGGCTCAGATCGATGATCCGTTCGCCTACCCTGATCCGGCCTCGATCCTGATCGGCCGGGTGGCTCTGGCCCACGAGGTGCTCGGCATTCCGCCCCGCAGGATCTGTGAATGGGCGTGCGCGCGCAGTGTTGAGGCGTTGCTATGGCGCCTACACACGTGGCCAGACGCCGAATCTCAGACGCAGGCGCTGAGCGAGTTGCCGGCCATTCGTACCTGGGCCTCGCTCATCAACTATCAGTGGTGAGTTCAAATCCCACCTCGTGGATCGTGGCATCCGGCGGAAGGTGCGGGTAGTGCTCGGCGAGCGATGCCGCCGTTTGCTCATCGAGTTCGCTTAGTGCTCGAGGGTCGACGGCGGTGACTCGCGCGGGTAGTACCGGCCAGTCCGGATGGTCTTCAAACACACAGAGCACCGGCCCGGTGGGGACGGCCTCGTTCCATCGCCTCGTCATGGTTTTGGTGCCGCCAGCGACGGCTTCGTAATACCGGCGGTTGAACCTCAGTACCCGCGCGGGCGCTGCATCGGGGTAGCTGTAGGCGCCCGGAAGAAGTTCGCCAAGGCTCTGCATCTGTGGTCCAGAGTCCGTCGGTATCGCGACCAGGATGTCCGGATGCAGATCGAGCATGATTTGCCGGCAGCGACCACAGGGCGACAGGAGACCGCGCCCGCCATCGCCGGCAGCGGCCATCGCCAGCAGCGGGCCCGCGTGCTCGGTGGCGGCAACGGCCATCGCTGCAACCTCCCCGCACGGCCCACCGGTGAAGTGATGCAGGTTCACGGCCTTGTGAATCTTTCCGCGGGTGTCGATCGCAGCAGCGGCGACGGTGTGGTTGGGGTCGGCGCCCAGAGTGCTCGCCAGGTCGATAGCCGTGTCGATCACGCGCTGTTCAAAAGGGTGAGGGCTCATGGCATGCAGTGTTCCAGCCCGTTCGCCCACAGATCTACTGAAAATCACGCGACCTAGAAGGCACCTTGAGGCTCAACGGGGCGATCTGGTCGGCCATCAGGTTGGTCACATCATCGGCGTGCTCGATGACACCACGGATCACCAATGCGGCACTCGTCCGTGCCACTTTTCGATACTTGGCCCACAGCCCAGTGGTGCAGATGACGTTGATCAGCCCTGTTTCGTCTTCCAACGACAGGAACGTCACTCCCCTGGCGGTATGCGGGCGCTGCCGGTGCGTCACCACCCCGGCCACCCGAATCCGCTTGCCGTCCAGTCCCGAGCTAGCACCGGCCACGGTCAACACCCCTTGCCGGTCCAGGTCTGCGCGCAGGAACTGTGTGGGATAGGAATCGGGTGTCACCCCCGTTGCCCATGCGTCGGCCACCGCGGTGCCGACCTGGTCCATCGCAGGCAGCTCCGGCACGTCCAGTCCGACGGCGGTCAGCGGCAGCGGCTCCTGAATCCACTTGCCCCGTTGGTGCCCGCTCTCCCCGGCCAGTGCGCCGGATAACCACAGCGCTTCGCGCCGTGAGTGCCTAAAGCATTCCAAGGCTCCCGCTGTCGCCAGCGCTTCCACCTGCGCCGCCTTCAGGTGCACCCGGCGGGTGAGGTCGGCAAGGTCGGCGAAGCCCGACTGTTTGCGCGCGGCTACGATCTTCTCCGCCGTCGTCTCCCCCACTCCGCGCACCGGCGCCAGGCCGAGTTGGACGGCGAGTTCGCCGTCGCCAGTGCGCACCACGGTGGCCTGCACGTCGGAGCGGTCCACCTGTGCGCGGAGCACGGTGATTCCCCGCCGCCTGGCATCGGCCACCAACGACTGAGGAGAGTAAAAACCCATCGGCTGCGCGGCGAGCAGCCCAGCATAGAAAGCATGCGGGTGATGGACCTTGAGCCACGCGCTAGCGTAGACCAGGTAGGCGAAAGAGAAGGCGTGTGACTCGGGGAATCCGAAATCGGCGAACGCCTTGAGCTTTTCGTAGATCTGCTCACCCACGTCATACGGCACGCCCTTGGCCGCCATCCCATCCAGGAGATCCTGATGCAACGCTTCCATGCGCTCCAACGAGCGCTTCGATCCCATCGCACGGCGCAGTTCGTCGGCTTGCTCGGGAGTGAAACCAGCAACCTCGATGGCGATCTGCATCATCTGTTCCTGGAATAACGCCACCCCTTTCGTGCGCCCGAGGATCGGCTCCAGCAGTGGGGGTCAGTAGGTGCCCTCCTCACGCCCACGGGCTCGGCGGATGTAGGGGTGCACGGAGTGGCCTGGGATCGGCCCGGGGCGGCGCAGGGCGACATCGATGACGATGGCGGAAAACATG
>JBMDWZ010000219.1:0-13425 GCA_048594865.1 Beutenbergiaceae bacterium
CGGCGGGTGCGCAGGGAGACAACGTAGGGAAAGTCGCGGGAGTCGGGAATCACGCGCCACATTCTGCCGCAGTGGTTGGCATAGGGTCTATTGAGATCGATCGACGACGACGGTGAGGTGCGTGGTGGCTCAAGGTCGCGAGCCGAAGGGGCCGGGTAGGCATGGTGGGCCCGGTGGTGCTGGTGGCGCAGGTGGTTCTGATCGGGCACCTGTGGCGGGCAGGCAGCCGATGTGGCTGATTATCGGGGCGATGGTCGTGTTCGCGGCGCTCGCGGTGATCTGGTTTGGCGGCAGCGGCGACGCCCGCGCACCACGGTGGGCCGAGATTGCCCTGGGGGTGGGCTGTGTTCTTATGACCGGGTATTGGGCGCGGCAGCTCCTGCGCCGGCTGCGTGGAGCCTGAGGTTTCGGAAGTGATGTAGCGCGCCGAAGATCTCCTCGCCCGGGTTTTGGGTCTTGGGCGGGTAGACGGCCAGTCCTGAGCGGGCGATGCGGCGCAGTTGGCGCTTGCTGAAGTCGCTGTGGACCAGATGCTCGGCGGCGCCGGGCGTGAGGCTGATCTTGATCGTCGGCACCCCCTGGGTCACGCTGATGTCGCTGGTGAGTTCCCAGGGCACGAACACGTAGCCGGACGAAATGTTGAGGCAGACCCCGTCGTCGCCCACGCCGAGACACCAGCCATCGCGCCAGGCTTTGACGCTCATGAGGGTCATGGCGAACATCGGGGGCACCATCACCCACGGGCCCATGAAGGCGGAAACGGCCAGGTCAGAGAGTTCTGCGGACGGGTTGGCCACGGTAACGATGAACCACAGGGCGAAGAGCGGGAACATGCCCAGCATGAACACCAGACGAAGGCGCCGTGGCCCGAAGTACACCAGGGCGAGGGTCAACAGCAGGCAGCTGGCGAGTGCGCCGAGCATGAGCGGATTGGGTGCGACCCCGGTGTCGGCGTACATCAGAACTGAGATGACGACCGGCACCAGAAAGATGAGCACCGTTAACGCGATCATCGCGATCGCCCCGGCGCGGGCGGCCCGCGTGCGGGTGCGAACGAGGTAGGCGTACCTGCTCTTGTCGGTAAACATCGCGTCCATTGTTGCGGGCTGCCGACGTTGTGGCCAGGGGAGGTGTGCCCTTTTTCAATGGTGCGGGTTGGTGAGGCGTCGGTTGAGCCGAGTGATTCGCGGATATTTCGGTAATTGGTGGCCGGGTAATCGTCTCGAAATGGTTATTCAAAGAAGGCGAAACACCTCCTTGTTTCACTACGAGTGGCTCGCTGGCTAAACCATCTGACTATCCGTTCTGAACCGGAGTCTGACTTTGGAAAACCTGCTGCAAGTGCACGAGATTAGGACCAGATTTCGCACTGAAGATGGCGAAGTCACCCCCGTCGATGACGTGAGTTTCGACCTCGCGCCAGGCGAGACCATCTGCCTGGTGGGGGAGTCCGGGAGCGGAAAGTCGGTGACCGCACTATCGATCATGCGGCTGCTGAAGCGCAATGGCAGGGTCAGCGACGGCGAGATCATCTTCGATGGCCGCAATCTGCTTGAGCTCTCGGCGGAGCAGATGCGGGCAGTGCGCGGCAATTCGATCGCGATGATCTTCCAAGAGCCGATGACCTCGCTGAACCCGGTGCTCAAGATCGGTGATCAGCTCTCCGAGGCGTTGCGCTTGCACAAGAAGATGTCGGCCAAAGCGGCGCACAAGCGGTCCATCGAATTGCTCGACCTCGTCGGAGTTCCCCGGCCCGCCCAGATCGTGCAGGACTACCCACACCGGCTCTCCGGCGGCATGCGCCAGCGGGTGATGATCGCGATGGCGCTCAGTTGCTCTCCGGCGCTGTTGATCGCCGACGAGCCCACCACCGCGTTGGATGTGACCATCCAGGCTCAAATCCTCACCCTCATGAAGGAGTTGGCGGCCGAGTCCGGAACCGCCACGATCCTCATCACCCATGACCTCGGCGTCGTGGCCGAAATGGCGGACAAGGTGGCGGTCATGTATGCCGGGCAAGTCGTCGAGCAGGCCGATGTCTTCGAACTCTTCGACAACCCCAAACACCCCTACACGGTGGGTCTGATGAAGTCGATCCCGCACATTGGGCCGCAAGATCCGGGCCGGCTGGAGTCGATTCTGGGCACTGTCCCCTCCCTAACGAACATGCCACAGGGTTGCCGGTTCCAAGACCGGTGCCCGTCGGTCATGGACCGCTGCCGCACCGAACGCCCCGAACTTCTGCGGCCCACGGCGGATAGCGCGCATCAGGTCCGCTGTTTCCTGTACTCCGAGGATGCCGAGCAGGAATCGACGGACCTGGTGGCCCAGACGTGACCGCATACCAGGCGGCCATCGCCCGTCCGGAGGTCAATGTTCCCAAGGGTCATCCGTTGTTGAGTGTGCAGGACCTCAAGGTTCATTACCCCATTCGCGGTGGGATCTTGTCGCGTCAGGTCGGAGCCGTTCGTGCCGTGGACGGGGTGAGTTTCGAGGTGTTCCCCGGTGAGACGCTCGGCATCGTGGGCGAATCGGGGTGCGGAAAGTCCACCACTGGGCGGGCGATCATTCGACTGGAGGAACCCACGTCCGGGGCGGTGGTCTTCAGCGGGACGAACCTGGCAGATCTTCGCCATGGGGCTCTGCGCAGGGCCCGGCTAGATCTGCAGATGGTCTTCCAGGATCCGTACTCCTCGCTGAACCCGCAGAAGCGAATCGGGGACCTGCTCACAGAGCCGCTATTGGCCCACCGCAGGGCCTCGGGCAAGGAAGCCAGGGCCAAGGTTGACGCGATGCTGGAGCGGGTGGGACTCACCACCCAGTTCCGCAATCGGTATCCCCACGAACTCTCCGGTGGTCAACGTCAACGAGTCGGTATCGCCCGGGCCTTGATGCTGGATCCCACGCTGGTTGTTTTGGACGAACCGGTTTCCGCTCTGGACGTGTCGATCCAAGCCCAGGTCTTGAACCTCCTGAAAGACCTGCAGCAAGAGTTTGGTCTCACCTACATCTTCATTTCCCACGGCCTGGGCGCGGTGCGTTACATCAGTGACCGGATCGCGGTGATGTACCTGGGGCGGATCATGGAGACCGCCACCACCGCAGAGCTGTTTCGGTCTCCGCGCCACCCCTACACCGAGATCCTGCTGGATGCCTATCCCACTCCCGATCCGCATCAGCGGGACAAGGAGCGGATCGTCGTTCAAGGTGACGTTCCGAACGCCGCCGCGCCGCCCCCTGGGTGCGTGTTCAACACTCGCTGCCCACGTGCGCAAGACCTATGCCGCACCGAGGAGCCCAGATTGCTCGGTGAAAGTCACGCCTTCGCCTGCCACTTCCCACTCGAGGCCGCAGAATCGGGCACTGCGGCGGTGGGTTCGTGATCACCTACCTCATTCGCCGGTTGCTGATCGCGGTGCCGGTACTGCTCGGGGTCACGATGCTGAATTTCGCGATCATCCAGCTCGCTCCTGGCAGCCCCGCCGACTTGTACCTGGACCCCAGCGCACCACCGGACTACATCGAGCGAGTCGAGGCGCAGCTCGGGCTGGATCAACCGATTCCGGTGCAATACCTGAACTGGCTGAACCAACTGGTCCGCGGGGACCTGGGGCTATCGCACGTCAGCCGGGCGCCGGTCTCAGACATCATCGCTTCCCGAATCGGGCCGACCCTACTGCTCATGGGGCTTGCGCTGATCGTGGCCTACGCCATCGCGATCCCGGTGGGCATCCTGGCCGCCAAGCGCAAGGGCACCTGGGTTGACTACACGGTGGTTGGCGGGGCCTTTATGGGGGTCTCGATCCCCAACTTCTTCCTGGGCCTGGGCCTGATCTACATCTTCTCTCTGCAGCTGGGTTGGCTGCCGACCGGGAACATGATCACGATCGGGGGCGCGGGAGGGCTGTGGGATCGCATCTTGCACCTCATCCTCCCGGTAGCGGTCTTGGCCACCGCGATCTGCGGAAACATGGTCCGCTACGTCCGGGCCTCCATGGTCGATGCGTTGGCGGAGGACTACATCCGCACCGCACACGCCAAGGGCCTATCGCCCAGGGTCGTGTCCAACAAACACGCCCTGCGCAACGCGCTCATCCCGATCGTCACGGTGCTGACGATCGACCTTGCCGGGCTCCTCGGTGGGGCGATCGTGACCGAGCAGATCTTCCAGTGGCCAGGCCTTGGATTGCTCACGATCCAATCGATCCAGTCCCGTGACTACGCGATGTTGATGGGGCTGAACCTGGTCGCTGCGCTCGCGGTCTTCCTCGCCAACATCATCGCCGACGTCCTATACGCCGCCATCGACCCAAGGATCGAGTACTCATGAGCACTCCCAAGCCATCGAAGGAGGCGCGCGCAGAGGCCAGGCTGGCGCGTGCGGCCGCGGCCAGCTTGGGTCGTGAAGAGTCCAACCTGCGGCGGGTGGCTCGGCGCTTCTTCTCCCACAAACTGGCCGCCGTCGGGCTGTTCGTGTTCCTCACGATGACCCTGGTAGCGATCTTCGCGCCGCTGATCGCACCCCATAACCCGAACCAGATCTTCGACCAGTTCCAGGCCGAGCCGTCCGCCGAGCACATCCTGGGCACCGACCCGGTGGGGCGCGACGTGCTCAGCCGGCTGATCTTCGGCACTCGGGTGTCGATCACGGTCAGCGTCGGGGCGGTCGCGGTGTACGTCGCCATCGGGGTCACATTGGGACTCGTCTCTGGGTACTACGGGCGCTGGGTGGACATCGCGCTGATGCGCGTCACCGACGTGTTCATGTCCTTCCCCTACTTCATGGTGATCCTGATCTTGGTGGCCGTCCTTGGCCCGAGCCTGATGAACATCACGCTCGCGATCGGCCTGCTCGGCTGGCCGATGGTGGCCAGGCTGGTCCGGGGCTCGGTGCTGTCCATCAAACAGTCGGATTACGTCAAAGCCGGCGTCGCGCTGGGCCTGCGCACACCCAAGATCCTGTTTGGACACATCCTGCCGAACGCCCTTTCCCCGATCGTGGTGAACGCGACCTTCGGGATCGCCAGCGCGATCATCTTGGAGTCCAGCCTGAGTTTCCTCGGGCTTGGCGTGCGCCCACCGGCGGCGTCCTGGGGAAACATGCTCAGCGACGCCCAGTCCATCTCGGTGATGGCGAACCAGCCGTGGCTGTGGATTCCGCCCGGGGTGGCGATCGTGATGACGGTGCTCTCGGTGAACTTCGTGGGTGACGGCCTGCGTGACGCCCTGGAGTCAAGGGAGAACGTTGGCGAATGACCCCCACCTCAAACACCACTCACTACCCGACCCCACCCGGGTCACTAGAAGGAGCTGAATCGATGGGCCTGCGTGCTGAAGCCGCTCAGATGTTGCCTGACCTGATTGACCTGCGGCGGCGGATTCACGCCGAACCGGAGATCGGGTTGCAGCTACCTAAGACCCAGGCTGCAGTGCTGCAAGTCCTCGACGGTCTGGGCCTAGAGATTACCCAAGGCGCCGGCCTCAGCTCGGTGGTAGCGGTGCTCACCGGCGACCGTCCCGGTCCCAGTGTGCTGCTGCGAGGGGACATGGACGCATTACCTGTCGATGAAGAGTCCGGGGAGGAGTTCGCCTCCACCAACGGTGCCATGCATGCCTGCGGGCACGATCTTCACGTGGCGGGTCTGGTCGGGGCGGCCCGGCTGCTGGCCGCCCGCAAGGGTGAACTCGCGGGGAACGTGGTGTTCATGTTCCAGCCCGCGGAGGAAGGCCCGGGAGGGGCGCTGCCGATGATCGAGCAGGGCGTTCTGGATGCGGCCCCCACGCCCGTGCAGGCCGCGTTCGGGATGCACGTCTCTGGCCTGTTCGACAAGGGGCAGTACCTGTCCAAGCCCGGCACCGCGATGGCGAGTGCGAATGTCCTGGAGATCACCATCACCGGCAAGGGCGGGCACGGATCATCGCCGTGGATGGCGGTGGACCCGGTGCCGATCGCGGCCGAGACGGTCACCGCTTTGCAGAGCTACGTCACCCGCCGGCACAGCGTGTTTGACCCGGTGGTGATCACCGTAGGCAAACTCCATGCCGGCACAGCGTTCAATATCGTGCCGGCGACGGCGGAACTCAGTTGCTCGGTTCGAACCCTGTCCAACGAGACCATCGAGCAGCTCGCGGTGGAGTTGCCGTTGTTGGCGCAGAACATCGCCGCCGCCCACGGCGCCACTGCGGAGGTGAACTTCCGGCGGCTTTATCCGGCGACAGTCAACGACCCGCAGATGTGGGGCATAGCCCGGGAGGTGCTCGCGGGCATGTTCGGCCCAGCGTCGATCGTGGATCGCACCGAGCCGGTGATGGCCTCGGAGGACTTCTCATACGTGCTGCAACGGGTTCCGGGTGCATTTATCCACGTCGGCGCGCGTCCCGATGACGTCCCCGCGCACGGTGCGCCAGCAAACCATTCGCCGCTAGTCCGCTTCGACGATGCGGTGCTGGGCGATCAGGCCGCTGGCTTGGCGGCGATCGCGATGACGGCGCTCGAGCGATTGGGGACAACCGAAACCGAATGACACCCCAGCGGCCCCGACGGTAGAAACACCACGCTGGTTCACCCAAAACACGATGGACGGATAGAGGTTAGACGTGGCACGGACTAAGAAGATCATTCAGAGCGCGGCCTTCGTGGCCGCGGTATCCCTAGGGTTGGCGGCCTGCGGGGGTGGATTCTCCGAAGAACAGGCGGAGGAGTCCGATCAGGAGCAGGACGGTGGTTCGAGCGGGCAGGCGCTGGTCATCGGAACCATCAACCCGCCCGCATCCTTCAACCCGATCAACCAGACCGACGTCGGTGGTCAGTGGGCGAACGAGTTCATCTTGGATTCACTGCTCGTGCAGCCCTCACCACTGAACTTCCAACCGTCCTTGGCCGATTCCTTTGACACCGAGGATAACCAGACCTTCACGATCTCCCTGAACCCCGACGCTAACTGGTCCGACGGCGAACCCTTCACCGCCGAGGACGTGGCCTTCACCCTCAACCTCGTTGCACATCCCGATAGTTTGACCGCCGTCGGGACCAATATCTCCGCCCTTGACGGTGTGGACTCGGTGACGGGCAAGCTGCCCGAAGGGGAGAGCGAAATCCCCGGCGTCACCATCATCGATGACCACACCCTGGAGCTGCGCACGCAGGATCCGGTCGACCCGAACCTTATCTACGAGTTGATCGGCAGCCGCCTACTCCTCGTTCCCGAGCACCATCTTTCGGACATCGAGCCCTCGGAGTTCGGTGAGAGTGACTTCGCCCAGATGCCCGATGTGACATCGGGTCCCTACACGGTGGAGAACTACTCCGAGGGAACCTCGATCGAGTTCACCGCCCGCGACGATTACTACCGCGACGGCCCGCTAATCGACGACATTGTGGTGCGGATGATGCCCGCCTCCAACCTCGCTGGAGACCTGCAGACCGGAGCGATCCACATGAACTCCGGCGGTGGCATCGGCAATATCCCAATCCGGGACCTGAGCACCGTCGAAGGACTGGACAACGTCACCAGTCGGATGGACGAAACCCTCGGGGTGCAGTTCATCTACTTCAACACCGACAAGATCACCGATCAGCAGATGCGCCAAGCGATCGCGCACTCCATCAACCGCGAACAGATCGTGGACCAGCTGCTGGAAGGCAACGGCGAAATCGTCGACGGCCCGTACACCAGCCAGAGCCCCTACTTGGACACCGGCCTTGAGCCCCTGGCCTACGACCCCGACATGGCCGAGTCCATGTTGGAGGACAGCGAGTACGACGGCGAAACCCTGGAGTTCCTGGTTCCCACCGGAAACGCTGTGCGCGAGCAGTCCGCGGCGATCATGGTTCAGAACTTTGAAGCCATCGGGCTGAGCGTGGAGCAGTCCAACGTGGACTTCCCAACGCTGCTGAGCATGGCGCGTGCTGGTGACTACGACATGCTGCTGATCGGCAACACCTTCAACGTCGACCCAGACATGCGGTTCATGCTCGGCTCCCAGGGTTCGAGCAACTACATGTTCTACGACAGCGATGAGGTGGATGGGCTCCTGGCCGACGGAGTCACCGAGCCCGATCCCGCCGAGCGGGAGCGGATCTACCACGAGCTGCAGGCCATCTGGCAGGAGGAGCTGCCCTTGTTTGGGCTCTACTCCGACAACAACGCCGCAGTTGTGAGCAACGATCTGGCCGTCGGTGGGCCAGCGGAGTTCTGGCGCGGTTCGTTGGCGAACCTGCCGGAGTGGTCCTTCGGCAATATGTAGACCCTCACGGTCACCGCGGCGAGGCGGTTGCCTCGCCGCGGTGACCCACCTGTGCACGTCACACCAACGTTGAAGGGACACCCAACCCGTGGGATTCATCGAACGAGGCGCCGCCATCGCTCCCGAACTGATCGACCTGCGGCGCAGGCTGCACGCCGACCCAGAACTCGGCCTGCACCTGCCGCGCACCCAAGCTGCTGTGCTCGAGGCGCTGCAAGGGTTGGGTTTGGAGATCACCACGGGTGAGAGTTTGAGTTCTGTCGTCGCGGTGCTGCGCGGACGTGGGCCAGGGTCCGATGCCGATGACCCGCCAACCGTGCTCCTGCGCGGGGACATGGATGGCCTGCCGGTGACCGAGGAAACCGGCTTGGACTACGCCGCCACCACCGGCACGATGCACGCCTGCGGGCACGATCTACACACCAGCGGACTGGTCGGCGCTGCCAGGTTGTTGGCGGAACGGGTGGATGACTTGCCCGGGAACGTGGTCTTCATGTTCCAGCCAGCCGAGGAGAGCCCCGGCGGCGCCAAGCCGATGATCGATGAAGGGCTGTTGCAGGCGGCGGGGTCCACGATCGATGCCGCGTTCGCGATCCACGTGTGGGCGCTCGCGGACGCCGGCGCCTTCGCGACCCGGCCCGGGACGGTCCTGGCTGGCTCCAACATCCTGACCGTGACGGTCAACGGCGAAGGCGGGCACGGGTCCAGTCCACACACCGGGGTAGACCCGATCCCGGTAGCGGCCGAGTTGGTGCTGGCGCTGCAGTCCTATGTGACCAGGCGGGTCAGCGTGTTTGACCCGGTGGTGATCACCGTCGGCAAGATTCAGGCAGGCAGCCGCGCGAACATCATCCCCGACACCGCTGAGCTGGTGGCCTCGGTGCGCACGCTCTCGCAGGACTCCTTGGAGCAGCTGGCCACGGACCTGCCCCGGCTGATCGATGGCATCACTGCGGCCCACGGCTGCAGCGCCGAGACGGACTTCGCGGTGAACTACCCGGCCACCATCAACGATGCGGCGATGACCGAGCACACCCGGTCGGTACTGGCGGCGACGTTCGGTGAAGACCGGATCTCCGAGTTGCCAGATCCGGTGATGGGCTCTGAGGACTTCTCCTACGTGCTGCAACAGGTGCCCGGCGCGTTCGTGATGCTCGGCGCCCGGCCGGCCGACGTGCCCGAGGAAGATTCGCCGTCGAACCACTCCAGCAAGGTGAGGTTCGACGACGGCGTGCTTGGCGATCAGGCCGCGGCACTCGCCGAGCTAGCCTGGCAGACCTTGCTGTCTCCGCCGTCGAGCATGTAGAACGCCGCTCAGCGGGTTCGTCGCATGACGATCCGTGGGCGCTTGCTGGCTACCGCATCGGTGCTGCCGACGACGGCGAATCCGGCCTTTTCGAACATGGCCCGGGTACCGACGAAGGCCATCGTCAGGTCGATCCGGTCCGAGCCCGGATCCACCGGGTAGCTCTCGACCGCCGGGGCTCCGTGGGCGAATGCGTAGTCCACGGCCCCTTCCAGCAGGGGTGTGGTGTACCCGCGCTTTCGATGACCGCTACGGATGACCACGCAGATGATGCTCCAGACTGCGACGTCGTCGACCGGAGTTATCAGTTTGGATCGGGCTAGGCGGGTATTGGCCGAGCGGGGCTCGATGCTGCACCAGCCGACGGGGACGTCGCCGTCGTAGCCGATGACGCCGGGTGGGTGCTGCCGTGCACCCGGTGCCGGTGTGTCACACAGTGCGGTGAAGGCCGCCTCTCGATCACCGCCGCCGATTTCGTTGATCTCCCCGGCAGTCAGCCGATGCGACAGGCACCAGCAGTGCTTGACCCGGCGATTGGGGTTAGTGATGGCGGCGAAGTCATCGACTCGGTCGGGGGTCACGGGATGGACTTGCATGGCCGCCTCCTACCGCTGGGTTCGTGACCTTGAGGGTAGCGCCGCGGGCCCTTGGCTTCATGGTGTGCGGCTGCCGTCCTGGGCTCTGATGAGGGTGGCGTAGACGTCCTCGATAGCCATCGTGGTGGCGCGTCGGTCGATGGTCAGGCCGTCGCGGGTTAGCCGATCGAGGAAGCGGTGTGCGGCGCCGGTGACCTGCGCTTGCTCAATGGCGTCGGGGCCGAGGCTTACGTGCACGCTCTGGATCGGGTTACCGGCTCCGGGCGTCACCGCCTCGATCGCCGACCACGGCAGTTCGACCTGGCCGGCGGGGTCGGCGATGGTGACCGAGCCTTCGCTGAGTTGCAGGAGCCACCCGCGCGAGGCCATTCGGAAGCGGCGGCGGGCGGTGAAGCCCAGGGCGAGGACCGCACTCAGGGCCACCGCGGCGATGGCCACGAGGATTGGCAGCGGCTGATCTAGGGCGAGCATCGCGAAGATGCCGCCGCCTGCGGTGAACGTGGCGATGCGAATGATCAGGTGGCCGGTGTGGCGCAGCCGCGCGGCGTAGGCGGGGATCTGCTCGAAGTCGTCGGTCATCGCTGATGACGTTACCGGGCGGCGGCAGTGACGCGTCCGCGGTGCCCCACCGGGCCTGCTAGAGCGCCCGGTAGTAGGTTTCGGTGGGCAGCGGGGCGAAGCCGGCCCGGCGATACAGCGCCCGCGCTGCGGCGTGGCCGTCATCGCCGCCGGTGAAGATCCGCGCCAGGGTGCACCCGTGCTCGCGCATCAGGTCCACCGCGGCATCCATCAGTGCCATGCCGACCCCGGTTCGTTGGGCGCCGGGGTCCACCGCGATCATGTCTAGGTCTCCGGTGGCGGACTCGTGCTCGCTAGCCTCGTGCACCAGCACCACCGCGAAGCCCGCGCACGCGGGCGTTCCATCGGCCGCGGCCAACTCGGCGACCAGGGTGTGTTCGGCGTGCTCGGCCACTACCGATCGGATCGCGTCGGCCTTGGTGGCCCGCCAGTTCGGGTAGGCGAGCGTGTACAGCTCTTCGCCCAGGTGATCGGACCAGGCGCGGAACACCGGTTCCCAGGCCGCCAGGCCCAGGTCCACCAGGGCGGGGACGTCATCGGTGCGCACGGCGCGGATGGTGAGGCCGGTGGGTGTGGTCATCGTTGGGGCTCCGATTCAAGGGTGAGCCCACCACGCTGCCACCGGCGGCGCGCGCTGGGCAACGTTTTTGCTGGACTGGCGAGGGCTGGGCTGCAGGAATCAGCCCTGGTCCGGTTCGCCTTGCGACGGCCAAGTCCCCAGTTGGAATTTACCTACCAGATCCCAGTGTGAGTTTTCGACCCATTCTGAACTGAGGTCGAGCGCTACGGTGCAGTCCATTGATCGGCCGACAGCGACGTCGTCATCAGGGCACTGGACTCGTCCCTTACCGCTTACCTCATCCCATTCGTTAGGTATGGAAGGGCTCCCGCCTGGGCTGAGCCAGATGAGGTCGACCTGGCTCCTTGCGTCGTACTCGCCCCAGGCGCTGGTGCGGGTCACAGTGAAAGTGGTCGTCAATTTGGTGTCGCGAGCACCATCTGAAGGCTCGAGAACGGGCGCCTCGTTAATGACGACAGTGAAGTAGTCACAGTCGTTATCAGGATCGTTCATGTGACAACGCCCGAAGTCGGGAGAAGCCTGGCCGAATGCCACTAGATCGTTCAGATCTGCGTAGTCCGGGAGTTCCCAAACTCCATCCACTGGCTTATCTGGCCACCATTCGCTCTCGGTCGCGCCAGAATCGGAATCCGGTGTTGGCTCGTCCACTTCACTGGGCGCGTCTACCGAAGCGTTCTCTATGGCCCGATCCTGCCCGCCATGCGCCTCCGCATCGTCTGGGTCGGTCGTGTAGGTCGCGGGATCGCGAATGACCAGCACCATGGCAACGACGAAGATCGTGATCAACGGAAGTCCAACCAGTCCACCAATCAGATAGACCCCTATTCGGATTGGCCTCGGTATCCGCTTCCATCTTCCGCCTGCCATGGGCTTGCTACCGGCTTGAGTGCTCACGTGCGGATGGAACCATAGTTCATTCGCTGGGTGGCCAGGAGTTGCCAAATTGTGACCGCGTCAGCTTGAGCTCAGGCCGCGAATTGCCTTGGCGATCTGCTCGAGTCGTCCCTCTGGCGATTTACTTGATGTGACGTACGTCTGATCGAACCACAAGTGAGCATTAAGGTCGAAGGTATCCTTCCAACTCTTGAAACGCCCCCGGTAGGCGACTGTGGCGGTGAATTGGTGAGGGAAATCGCTTGTGGACTCCTCTCCTTTAGCCATTCGGGCGACGTTCGTAAACTCCTGACCAGGCATTAACGCCGGTATCTCCTCTGCGTATCGTCGGATGAGGTACGCGCGAAGGTTCTGGTCGCGCTCGTGGCCGTCGGGCATTGGCTCGAAGGTCACCTGCAGCTTTCGCGCGGGCGACTGTCCCGCGTTTCGCACCACGAGTTCCAGGTACTGGTCGACTTGAGGTGCCTTGCGGTACTCCACAACCACGTACGGTCGACTCCGGTCGCGACTATCGGCGCTCGTGCGGACAAGCGCCCAGGCAGCGATGCTTGCGGTTGCTACTGCGGCAAGAGCGCTTATCCCCGCTGCGTTCGCGTTGATCCATTCCAGCATCCCCAGAAGATACCTAACGGCATCAACCGAGACTCCTAGTTGGAGCGTCGATCAAGTGCCGAGATCCTGGCTACGCAACGAAAACCCCGGATCCATGCGGAACCGGGGCCATCGCCTGCGGAGGGTAAGGGATTCGAACCCTTGGTGCTTTCGCACAACGGTTTTCAAGACCGTCACATTCGGCCGCTCTGTCAACCCTCCCAAAGCGCGTCCCATTGTGGCCTATCGCGGCGCTCAGGTCTAAACGAGATGCGTACCGCGCCCGCGCGCCTAGTGTGGAAGCCATGCGCGCAGTAGTCATCGAGGGCCGCGGCGGCCCGGAAACTCTTCACCTGCAGGACGTGCCCGAACCGGCACCAGGGCCGCATGAGGTGATCATCGACGTCGCCGGGGCTGGCCTGAATCGGGCCGACCTGCTGCAGACCCAAGGTATGCACCCGCCGCCCTCGGGCGCACCGGCGTGGCCGGGTCTAGAGGCCTCGGGTGTGATCAGTGCCGTCGGCGATGAGGTAGCCGACTGGTCGGTGGGGGACCGGGTGTGCGCGCTGCTGGACGGCGGCGGATACGCCGAGCGGGTGGCGGCGCCGGCGGCGAACCTGTTCGCAGTCCCT
>JBMDWZ010000022.1:0-10786 GCA_048594865.1 Beutenbergiaceae bacterium
GAGCTTGTAGTACGTCTGCTTGTCCGACCCGGCGTTGCGGCTGGCGCCCGCGCCGACCTTATCCGTCACCATGATCACGTCTTGCTGGCCGAACTCCCACAACCGGTCGGCGGCGCAGAACCCGGCCGAACCGGTTCCCACCACCACGGTGTTCGCGCTGATCACCGGGACCTCGGTACCGGCGATGGTCAGGGTGGGGGCACCGGCGTCGATGTCGGCAAGGGGCATGGTGCTTCCCTCCTGGTTGTGGGGTGTGGTTCGGGGCTGAGTCGTTCTGGGCTGAGCGCGGAGCTATAGGCGCGGGATGTGCATGCCGCCATCGGCGTGGATGACGTCACCGGTGGAGTACGGCATCGCTCCTGCGGCGAGCTGCACGACGGCGCCGGCCACGTCGGGCGGGGTGCCCCACCGCGCCATCGGGGCCAGGCCGCCGGCGAACAGGTCGTCGTACTTCTCCTTGACGCCGGAGGTCATGTCGGTGGCGATGACGCCGGGGCGCACTTCGTATACGACGATGCCTTCGGGGGCTAGACGCGCAGCCCACAGTTGGGTGGCCATGCCGACGCCGGCCTTGGAGATGCAGTATTCGCCGCGGTTAGTCGAGACGAAGGTGGCCGAGACCGAGGAGACGTTGATGATCGAGCCGACGACCGATCCGTCGGGTTCTCCGGTGCGACGGGCGATCATCTCGTTCGCGACCAGTTGGGTGAGGAAGTAGGGGCCGCGCAGGTTGATGTCCAACACGCGGTCAAAGGACTCCGGCTCGGCTTCCAGGATGTCGGCGCGGACGCTGGGCGCGACGCCGGCGTTGTTGACCAGCACGTCGATCTTGCCCCAGCGGTTTAGGGCGTCATCGGCGTAGCGGCGGTGGTCATCGAGTTCGGCGACCGAGCCGCGGGTGTAACTCACTTCGCCGAGTTCGCGCAGTTCGGCCATCAGCTCGGTGGGCTCTTCGCGGGTGGCGAGAATTGCCACGTGATAGTCCTGGGCCAGTAGGGCCCGGGTGATGCCCTGACCGATGCCCCGGTTACCGCCGGTGACCAGCGCGACTTTGCTCATTTGTGCTACCTCAACTCACTCTGACGATGGTGGCGGACCAGCGCCCATCATGCCCTATCCCCCGGCCGCGCGGCAAGCGCTTTCCCTTGCGTCCGCAGGGTGGTGCAGCCTTCCAATGGGTCGAGGGGGCAAGTCAGGGGGCGGTGAGGTCGGGCAGTGCCCCGTCGCGGACGAACACCGGGATCACGTCCAACGGTGCGGCCACCTCGAGCCACTGACCGCCGGCGTACACTTGCCCGCCTGACCAGTCCCGCCACCGGGTGCCGCCGGGCAAGTACACCGAGCGCGAACGCCCGCCGGCCTGCACGATCGGCGCCACCAGCACGTCGGCGCCGAGCATGAACTGGTCATCGATATCGACAGCGACGTCGTCGTCAAAGAAGTCGTGGAACAGGCCACGCATTACCGGCGCCCCGTCGGTGTGTGCTGCCAGCATCACCGAACGCAGGTACTCGCGCATCGATTCCCGCAGGAATACATACCGCTGCAGCACCTCGAACACCTCCGGCCCGAAGCTCCACAGTTCATTTCCGGCACCGCTATGGCAGCGGCGCGAACCATCGGCCGCCTTGATTTGACGCTGCGGGCCTCGGTCTCCGTGCAGCCGCATCACCGGCATGAACGCAGCCATTTGGAACCACCGGATCAGCAGTTCGTGGAACTCGGGGTCATCGGTGTTCCCACCCATGAAACCACCGATGTCGGTCGTGAACCATGGGATTCCAGCCGCACCCATGTTGATGCCGGCGGTAATCTGCGATCGCATCGTGTCGAACGATGAGTGGATATCCCCAGACCAAACCAGGGCCCCGTGCCGTTGAGATCCGGCCCAAGCGCATCGCACCAGGTGCAGGGGCGCACTGCCTCCGCCTGCGACCTCTTGGCGCACATCGGCCACCGCGCTGGAGAACAACTGCGGGTAGACGTTGCCCACCTGCAGTGCCGGGCCCAAGTGATACCGGTAGGCCGCAAAGTCATACGAGGCGTACTCCGGCTCGGCTTCATCGAGCCAGAACATCTTCACGCCTGGATACCCGCGAGCCAGCGCCTGCGCCAACCACTCTCGGGCCTGCGGATTGGTGACGTCGAGGAAGCGCGAGGGCCCCTCGAACGACATCTGCACATCCACCCCGCGATCCGAGCGCACCAGGAATCCGCGTCGATCCAACTCGGCGTAGTTCTCCGAGGAGTGCGAGACCTGCGGCCAGACCGAGACCATGAGCTCGATCCCCAGCTCGTTCAACTCCGCAATCATGGCCTGCGGATCGGGCCAGAACTCCTCTTCCCAGCGGAAGTCACCCATCTTTGGCCAGTGGAAGAAGTCTGCGACGATCACGTCCAGCGGCAGACCTCGGCGCCTGTGCTCCCGGGCCACCTGAAGCAGTTCTTCCTGGCTGGCGTACCGGAGCTTGCACTGCCAAAAGCCCAGACCAGATTCCGGCATCATCGGTGAGGATCCGGTAGCCCGGGCATAGTTGCGGGCGATCTCACCGGGGGTGTGGCCGACCGTGACCCAGTAGTCGAGCTGATCGGTCGCCTGGGCGACCCACTCCGTGCGGTTTACCGCAAAGGTTGCGCGGCCGATCGCCGGGTTGTGCCACAGGAAGCCGTACCCAGCGCTGGAGACCACAAACGGCACGCTGGCTTGGGAATTGCGGTGCGCCAGTTCTACCGTTGCGCCCTTGAAGTCCAGCAAGCCGTCTTGGTACAGGCCCATGCCGTGCAGGCGCTCGGATGCTGGCGCAGTGAACGCCGCCGTGAGCCGGTGCGTGGCACCCTCTGCCTCGAAGTGTCGAGCGCGGCGCTTCAACGCTCCACCGGAGGTGAGCTCTTGCAACATCAGCTCAGCACCGCGATAGATGGCAACCGAGCACGACGAGCGAACGTAGCCAGCCTGCCAATCAAAGTACTCCGCCGAACTCAGCACCACCCGAATGCCGCCGTTGGTCAGTTCAGCGCGCGCTCGATTCGATCCGGGCTGAGCCGCGTCAATTGTGATCTCCGCGTCTGCCTGCTCCGGATCGAGCAGCGCCCACCGGTTGTCGAGCACGTCCCCGCTGAGCCGCGAGCGCACTCGAACCGAGTCCGGGCCCCAGGGCTGCACCACGAGGGTTTCACCGTGGCCCCGCCAGACGAGGCGGCCATCCTCTTGCGTGAACGGCTCTGGGTGAATGGGAGTAGGCAACTGATACCTCTTTGCATCGGCGTTGATCGGCAACGAACGCCGCTACAGATCGCGGGCGCAGTCGCTAGTGCTGATGAAGTCTGCTCATTTAGTTCAGCGATGTCAACTGAAGAAGACAACGGCTCCTAACTGGAGCCGGTCGACTCCCGAATGAGTAGGTCGGCACCGATCCGCACGTGCCTACCGGGCCCGGTGTGCCCACCCAAGCGCTCTGTGAGCATCTGCACCGCGGCGCTCGCCATCTGTGCCGGGCGCGGACTGACCGAGGTCAATGTGGGGGTGGTGAACGCCGTCTCAGCGGTGGCATCAAAGCCGGCCAGGGCCACATCGACCGGTACCCGGCGGCCGTGGGCTTGCAGCGCCCGCAAAGCCCCCACCGCGACCGCATCGTTGACACACTGCAGGGCGTCGAACTCCACCCCGGATCGCAGCAGACTTACGGTCGCTTCATAGCCCGAGGCCCGCCTGTCCCAATCCGAACCGCTCGTGACCATGGCCGGGTCCACCTCCAATCCCCGTTCGGCATGAGCCTGGGCAAATCCATCCCAGCGCTCACCGCGAGGGAACTCACCCTCGAAGGCGTTCCACACCAGGGCGATCTTGTTCCGGCCGCGGTCAAACAGGTGCTGGGTGACGGAGTGGAAGCCCTGGAACTCACCCATGACCACGGTGTCAAAAGCCGGCAGTGGTTGCCCTCCGAGCTGCACCACCGGCCGGGCGGGGAGGCGGTCGCCGACCATCTCCTGGGTGAAGGCGTGCGGGCAAATGATCACCGCATCGGCATCCGCCGTCGAGATACCGCACACCGCATCGCGCTCAGCGGCCGCATCCGGCGCGATCCGGATGGTGCTGATCAGATCGTGAGCGTCCAGCGCCATGATCAGCCGCTCGGCCATCTCAGCGAAGTACGGCTGATAGAGCATCGGCACCACTACCGCGACCCGGCCGGTGCGGCGTGAGGCGAGGGACCGCCCCGCGGCATTCGCCTGGTATCCGATCTGCGCGATCGCTTCTTGCACACGCTCGCGAGTCGCCGCCGACACCCCCGGCTTAGAACGCACCACATTGGACACCGTCTTGGCCGAAACCCCGGAGATCTTGGCCACATCCTCCAGGGTCGGGACGGACTGCACCTCGCTCACAGACCGGCCCCCGGACCCAGTGTCGACTCCCGGCGCAACAGGTTCACCGGGGTGATGTGCGCCGTCGGGCCACTTGGCCCAGACCCGGCGATTCGGTCGGCCGCAACGTCCACAGCCAGCCGTGCGATCCCCGTGACCATGGGGTCGATGGTGGTCAGCGATGGCGTGGTGAATTGTCCGTCGTCGAGATTGTCGTGCCCGATCACCGCCACCTCCTCGGGCACCCCAACGCCCTGAGATTGCAGCGCTCGCAGGGCGCCCAGCGCGATCTCATCGCTCTGACACACCAAGGAATCGGGCATTGGCTGGGTCTGCAGCATCCGCAACACAGCACCGAATCCGTCGGCGCGGTCCACCAGACCCTGCTGCACGTGCGGCTCGTGAGTGATCCCGGCCGAGACCAAAGCCGAGGTCATGCCCCGACTCCAGACATCGCCACGATCGGAACCCAATAGCGAGGGCCGCGAACGGCCCATGAGCACCAGGTGCCTAGCGATCAGCGCGGCAGCTTCGATTGCATCGCAATCCACCCGATCGATCGGCAGGTCCAGTCCCGATTGAACGACGACGACGGGCGTGGCAGCGCTCAACGAATCCAGGACATCCGGTGGTGGCGGGCCGATGATGATGATGGCGTCGAAGAGCCGGCTGCGCGCGCTCAGAAGTCGGCGCAACCGCTGCGGATCGTTGTGCGTGGGCTCGATCGCGGCTTGCAGTCCGCGTCGTGCCAACTCCTCGACCAGGGCCTCGGTGAGCATGGCGATCGCCGGACGTTGCAACTCTGGAAGCGCCAAGCTGATGACGCTGGTGCGTCCGGTGCGTAGCGTGCGGGCACTGCCATTGGGGGTCCAGCCGAGTTCGGTGATCGCCGAGCGCACTTTGAGCACGACTTCAGGCCGCGTGTGTGGCTCGAGATTGACCACCCGCGACACCGTCTTGATCGAGACCCCAGCCAAGGCTGCGACATCGCGCATGGTCACCGCCATGGGGTCACAATACGGTGTTCGTGCACGATGCCCACGCCCCTGGCGCGCTAACTCGCGGCAATCTGCAACAGCACCGCGGCGTGTGCGGGCAGCGAGAGCGTTAGCACCTGGCCATCCCAGGACACCTCCGTTGAGCTCCACAGTTCGGTCACGGGCGATCCTGCGACCGCACCGATCTGATCGGCGCGCACCTCGATCCGCGCCGGTTCATCGGCCACGTTAAATACCCCCACGAAGCGGCGGCCATCGAGCGCTTGGGAAACCCACAAAACCCGCTCGCGCTCGGACAGAACCTCGCGCGGGCCGCGGCCCGATTTGAGCACGTCTAAGACCGCCGCATTACTCAGCAGCGCGATCGTCTCGGGACTGGAGGTCGGTAGGTCACCACCCATCATCAGCGGAGACCGGGCGATGATCCACAGCGTCATGAGCGTTTGCTGCTCGTCGGCGCTGAGCAGGCTGTGCCGATCGGCCCCGCGTTCGGCCCGGATCCCAATGTGCCCCAATGGCAACATGTCCGCATCGACCCAGGAGCCCTCTTGGGCGTACCGCGACCAGCGAGACAGGCGGCCGAACTGCTCGAGCACGTCTGACCAGCGGTCCCACAGGTCATCGCTGATCCGCCACATGGTGCTGTGCTTCGCCAGATGCTCGGCATGTTCGGTCGACAGGTCGCGTCCCGGGGACAGCGACAATTCAATGCCTCGGCCGCTGCGCGCGATGGCCAACGCCAGAGCTTCGATATCCGCCGTTCGATAGGGCCACAACATGTCATCGGCTTTGATGAAGTCCACGCCCCACGCGGCCAATTGCGCCACGTAGGCGTCGTAGTAGGCCTGAGCGCCCAGATGACCGTGGTCTAGCCCGTAATTGTCTGGGTTCCACACACAGACGTCGTTGGTGTTCGCGATGTCTGCTGCGCGCAGGTCGGTGCCCGCTACCGGCAGGTTCTGGTGGACGGCGTGGCGCGGAATTCCACGCATGATGTGCACACCGAAACGCAAGCCAAGGTCGTGCACGGCAGATGCCAGCGGGCTAAACCCGGCGCCGTCGGCAGAGCTCGGAAAGCGATTGGGAGCGGGAATCGGCCGCCCGTGATCATCCAGGGCCACCGGGGCGTCGGCGTTGTACCCGTGTGAGCGAGCCGTGGGGTCGTACCAGGCGATATCGACCACCACGGTGTCCCACCCGTGCACCAGCAGATGCTCGGCCATGAATTCGGCGTTGGCCAGCACCTCCGCTTCGGTCACGGTGGTGCCATAACTGTCCCAGCTGTTCCAGCCCATCGGTGGCGTGGTGTGCCTTGCCGTCGTCATCGTGATCGCCCTTCGTTGCGGATCGTGGGACCCGTTGCCTCGGGCCGTGGTTGTCAGAGGCCATTGTGCACCCAAATTCTTGTCCACTCTTGACAACGCTGAAGTAATGCGGTCAAGATCGTCACCGTCAGCGATGACACCGGAAGGTCCCACACCTCCCACCCGCACCACTCACGCTCGCGGCCGGCTCGATCGATGACGCAGACCGGCCCTGCGGCATTACTTGGGCATGACGAAAACGTGCCCTGTTTTGATCTCAAGGAGGAGTTCATGAACCGCACCACACGCGCCCCGGGAGGTACCCGGCGTCGTCGCTTGATGGCCACGACCGCCGCGATCGCCGCCACCGGCTTGATCATGGCCGGTTGTTCCGGCGGCGGTGGCGGGGGTGGCAGCTCGAGCGACCCGAACACCGTCAACATCCTGGTCACCAAGCACGCCCTGACTCAGCAGATGTCCGAGATGGCCTGGGTGCAGGACCTCGAAGAGCTCGCGGACGTCGAAATCGTCTGGGAAGAGGTCTCCTCGGACTGGGACCAGAAGAAATCGACCATGATGGCCGCCGGCGATGTCCCCGATCTCATCGTGGGCACCAACGCCATCAGCAATTCCGACTTCGCCACCTTCACCGGCCTGTTCGCCGATCTGAGCGATCACATGGACCAGCTGCCGAACGTTGAGGCGATGTTCGAGGCTCAGCCCGACCTGGTTCAGGTGGCCACCCAAGAGGACGGATCCATCTACGCCATCCCCGGCTACAAGCGGTTCTGGCCCGATACCGTGATCCACCAGTACATCAACCAGGAGTGGCTGGACAATCTGAACCTGGACGTCCCCACGAACTGGGACGAACTGTTCGACGTGCTGGTCGCCTTCCGCGATGAAGACGCCAACGGCAACGGCGACCCCAACGACGAGATTCCCATGGACTGGGCGCCCACCGATGAGGGCGGCTTCGGCTACTTCCAGCCCACCGTGCTGCTCGGCAGCCTCGGCCTGCCGCTGACCAGCGGCGGCGGCTCGGGCTTCTTCGTTGAGGACGGCGAAGTGAAGAGCTTCCTCGTCGACGAGCGGTACAAGGAGGTCGTGCAGTTCCTCAACCGCTGCTACCAAGAGGGCCTGATCAGCGAAGACGTCATGACCCAGGACTACTCCGCGTACCAGTCCGTGGGACGTGGCGACGGCGACACCGCCCGCGTTGGATTCAGCTGGGGCTGGACCGCTAGCGATCGATTCGGCGCTCGCCTTGCACCTCAGTACACCGCCATGGGCCAACTGGAAGCCCAGGCCGGTCAGAGCGAAGACGTGGTGTGGACCTATGACTCCTACGGCGAGAACTTCCCGCAGAACCAGATCACCATGGCCGCAGATGGAAACACCGAAGCGGCGCTGCGTGTGATCAACGCGTTCTACGACCAGGACATCTCCCTACAGGTGCTGTGGGGCGACTTCGGGGAGAACATCGAGAAGATCGATGACACCACCTACGAGGTGCTCCCGCCCGCCGACGGTGAGAGCGACCCCTCAACCTGGAAGTGGACCAGCACCATCGCCGACAACGGTCCGGTCTGGATCCGTGACGACATCGACGTCACCATCCCCACCGACCTGCAGGAAGCCGTCGATGAAGCCGAACCACTGCGACCCGCCCTGGACAACATGGACATCGTGATGGACGTGTGGCCCGGGCAGTTCGTCAAGATGAGCCGCGAGGATTCCAACACGGTGTCGCTGAACAGCACCGCGGTGATGAACGTGGCGATGACCAGTTGGGCCCAGTGGTTGACGAGCGGCGGAATCGAATCGGATTGGGATTCCTACGTGACCACCCTGGAGAACGCCGGACTCACCGAGAACATCGAGATCCACCAGCGCTACTTCGATGAGTACCTAGCCACTAGGTAGTCCACCCGCGGTGGTGCCCGTGCGCCACAAATGCACGGGCACCACCGCATCCTCACCACGCACCACCGCACCTTCGGTGCGGACTAGCAAAGGGGCTGCATATGGCGACGCCTACTCGTGAGGTCGCTCCCCCACCGGTCGTTCCAGCCGAACGCCGCCGGTGGGCAGTGCGACCATCACGACACTTTCGCAAGTACTGGCAGCTGTGGGCGATGGTCGCCCCGGCGATCGGTTTCGTTGCGCGGTTCTCCTATTTTCCGATGTACGGCATCCAGCTGGCTTTCCGGGAGTTCGACTTCTCCGCGGGCCTGTCCGGCGGTGAGTGGGTCGGATTTAAGTACTTCATTCAGTTCTTTGAGAGTCCCCAGTTCTGGACCCTCATGCGCAACACGGTGCTGATCAGCATCACCACGCTGGTGGTCGGGTTCATCACCCCGATCATCCTGGCCCTGATCATCAACCAGGTGGTCGGACGGCGTAAGCGCAAGTTCCTGCAGACCGCCACCTACCTGCCGCACTTCATCTCCGTCGTCGTCATCGTCGGCATGCTGCAGGTGTTCCTCTCCCCCTCCTCGGGTCTGATCACCCGCTTCCTGAACGACATCGGGATCACCGGCGTGAACTTCCTTGGCGATACCAGCGCCTTCGTACCGGTCTACGTGATCTCCGAGGTCTGGCAGCACTCGGGATGGAACAGCATCATCTACATCGCCGCCCTGTCCGCCGTCAGCCCGCAGTTGTATGAAGCAGCCCGGATCGACGGTGCCGGCCGGCTGCAGATCATCCGCAACGTCGACTTCCCTGCGCTGGTGCCCACGATGATCATCCTGTTGATCCTCAACATGGGAAGCGTGCTGAACACCGGCTTCGAAAAGATCTTCCTGATGCAGAACCCCCTGAACTTGGGCGTCTCTGAAGTCATCGCGACCTACGTGTACAAGATCGGCATCCTGTCCAACCAGTTCAGTTACGGAACTGCGATCGGGCTGTTCAACACGCTGATCAACTTCGCGTTTTTGGTGGTGGCCAATCAGCTCGCTAAACGATTCTCCAACACGAGCCTGTGGTGAGGAGCCCGCTCATGTCACGCCTTTCCGCACTTCGTCATCGCACGCCCGAAGACATCGCCTTCAGTATCGGGTTGATCCTGGTGTGCGCACTGATCATCTACGTCACGCTGTACCCGGTCTACTTCGTGGTGATCGCCTCGGTCAGTGATCCCACCTTGGTGGCCACCGGCGGGGTGTCCTTCTGGCCCCGGGGGCTGAGCTGGTTCGGTTACGAGCAGATCTTTGCCGACACCAGAATCTGGACCGGCTACCGCAACACCCTGCTGTACGCCTCGGTAGGTACCGCGTTGAACCTGGCGGTCACCTTGCCAGCGGCCTACGCGCTCTCGCGGCGCGAGTTCGCACCCCGCAAGGTGTTGATGTTCTTCTTCGCGTTCACGATGTTCTTCAATGGCGGCCTGATTCCCACCTACCTGCTGTACCGGGACCTGAACCTGCTGGACAACTGGCTGGTGTTCGTCCTCCCACCGGCGGTCAACGTCTACAACCTCATCATCACCCGGGCGTTCTTTGAGAATTCACTGCCCGAAGAGTTGTTCGAGGCCGCCACCCTAGATGGGTCGTCGTACTTCCAGTTCTTCACGAAGATGGCGCTGCCGCTGTCGCTGGCCGTGATCTCGGTGATCGGGCTGTACTACCTGGTGCAGCACTGGAATGACTTCTTCACCGGCCTGGTGTTCGTGCGCGACTATCAGAAACAACCGCTACAGATCGTGCTGCGCGACATTCTGATATCCAACCAAGCGTTCTCCGGCGGCGCCGGTGGATCCGGTGGTTCTGGTGGCGGTAGCTACGCCCAGCAGTACGCCGACCAAATTAAGTACGGAGTCATCGTGGTCTCCACCCTCCCGGTTGTAGTGCTCTACCCGTTCCTGCAGCGCTACTTTGAAAAGGGCATCATGATCGGCTCGGTGAAGGGCTGATGAGCACGGCGAGCAACGCAGCACCCGGCTCCCGGTCGATTTCAAACGGGTCGACGGCGAAAGCCCGGTCCTGCGGAAAGGTCACCTTTCGATGAACTGGCTAGTGGGTTGGCACACTCGAATCGGCCGCTTTGGACTGCGAGTTCTGGGGCTTCACCTGCTCTGGGTGGCGTGGACCTTGCGCGGTGGAATCGCGTTGG
>JBMDWZ010000220.1:0-16139 GCA_048594865.1 Beutenbergiaceae bacterium
GGGTGGAGTGTCCATGGGTTCAGTATTCGTGAGTGACTGAGCGCGACAACTCCGGACGCTGCACTACTCGCCTTCCGCGGCATTCACGGAGGCCCCAAGCAGCACGATGAGGCGATCGGCGGCCTCCTCGACTTCCGGGGTCGGAGTCAACAAACGCTGCAAGAGCAGACCTCGCAGGCAAGATGTTGCGAGTATGCCGAGGCGTTGCGCAGGAGCGACCGACATGCCTTCTCGGAGCGCGGCTGCCTCAAGAATCCCACCGAGATCATCGAGATCGACAAGGCCTCCCTCGACCACGTGCGGTTCATAGACAGCAAGGCCGACCAGGTGAAAGAACGCGCGGATCCGATCTTCATGTGTTGGGTCACTGTAGTAGCGCCAAATGACACGACACAGCGCTTCGAATCCCAGGTCCTTGCCCATGGCGGCGATAGCACCATTGTCCCGACGGCGAGCTTCGGTCAGGACGGCGCGCAGCAGTCCCGGTCGCGACCCAAAGTGGTAGGTCAGCAAGGTGTGGTGCACCCCCAAGCGCTCAGCAACCTCGCGCATCGAAAGATTTGCGTCCGGCCCGTTCTGACCGAATTCATCGAAGAGTGCAGTCAGCAGTCGGTCCCTGCCCTGCCCTACCGGCGATCTCGTTGGTTTTTGTTTCACGTTGAACCTCCCCGGGACGGAGCTGGTCAAGGCAGCCCTTTGACGAACTCACCAGCGTTGAGTAGCGTAGCGCAGACAGGAACTCACCACTGTTTAGGAAGCCGAATCTGTGAGCCTGGCGCTACGGGTTGCTCGCCGAAACAGAGAGGGAAATCGATGAGCGAGATGTTGCACGGGTGTCTGCCCGATACCGAATACTTCGAGATGGACGCCGAATCAGGAAATCGGTACGGAATTTGGGTAACGACCCCGCCCGGGTTCGCACAGTCCACAGAACCGGCTCCGTTGATCTACGTGGTCGACGGAAACTGGGCTGTGGGACAAACGGCGCCGCTCATCGTGACCCAACACGACCCATATCTCACCGTCGCTCCTTACATCCAGGTCAGCGTGGGCTACGCCGGACCGGAGGCCGCCGCGTGGGCCACCCTGCGCAACCGGGATCTGGTTCCACCGGGGGAGCCGATCAATGAGGAGATGGTGAGTACGCTCAGGGAGGCTCGAGAGTCCGGAGCGATGACGCATGAACACGTCGATGCCTACCTCACCGAGTTAGCCGATACTCGAGCGGATGTGTTTTTAGACTTCATCACCAAGGAGTTGCACCCCCACTTGGCCACGACCTTTCGTGTGAGCGAGTCGGGGCATGGTCTGTTCGGATCGTCGTATGGGGGCCTCTTCGCACTGTATGCGTGGCTGCGCGAAGCCGCCCCGTTCGCAACGTTCGGTGCCGGTAGCCCGGGGGTGATCAGTCCCGAAAGCCAGGTGTTCGCGATGATCGATTCCCTGCCACCCCGCGGCTCAGACAGCCCAGGGCAACGGCTGCACATCACGCTCAATGAGGTCGAGGCGCTTGGCGACATCTCGATCTATCGGGGCCTAGCACGCAACGTGCTAGCGGTGACCGAGGCGATTGCCGGCAAGGGCCGTTCACAAGACCTTTCCAGCGAGATCCTAGGCGCCACGCACGTCACTGGGCTACAGGCGTCTTTTCTGAGCTACCTCAAGAGTTGTCATAGCACGTAGGGAAACACCACCCCTGACATGCCGAGCGCGTACGGATCGAGGGATCCGGTGCCGTGGGGCGCGGGGCGGCCACCAACCACGTCTCACTTCAGAACAGCAACAACGGTGTGCCCCCTGCTATGCACTGCGGCAGAGACTGCTTCCCAGGCCATTTCGGGATTGCTCGGGTACATCACGACCACCGCGCTGGCCTCGGGTAGCGGAGGGTAGATCGTGAAGATCCCCTGGTCGATCACCATCGTGTGACGCTGCAGGGATCGTTCACGGGCCACCACGTGGCCCATGACCGCGTCCGCCACGCGGTCCCAATGAAGCACAGCCGTGGCCTGCGGGAGATTGGCAGCCAGGTGCACTCCGAGCTCTTCCACCTTGATCGGGTCCGCCTGCAGTTCGTCGTCGAACATAGAATCCTGCGCATTATTCGGAATCCCGTATTCATCTGACATCGCCTAATGCTCCTCGGTCGTTTGGATCTGCCCGTCTGCGACGGTGACTCGTCCGTTGTGGATGGTGATGACGACACGGCCGGGCAGGCTCAGGCCCAGGAATGGGGAGTTGGTGCTCTTGCCGTGTAGATGCTCTGTGGCAATCTCGGTGCGGGCGTTCGGGTCATGCAACGTGACGTTCGCCGGCGAGCCCACCTGCAGGGGTTGGTCGTAGCCGGCAAGCTGCCCGATGGCGGCCGGCACACTCGACATGAGCTTGGCGACTTGGGCCCAGGTGACGTGCCCCGGCTCCACGAGCGCGTCTTGCACCACGTTCAGCGCCGTTTCCAATCCGACCATGCCGTTGGCAGCGTCCGGCCACGCACAGGTCTTGTTTGCCTGCGGGTGCGGGGCGTGATCGGTCGCAACAATGTCTATCGTGCCGTCGGCAACGGCCGCCCTGAGCGCGTGCACATCCTCATTACGACGCAGCGGCGGGTTGACCTTGTAGCGAGCGTCCCCGGTGCGGGCGGTCTCATCGGTGAGCATCAGGTGGTGTGGCGTCACCTCGGCGGTGACGTTGACCCCACGGGCCTTGGCCCACCGGACCACTTCCACGCTCTCGGCTGTGGATAGGTGGCAGATGTGTAGCCGCGCACCGACGTCCTTAGCCAGCAGCACGTCCCGGGCAATGATGGTCTCTTCGGCGACCCCGGGCCACCCCAGGAGACCCAGTTCTGTCGAGACAGTGCCTTCGTTGAGTTGGGCGCCAACCGTCAGCCGTGGTTCTTGGGCGTGCTGGGCAAGGACTCCCCCGAGCCTCGCGATCCGTTGCAGGGCGGAGCGCATGAGCATCGGGTCGTGGACGCAGTGGCCGTCGTCGCTGAAGACTCGCACCTGGGCTTCGCTAGCGGCCATTCCTTCGAGGTCGGCAAGTTGTTCACCGGCCAGCCCAACGGTTACCGCGCCGATGGTGGTGACGGTGGCATATGCGCTACTGGCCGCCAGGGCCGCCATGTTGTCTGCTGCGGCGGTGCTGTCGGTGACCGGATCGGTGTTAGCCATCGCGAACACTGCGGTATACCCACCAGCTGCGGCCGCCCGGGTTCCTGTGAGCACCGTCTCGGACTCACTGGCGCCGGGCTCGCGCAGGTGCGTGTGCAAGTCCACCAGGCCGGGCAGCGCGTGCAGCCCGGATGCATTGAGCTCACGCGCGCCGGGTGCGGGAGCGTCGACGAACCGGCCACCGGCAATGAATAGGTCACGTCGGTTGCCCCACGGGTCAGTGATGTCCCGGATGGCCAGGTTGTCGGTCATGACGCGCTCGGTGTGGTCAGCGTTTGGTCGAGGCGACGCACGGCGCGGTTCAGCACGTCGACGCCGGTCGCGATCTCCTCGACTTCGGTCCACTCCTGCGGCACGTGGGAGAGCCCGTCTTTGCTGGGCACAAACAGCAACGCCGACGGGATCATGGTGTTGACCATTTGTACGTCGTGGCTAGCTCCCGATTGCACCACTCGATAAGGAATGCGAGCTTCGCGGGCGCTCTCGACCAGCGTTTGACGCACCCACAGCGGCAGCACCACTGGGGAGGTATCGGCGATCAGGCCCACCTCCAGTTCCACGCCGCGACGCCGGGCAGTGGCCATCACCTGGGTGACGATCTCGCGGGCGGAGCGACGTTGCCGATCGGCGTCGATGTCCCTGATGTCCAGGCTGAAGCTGACCTTGCCCGGGATGGTGGTGATGGAGTTGGGCTCCACGGACAGCCGGCCCACGGTGGCGCGGGTGCCGCGGTGGTTGATGTCCGAGGCAAGGTTCTCGGCAATCAGCACCGCTTCGGAGGCGGCGGCGAGCGCATCGGCCCGGCCGAACATCGGCGTGCCTCCGGTGTGCGAGGACCGCCCGGTCATGGTGAAGCTCAGGCGGGTTGAGCCCGAGATGAGTTCCACCGGGCCAACAGCGGTCTCGGTGTCCTGCAGCACCTTGCCCTGTTCGATGTGCAGTTCGAGGAACACCGCCCACTCGTCGGCGTTCCAGGTAGCTAGCGCCGCGCGATCAGGGTCTAGGCCGATGTTTCGCATGGCCTGCGCCAAGGTGACGCCATCGAGATCCACGAGGGCGTCGAGGGTCTCGCGCTTGGTGAGGCCGGTTGCAAGCTTCGAGCCGATGCACGCCTGCCCAAAGCGGGCGCCCTCTTCGCCGGCGAAGGCAACGACCCGCAGCGGGGACTGCAGGCCGCCGGATTCTTTCGCCATCCGAATGAGTTCGACCCCCGCGACCACGCCCGCAATGCCGTCGAACTTTCCACCGTTGTAGACCGAGTCCAGGTGACTCCCGGTGCCGATCGCGCGCGCGGAGGGATCCTTGCCGGGCAGTTCTGCGATGGTGTTGCCGGCGTCATCTCGGGTGACCTGCGCACCGAGCTCGGTGGCCCAGGTGGCGAAAAGTTCGTGGGATCGGACCTCAAGGTCGGTGTAGGCGAGCCGTGAGACGCCCGGGCCACCCTCGCTGAGCTCGGCGAGCTCATCCAGCATCGCGCTGATTCGTCCTGCGGATTGGCGTAGTTCAGCCGCGGTGGTCCGGCCAGCCTCGGTCACTTGTTGGTCTGTCTCGGGAACGTGGGTGTCGGTGCTCATTTCCCACCTCGGTTTGGTCCGGCTGGGTCGCTCAGTAGTTCAGAGACAGTGAACAGCGGCGCGAAGGTGATACCGGCGTCGTGCATCTTTTGCGCTGCCCCCTCTTGCCGGTCGATCACGGTGACCACCCGGTCCAGGACCGCGCCGGCGTCGGTGATGGCACGGGCGGCGTTGACCGCTCGGGTCCCGGTGGCGCTGACGTCCTCCAAGACAACGATCCGTTCACCTGCGTGCAGTTCACCGCGCACGTCAAACGCGCCAGTGTCTGATTGGCCCTGGCCCGACTCGCGCAGCGCCACAAACGGCAACCCAATCTCTAGCGACAACGCCGCGGCGATCGGCAACGAGCCCGGTTCGGTGGCAGCGAGCCGGTCGATGTCGGCGGGCACCCGATCGGCCAGCACGTTGACCAGCCGACGCAGCACCGTAGGTTTGGTCATGAACAGTTCGGGCCGGAATAGGTAGCTGGAGCGCCGGTTGTCGCTGTCAGAGAACTCTTGCGTGAGATAGGAGGCTGCGAAGATGTCCCGCGCCAACTCGATCCGCCGCTCTTCGCGCAGTTGGAAGGTCTCATCGTCGTGGCCCAGTAGCAAGCCGAGTACGTCTTTCACGCTCAGCTCCCGGTGAAGAGGCGGTTGGTACCAACGTCTTGGGCCCAGATGCGCTCATGAGCTTGGGCTAGGTAGCCGCGGTAAGTGTCGATGCGCTGGCTGACGGCGAGCCGGTCGCGGGTGAAGGCCGGCATCACGTCTTCCACCTGCGCACGCAGGCGGTCCGGGTCGATGGTGGTGAGCCGACCGTCGTCGATGACAACGCGGCCCTCGACGATGACGTCGCGCACCCCGCGCCCGGATTCGGTGTAGACCAGTTGGCGGACCGTGTTGTTGGCCGGCACGTAGCTGGGGTCGGACAGGTCAATCACGGTGATGTCGCCGCGAGACCCTGGCGCGATCTGGCCGATGTCGGTGCGCCCAAGCGCCGCCGCTCCGCCGGTGGTTGCGGCGCTCAACACCGCTGAGGCCTTGGCAGGGCCTGGGTTGATGTCGCTGATGTGCCCGAGCATGGCGAGCAGCTTCATCGCCTGGAACAGGTTTTGGGCGTCGCTGCAGGAACTGTTGTCGCACCCGATCGCCACCCGCAACCCGGCATCGAACATCGCCTGCACCGGTGGAATGCCGCTCTTGAGTTTGAGGTTGCTCAACGGGTTCAGGACCACCCCGGTGCCGGACTCGGCCAACATCTCAATCTCGTCTTGCAGCAACCACACACTGTGGGCCAGGTTCAGCCGCGGGCCCAGCACGTTCTCTGCGGCAAGCCGGCGCACCAGCGATCCGCCGTACTGCGGATACTCCATCCGGGCCTGCAGGGCCATGCCCTTGGACTCATAGAAGTGGCTGAAGATCTGCAGGTCGTAGCGCTGCGCCAGGTCCGAGGTACGGGCCAGGAGCTCCGGTGAGCACCGTTCGGGTGCCGAGGGTCCCAGCGCCCAGGTGATCAGCTCCCGGGGGTCGTTACGCAGGTGTGCGTCCTCCAAGTACGACAGTTGATCGATGTCGCTATCGGGTTCCGCCGCGGTGGACAGCTGGGAGTGTAGTTCGGCGGGAAAGATCTCTTCCCAGAACGGGATGGTGGAGATGCCCTTCCTGTCCGCGTACTGTAGCCCGACGACGGCGCGTAGCCCGATCTCCTCATAGGCCTCGATGACCGCGTCGAGGTGCTCAGGGTCAAACGGGAACAATGTGACCATGTCCTGCACCGTGGTGATTCCCGCGCGCAGACATTCATACGCACCGATGAGGGTGCGGGCCTTCACCTCGGCGCGGGAGCGCTTGGGGAACTGCGGGGGTAGGGCGAGCAACCGCCAGTACTCCAGCGGTTCCTCCTCGAGCGTGCCCTTCGCCAGGGTGTCGTGGCTGTGATAGTGCGCGTTGATCATCCCGGGCATCAGTAGTTTGCCGGTGACGTCGCGGACCGGGACACCTGCGGGAGCCTGCGGGATGTTGCCCACCTCGGTGATGACGCCGTCGATGATCAGCACATCGGCGCGGGTGGGCGCCTGGTCGGTATCGGTGCTGTGCAGCACGCTCCCGCCGCGCAGCAGCACGCTGCGGTCAGGGTTGGCGGGCGTGTTCGCCTCATGGTCACGCAGGGCAGTGGACATCACTGGTCATTTCTCCGTTCCGAACTTGCGCAGCAGCCATTCAAAGAGCAACTGCGTGGTGCCGGTGATGACCAGCAGGATTACGGCCAGGCCGTAGGCGTTAGCCGATTGCAGGCGGGAGGTGGAGGCATCTATGAGGTACCCCAGACCCGCATTGGCGCCAAGGAGTTCACCGAGGACCACCAGGATCATCACGATCGATAGCCCGATTCGTAAGCCCGAGAGGATCATCGGGCGCGCCGCGCCAGCCTTGATCACCAGGTCCACGGCCAGCGCCGAAGCACCGAAGGCCTTGCCTACGTTGAGGTAACGCTGATCAACGCTGCGCAGGCCCCGCATCACGTTGTAGGCAATGGGAAAGAATCCACCGATTGCGGCGTACACGATCTTGGATTCCATGCCGACGCCGAGCCACAGCAGGAACAGTGGGTAGAACAGCGCCATCGGCACCATGTAACCCCAGGCGAACATCACTTCGAATGCCTTGGAGGTGATCTTCGCGCGGGAGAGCAGGAAGCCGATGAGGATGCCACCGGTGGCCGCAAGCGCGAACGCGGACAGGATCTCAAACAGGGTGATCCCGGCGTGCCGCCAGGTGCGCGACTCTACTGCGCGGTCGACCACCGATGCGAACACGTCCGCGGGGCCGGGCAAGATGAGCGGCGAAGCGCCGCCTGGGCCAGTGATGTACCACCAGGCGACGATAACCACACCGACCAGGGCCGCCCGCATGGCCCAAACCAGCACCTGGCGTCCCACGCCGGACTCGGCGGCGCTTGTGGTCTTGGGGGGCTTGACCGACTGGGCCGCTGCGGGAGCGGCGTCTTTGGTTGCGCCCGCCGCGTTGGTTGAGTTGGCTGAACTACCAGCGTCGGCGGTCTGCGTGGACGTTGCGCTCATGTGGACACCGAGTGATCGCGCGTTTCCAGCAGGCTGAACAGCCGCAGCCGGATGTCTTGGAACTCTTGGCTGGTGAGGAAGTCATCGTCCCGGGGGCGCTTGGCGGCCACCTGGATCTCTTCGACGATCTGCCCCGGTCGGGCGCTCATCACCACGATCCTGTCGGCCCAGATGATGGCCTCGTCCAAGCTGTGGGTAATCATCACTACGGACTGGCCAGCGTCGGTGAGGATCCGCACCAAGTCCCGGCCCAGGAACCGCCTGGTTTGCTCGTCCAGTGCGCCGAAGGGTTCATCCATCAGCAGCATCCGGGGCTTCATCGCCAGTGCACGGGCTACGGCCACACGCTGCTGCATGCCTCCGGACAGGTGCTTGGGGTACTTGTCTTCGAAGCCTTTGAGTCCCACGAATTCGAGCTGCTCCTGAGCCACCGCAGTGGCCTCAGCTTTTGACACACCTGCGAACCGCAGGCCCATGGCGGCGTTCTCCAGCACCGAACGCCACGGGAACAGGCTGTAGTCCTGGAATACGAACGCCCCGCGATACGGGTCGGGCTTGGTGACGACCTCATTGTCCACTGTGGTGACGCCGGCGGTGGAGTTTTGCAGGCCGCCCATGCAGTGCAGGAGCGTTGACTTTCCGCAGCCGGAGGGGCCAATGATGGTGACGAACTCACCCTGCTGCACGGTGAGGTCGACGCCGGAAATCGCGAGGAATGGATCACCGCCCGAGGGGCTGGGGTATTCCATGCTGAGGCTATCGATGACGAGTTTGCTCACGGGAGGAGTGCTTTCCGTTCCTTGATTACTGTCGCCACGCGGTCAGCCGCGTTTCGACGCGATTCCAGATCGTGCCCATCACGATGACCACGATCGCGGTACCCAGTACCAGCGCCATGGCTTCGTTGATCTGGAAGTTGTTGGTATACAGCCGCACCAGATATCCGATGCCGACTGCAGAGACGAACAGTTGGGCGTTGATGACGCCGATGAAACTGTTGCGGATGCCGTGCCAGATCCCAGCGAAGATCCCCGGTGTTGCTCCGGGGAGCAACACGTCGAAGAACAGCCGCAGCGGCCCGGCTCGGTATGCCCGGGCCGCCAGCAGGTAGCGCCGTTCGATGAGGTCCAACCCGGCGACGACGTTGACCGTCACATACACGAAGGCCATCAGCGCACCGAAAGCCATTCCGGGTTCACGGCCCAGGCCGAAGAACAAGACGATCAACGGCAGGAACACCGATTTAGGCACGGCCATGAACATGGCCACCATCGGGAAGTAGGCCTCCCTAGCCAACGGGAAGAGCCCGAAGATCAGGCCCACCAGCAATCCCGCGCCGGTACCGATCGTGAAGGCCACCACGAACGCGATCAACGTGTCCAGCAAAGCGGTGTGGATGACCGGGTCGAGGGCCAGGTCAGCGAACGCCGCCAAGATCAGCGTTGGCTGGGAGGCGAAGCGGGGGTCAATGACCTCCGCTCGCGCCAGCGCCTCCCAGACAAACAGCAGCGTCAGGATCAGTCCGGCGCGCAAAAGCAGCGCATTGCGGTTGAGCCGCTTAGCGGCAATCACCGGAGAAACTGATGTCGCGGTGGCTGACATTAGGGAAGGTCCTGCCAGTGAACGTAGTTGGCGTCTGCGATCTCGGCACCGTCCAGTGTGAACTCGGCGCTGTCGACTAGACCTTCCAGCTCGGCATCAGTGATCACCCCGTCAGAGGAGATGTTATCCAGAGGGCCTTCTTCGGCGAGGCGCTGCGCAACGTTTTCATTGACGTCCCACTCTTCGACGAGCACGTCGATGAACAGTTGCGGATCGGCCTGCAATTCTTCGACGGTCGCGAAGTAGGCCTCGAAGAATGCCTGGACTTCCTCGGGGTTCTCTTCCGCGTACTCGTCCATGATGCCGAAGGCCTGTAGCACCACGTCTCCGACGTACTCGCTGGCTTCGCCCAGCACGACAGCGTCGCCGGACTCTTCCATCGTGAAGGCGGTCTGGCTGTTCCAGGCGAACATGTCGATAGTGCCGGCGGTGAGCGCCGCGCTGAGGCCCTGCAGGTCACCGACACTAGTGAGTTCGTAGTCAGCGCCCTCTTCCCAACCCATCGACTCGACCATCTTTTCTACGGCGTAGTGGCCCGGTGAGCCGGCACCGGAGATACCGAGGTTTCCGCCGTGAAGGTCTTCCACCGAGGCAATACCAGGACGGGCGATGATGCGCTGATCCCAGTCCGACATCGAGGACGCAACGAGGGTCATTTCCACGCCCTGTTCCATTCCGGCCACAACGCTGTTTCCCCCGGCCAGGGCAACGTCGGCTTCGCCGCCGGCCATCACCTGGTTGATGGTGGGCGTGGTGGCTTCGATTAGTTCCACGGTGAGCTCGGTGTCATCGAACGTGCCCAGGCGATCCATGGCCTGGATCGGCATAAAGATGAAGGAGTTCGACACCGAGGTGGCTACCCGGATGGTGCCCAGGCCCGAATCCTCTCCATCTGCGCCGTCGGAGTCGCCGCTGCACGCGGCTAGGCCGAGCGCCGCCACCGAGGCAAAAGCCGCAGCGCGGAAGAGTCCACGACGGGAAGAGGGGGTCGAGGCGGTCATCGTTAGATCCTTTCGTGCGCCCCATGGTTCTATCGAGATAGATATTTCATGTGACGGAATGCGATTACGTTCTACGGATAACGCGAACCTATGACGGAGCAGCGCAAATCGTCAAACCTCGGTGACCCACCACGCCGGTCCGAAACGAGAAATTTACTTAAACGGGCACCGGCTGCACCGCCGGGCCTGCGGCAGAGCCTGCTGCTAGCTCAAGGGGAAGGCTTCGGTGATCGCCTGAGCGCGCTCTCGCACCGCAGCAATCACCTTTTTGCGCTGGTTCGGGTGCTTCAGCCGCTCCCGCGGCGAGGCGACTGTGATGCTTGCCAGGGCCCGGCCGTCGCTTTGCAGAATCGGCGCGGCGACCGCCCACACATTGGCGTCGAGTTCGTCTTCACAAATGTCGTAGCCTCGCCCGCGGATCTCCATGAGGTGAGCCATCACCGAGCGTTCATCTCGCGGGGTGGAATCGGTGAACTGCCGGTAGTCGTGCCCGGCCAAGATCGCGACAGCTTCGGTGTCGCTGCGGAAGGCCAATAGCGCCCGAGCGCCGGCCGAGGCGTGCAACGGCAGATCTCGGCCGGGTTGAACCTGAACGTGCAGGGGACGATCGCTGGCCACCGATGCGATGCACACCGCGCGTCGATTGATGAGCTCGGCGAGGAATACGGTCTCGCCAAACTCCTCCTGCAGCGCTTGCAGGTGCGGTTGAGCGACCTCCACAATGCTTGCCCCGCCGAGCGGCAACGAGGCCAGGCGGATCAGGGCGTGCCCGGGAAAATAGCGCTGCGATTCATCGCTGCGGCGAACGTATCCCTCTTCCACCAGCGTCATCAGCAGCCGGTGGGTGGTGGGCATCGGCAGGTCCATGGTCTGACTGATTTCGGTGAGCGTCTTACCCTGCGGCGGCGCAGACACGGCCCCGAGCACCCCCAGGGCCCGTCGAACGATTTGGATAGACACCACTTCTCCTAGCTCGGCGGGCCAAGCCCACCGCCGTCACCTGAAATTGATCCTAGCCGTGCAGGTTAATCCGCTGGCCAAGCCCAGCTTTAGCCGCGGCGCGGGCGGCCACCGCGGCGCTGATGAGGTCCGCGGAGCTGAAACCAACGCTCTTGAACACCGTCAGGCCCGCGGTCGTACGGGGGCGCTGCAGCAGGTCCCCCAGTTCGATGACCGAATCCCGCGACACCAGTCCGTGGTCCACGGGGTCGCTAATGTCGGCCGCGCCGTCCAGGCCGCCGGTGAAGGTATCCACCACCAGGGTGTTGGCACGCTGCACCAGCGCGGGGTCAATCTCGGTGCTTTGCCGGTCGTGGCTGCCCACGCCGCAGATGATCGCGCCCGGTTTGGTAACCCAGGAGTCCTGGATGACCGGCTGGCTGGAGGTGGTCGCAGCCACGACGATATCCCCGGCGGCGACCGCGACCGGCGGGCTGTCTGCTGCCTCGATGATGGCGCCATGCGGGAGTTGGGCGATCTCTGAGCGCATGGCCTCGATGAAGGCGTCTAGTCGACTCTTGGTGCGTGAGGACACCAGGATCTTTTCGATGCTAGGACGGGCGTGCAGCATCGCCAGGATCTGCGTGCGCGCTTGGATTCCAGCGCCCAGCACGGTCAGGGTGGCCACGTCATCGGGCGCGAGGTGTTCGGCGGCCAGGCCGGCTATCGCGCCGGTGCGGAAGTCGGTGATCATGCCGCCTTCGACCAGTACCTCTTCGCCCAGTTCTGGGTCGTGGACGTAGATGAGCGCACCGGTGCCCGGCACGGAGTTGCGTGGCTGGCCATAGGTGAACCAGACCTTGGTGCCTAGCAGGTCGTCATCGACGACGCCGGGCATCACCAAAGCTTCGGCGGCTGGTTTGTCCGCGTGCAGCGCGATGCGCCTGGGCGATTGCGCAGTTCCGGCCGACACCGCGATCGCGGCCTGCTTTGTGGCCGCGAACGCGGCCTTCATGTCGAACACTTGCGCGACGTCGGACGCCGTCAGGATCAGCACCTGAATCCTCCTGTTGTGTCGGTTGGGATGTTGCGCGCCGGGTTTATGCCTATCACCACAGGGTCTGGCCGCCGTCGACCATCAATGAGGCTCCGGTGGTGAAACTTGCTTCATCGGAAGCCAGATGCGCCACGGCTCCCACGAGTTCGCTGACCTCACCCAGGCGGCCGATGGGGATGCGACCCACGCGCTGCGCGCGAAATTCGGGATCGGTCAGGTACTCGGAGTTGAGGTTGGTGAGGAACGTACCCGGTGCCACGCTGTTGACCCGCACGCCCAGTGGGGCCAGTTCCAGCGCCATCGACCGGGTGAGCATTTCTACCCCGGCCTTAGCAGTGGCATAGGCGCTGCTACCAGGCCAGGCTTGGACTTTGCGAGTGGAGGAAATGTTGACCACCGCGCCGCTCCCCCGGCGAGCCATATGCCGGCAGACGGCCTGGCCCACGCGGAAGTAACCCACCAGGTTTGTGTTGATGACGTTGGCGAAATCCGTAACGTCTGATTCCAAGAAGCCCTGGGTGCTCATCCGTCCGGCGTTATTCACCAAGATGTCCAAGGGCAGGCCATCGGCGGTCGCCGCATCGGTGAACCTCAGCACGTCGTCGTCGTTGGTGACGTCGCCGTGCACCGTCCACGTCTCGGTGCCGGAGTCACGCAACTGAGTCGCGAGCTCATCGGCGGCGCCAGGCTGCAGGGAGTGCAGCACGATGGCCGCACCGTGGCCGGCCAGGCCACGAGTTAGGGCGCTGCCGATGCCGCCGTCGGCGCCGGTGATTAGCGCCCGTTTACCGGCGAGTTTGCCCCCCGAGGTTTTGTCGGCGGTCATACCGAGGCTGGAACGGGTGTGAACAAGCGGCCGAGCGCGGGAGCATCGATGTCGAGTCCCAGGGTGTTCTTACACCACCACAGGATGGCTTGGTTGGATGTGATGACCGGTTTGCCGGCGGCCTGCTCCAACTTGCTGATGGTCTGCAGCGTGGGCCAGTTGGTGGAGCCGATGACGATGCCTTGCGCGGCCTCGACGTCGGCCTTCATGGCCATCGCCATCGCAGTGTCAGCGGCGACGCGGTTGGTGTAGAACCACTCGCGCTCATCGGATCCGGCGTCGCGGAAGTCTCTGTGCGATGAGGCCGCGACCTCACAGCCAGCGATCGTCAGAGTGCGTTCGAACAGGTCACCCGATCGTGGCGTGTAGGGGGTGATCACGGTGGCGTAGGAAAGGCCCACGGCGGCCACGGCCTCCAGGGTGGCATTGGTGGCCGTGACCACCGGCAGTCCGCAGCGTTTGGAGATCAGGCTGGGCAGGCTCTGCCGGGCATCTTCCCCGCCGTTGAACGATGTCTCGGCACAGGCGTACACCGCGGCGTCCAGGCCCATCAGCGCGATCGCGTCGGCCAACTCCACGGCCTGGCCTCGCATCTGCTCGGGGTCGGTGGCGGTCAGGCGTAGGCCGTGGAAGCTGATGCCATCGAGGGCAAGCTCGGAGTACTCGGGTTCGATCACCACGTTGTCGGCAGGCAGGATCAGGCCGATGCGCGCCCGCGCGCCATACGCTGCGGTCACAGGGACTTACCTTCGAAGTACTGCTTGGCGTCCGGGGTTGTCCACTGGTGTTCGGCCAGCAAGGCGTCCAGGGAGTACCGGTCCTGGTTCAGGGGCAGGGGCGCTTCGAACATGACGCGTTCTTCACCCAGGGGTGCGGTGGCGTCGATGCCCATCTTGGCGCTGGTGCGCGGCGCCGGGGCAGACGGGTCCAGGGTGGGGCTGTACAGGTCCGGAACGATGACGATGTCCTTGTCCGGCTGCATCCGGGTGTTGACAGCCCACTCCACCTGCTGCATGTCGTAAGGATCGACGTCGTCGTCCACGATTGTGACCTGCTTGGCGCCAAGGCCGCTGGCCAGCAGGGCGAGCATAAGGTTGCGGGGTTCTGAGGGGTGGCGCTTGCGCATCGAGACCACCACGTGGTGTCGGGTGGTGCCCCCGGGGGTGACGTGCACAGCCTTGACCTCTGGCGTGATCCGCTGGGCTTCGCGGTAGGCCATGGCAGTGGCGCCGGGCTGCATCATCCAGTGGTTCTCGGTCATCGGAGTGCCGGTGAGGGTGTTCTGGTAAAACGCATCGGCGCGGTGAGTGATGGCGGTTACGCGCATCACCGGCGCGGGCTTGGCGGCGCTGTACGTTCCGGGGTATTCGCCGAAGGGGCCATCCAATTCCAGGCGACCCGGCTCGATGACGCCTTCGATGATGATCTCGGCGTTGGCGGGAACCTGCAGGTCGATGGTCTTGCAGGTGGTCATCTCTACCGATTCGCCGCGCATGCCGCCGGCGATCTCGAATTCGTCCACGCCGTAGGGAGCGCGTGCCTGGGAGGCGATTTGGGTGACCGGGTCGGCGCCCAGGACGACGGCGATTTCGGCGGCCTTCCCTTTTTCTTCCCAGCGTTCGATGATGGTACGCAGGTGGCGTCCCGGAGGGGCGAACACGCTCAGATGCTCGCGGCTGAGCGGCAACTGGCGGTGGATGGAGACGTTGCTGACTCCGCTTTCGGGGTCCTTGGCCACCTGTAGGCCGGCGGTGAGGTAGCGGCCGCCGTCGTGCTCGAAATGCCGGAGCAGGGGCAGGGAGAGTACGTCGATGTCTTCGGTGAGGACGACTTCCTGGCAGGGCGCCGGAGCGGTGGACAGGGTGGTGGGCAGCTGCTTGGCTTCCAGTTCCTTGAAGTTGCGCAGCAGGTAGTCATAGTCGTGGCCCAGCGCCAGGGCGACGCGGCGGGAGGACCCAAAGATGCCGCTGAGGCAGCCGAACTTGCTGTCCTTCATGGACTCGAACATGAACGCCGGGCCGTCGACGGCGGAGCTCTGGCGGGTGAGGGCGACGGCTTCGTACTCCCAGTCCACCTCCCGCTGCACTCGGATGAGATCGCCACGCGATTCCAGGGCAGTCACGAACTCGCGGAGGTCCTTCCACGCGGTCATCTCAATCCTTCCGTTTCATGAAATTCAGTTTCACTATAGAATGAGTATGACACGTCGAGCAGGGAGTGGTGAAGAGTGGTTGTGGATTCCGGCGCTGACGCGCGCTCGGGTGCCGGCTTTGGTCCAGGTGTCCTTGCCGGCTCTGGTGAGCGCGAGCCGCTGGTCATCGCCATTACCGGCGCCTCCGGTGCCGCCTACGGGGTGGCGGCGCTCAAACTGTGCGCGTCGATCCCGCACGTGCAGACCCACCTGATCATCAGCCGGGGTGCGCGCAGCACCATCCAGTCCGAGCTAGGCGTCAGCGTGCGCGAAGTCTCCGCGCTAGCCGATGTGGTGTACGCGGACAACGACCTGGGGGCCACGATTGCCAGCGGCAGTTTTCCCACCACGGGGATGCTGGTGGCGCCGTGCTCCATCAAGAGCCTGTCCGCGATCGCGAACTCCTATGCCGACACCCTCAGCACCAGGGCTGCGGATGTCACTCTCAAGGAACGACGTCCACTGGTGCTCATGGTCCGCGAGACGCCTTTTCATCGCGGGCACCTGCGTCTGATGTCCGAGGCCGCCGACAGTGGCGCTGTGATCTTTCCCCCCGTACCCGCGATGTACATCGAACCGCAGTCCGTGGACGATCTCATCGATCACTGTGCGCCTGCTGGAAGAACTCGCAGAGAACCAGTCCCTCAAGGCCGATAGCCATGAGCTCTCTGACCGGGAGCTGGAGATCGTCACGGCGATCGCCCGTGGCAGCACC
>JBMDWZ010000221.1:0-2044 GCA_048594865.1 Beutenbergiaceae bacterium
GGCCGATAGCAGTTCTCGGCGGCCAAGGACAGCAGGAAATCTCGTTGCAGGCTCGGCCACAGAACGCTCGTATCGAGGACTGCCGAGAACATCCAATCAACCTATTTCAAGGCCTTCCGCGTGCGTGGCGTTTCGCGGCAACGGCCTTTCTGGCTGCTCGAAGGTCGGTCAAGGTCTGATCGATGTCTGTTGTCTCGTCAACGTCTACAGACAAAGCATCTATCGCCGCGTACTGATCCCGGCGACGCTTCTCCCGGTAGTCAAGGACATCAGTCAAAGCGATCCGGCGGTGTGACCCCGTGCGCGTATGGGGTAGTTCATCTCGGTCGAGCGCCTTGATCAGGGTGGGCCGGCTAATGCCCAAAAGGTCTGCGGCCTGCTGGGTGCTGAGGGTTTGTGAGGTTGGTGAGATCGTGACCGACAGCCCTTTCCTCATGGCGTCCACAACCTGTCGCAACACTTCGAAAATCTCTTCTGGAAGTTCGACGGACTCGGTGGGGTCCGCCGCAGAGAGGAAGTAACGTGGCTTCGGGTCAGCCACCTCGTCCCCAGTGAGCATGTCGAGGACTCTGGCCAGCTGTTGCTGGTTCCCCGCGCTGTACGTTGACGATGCCAAGGCGTCCGATGCCGACATGATTCCCCCAAACGGTTTAAACGAAACGTTTTGCGTTTGTTTCGAATACAGTAGCACCTGTAGTAGGCCAGGAGAAGGGTCGGACGGCCGACCGCGCCCCTACCCCTCACGCACGAGCGCGCCCGATTGGCCGCAATTCGTGACCCATCGGGCGCGCTCGCGCTAATCAGAACTACCGCGCCGCGAGCCCGATCGCCGGGGCGACCCGGCCGGCGGTGCGCATCGGCAGCGCTGCGGCCAGAATCGTCGCCACGATCACTCCAGCAGCGAGCCCGGCGAGTGAACCGACTGGCGGCAGCCCGGTGGACATGCCCAGCACGTGCAATGCCAGGATCCCGAACAGGGTTCCGAACCCGATCCCGGTCACCACTGCCACCAAGGCCGCGAGCATCGCCTCGGCGCCGATGGACCGGCGCGTCACCGCGCGGGTCAGTCCCAGCGCCCGCAACAGAGCGATCTCTTGGCGGCGCTCGGTCACGGACAACGCCAGGGTGACCAACACCCCGATCAACGCCACCAGCATGGTCACGCCGATCATGGTGGCCCCGATGATCTGCCCGATCACGATGGTCTGCTCAATACCGGCCAACACATCGGCCGCCCAGTACACCGGGGTGCCAGCGTCGGTCACGTCCAGCACCGCAGCGCGCAGGTCCGCTGAGCCCACACCGGGCGCGGGGTCGATGAGAATGTCATTGCCTTCGATCCGGGCATCCAGGTCCGGATGAGCTGCCAACTGCTCGACGACGTCGGCCGGGTCATTGACCAAATCGATCGGGATGATGGCCTCGGAGGGGAAGTTCCGGGCGACGCTCTCTCGGGAATCTGCGGTGGCTCCGGCCACGCCCACGATGAGGGCTGCGGTGAGCCCAACGCCCAAGGTGAGCACGGTGGCCATCGATGCGGTGCGGCGAGACGCACGGCGCGAGTTGGAGATCGCCAACTTCATGGACACCGAGCGTGAGGCCAGCGGCCGCATCACCGCAGCGGCCCACTTGATGAGGAACGGGCCCACCACCACCAGGGCAATGAACACCAGCGTGCCGCTCAGCGCCGCCAAGCCAAGTCCCACAGCCTCCTGGGTGCGGGCAGCGATCACCCCGGCGGCCGCCGAGGCGATAGCGGTCAACGCCAGCGCACTGGCCAGCACCATCCGCGCGCCACGGCGCACCGGGCGGGCGTTGGAGGAGCGTGCTTCACCGAGCGCGGTCACCGGAGAGGTTTTACCCGCCTCACGGGCGGCCGGCAGCGCGGCAACCACGGCGCTCACCACCGCCAACAGCACACACCCAATGAGCCCAATGATGGAGAACTCAAACGGTGCGGATATCAGACCAAAGGAACGCGCCACCACCATCAGCACGGCGGAGATGCCGAACCCGATCGCCACGCCCAGCACACCGCCGATGA
>JBMDWZ010000222.1:0-1745 GCA_048594865.1 Beutenbergiaceae bacterium
GGCGGCGCACCAGGGCCGTGGTGGTGATCAGCCCGGCGACCAACACCACCACCAAGGCAGCAGCAATCCCAAGCCCAACCCGGCGCGTCACTGACAGTCCACTCACACCTGGCAGGGTAACGCGCGCGGCCGGTGCGACACGGACGTGACACCCACGCCGCAGCCGATGCGCCCCGGGTAACCCACCACACATCGGGCTCGATTCGGTGCTAGGGCGCCGGGCACGTACAATCTGCACGGCGGTGCGTTCTCGATCACCGCGATCCACCGTGGAGGACCTATGCCGACCTATTCCTATGCCTGCGCCGACTGCGGGCACGCGTTCGACATCTACCAGGCCTTCAGCGACGACTCCTTGACCGTCTGCCCGCAATGCGAGGGTCAGTTGCGCAAGAAGTTCAACTCCGTGGGCGTGGTCTTCAAGGGCTCGGGTTTCTACCGCAACGACGCCCGCAGCACCACCACCTCCACCGAATCGGCCTCCTCCAGCGAGAGCTCGTCGAAGTCTGAGTCCAAGAGCTCGGGCGATTCCGGATCCGGGTCCGGGTCCAAGAACTCCGGCACCTCCAAGGACTCCAGCGGCGCCAAGTCCAGCTCGAGCGACTCGGGTTCGGGGTCCAAGACCAAGGCCGCAGCCTCTTCTTAAGTCGCTATCCGGTCCCACTACCGCACGACGGCGGCCGGTTAAGAGACGACGGCTGCCCCTCCTGACGTAGGGGCGCTGAGGGTGCGCGGGCGCGCACTCAAAATCAGTGGCGCTCACGGGCCAGCGGAACCAGCGCACCTCAACCGCCGCACACTCGCCAATCCACAGTGCGACCGCTCGGCGATCTACGGTTCGATCCCTCGCCAATCCACAGGGCGACCACTCGCCCATCGGGTGTCCACAGGCGGGAGTGCACGAGGCGACCCAAGTCTGAGTCGCTGCTTACCGTCGGTGCATGGGTTCACGAGTGATGCCAAGACGATTGCGCGCCGCGGTGTGGCGGGGCCGGTGGATGATCGCCGCCGCCTGTGTTGGCTTGGTGGTGATGATCGTGGTGGCACACCTTCGGCCACCCTCTCCGCCAACAATCGATGTAACGGTTGCCGCTGGCGACCTGCCCGCTGGGCACGTCATCACCGACGCCGATCTCACCACGCAGGTCCAGTCCCGGGATGTCCCGGCCTCGATACCCGCCGGCGACCTGATCGGTGAGCGGCTCATCGTGGGCGTGCCCTCGGGGTACCCGATCGCGCCCACCATGTTGAGCGGGCCAGGTCTCGCCGATGCGGCTCCCCCAGGCACGGTCGTCACCACCGTCAGCCTCGCCGACCCCCAGATTCTGCAATTCGCCGGAGTTGGAGACCGGATCGACCTTTACCTGCCCCCTGGCGACTGGGGTGAAGCGGGCCAGGACGCCGAACTTCTCACCTCCGGGGCCCTCATCCTGGCGGTCCCACCACCGCCGTCAGGCGACTCGGGACTTTTGGCTACACCGAGCGCGCCCGCCGACACGTCGGTGATAGTCCTGGCCGTTTCGGCCAATGACGCTACTGTTCTCACCGGCGCAGGTTACGCACCGTATCGCGCCGTTCTGACTACTCAGGCGGCTCCATGAGGGGCTCGGAAGGACAGAAATGATTCAGGGGTTCAAAGAGTTCATCAGTCGCGGCAACGCGATTGACATCGCCGTCGGCATGATCATCGGTGCCGCATTCACCCTCATCGTCACCAACCTGGTGGACAACGTCATCAACCCCAT
>JBMDWZ010000223.1:0-4249 GCA_048594865.1 Beutenbergiaceae bacterium
CTCCAAGCCCGTGGTCTACGAACACTTCGGCGGCAAGGAGGGCATCTACGCGGTCATCGTGGACCGCGAGACGCAAACGTTGCTGGCCGCACTCACTGGCAAACTCACCCGCGGCGGGCACCCGAAGGTCACCGTGCAGGCGACGGCGCTGGCGCTGCTGGACTACATCGAAACCAACACCGATGGCTTCCGGATCCTGGTGCGCGACTCCCCCGTTGCCCAAGCAACCGGAACCTTCTCCTCCCTCATCGGCGACGTCGCCACCCAGGTGGAAGACATCCTGGCGCGTACCTTTGAGCACCAAGGCCTGGAACCCCAGGTGGCGCCGATCTACGCCCAAATGCTGGTGGGAATGATCGCCCTGACCGGCCAGTGGTGGCTAGAGACCCGCACCCCGGATAAGACCGAGGTCGCTGCGCACCTGGTGAACCTTGCCTGGAATGGGCTGCGCGGGCTGGAGAAGGACCCGAGCCTCACTCCCGCCGCCCTGCGCGTCAGTTCGCAGCGGTGGAGCACCGGGGAACACGACCCGGATCCGGTCCAACAGGGACGATCTCTCGACGTCGAGTAATCTGCTCAGATGGCGAATGGGCAGGACGAGGTCGATCGGATCGTTGCTGCCTGGGCGCACGAGCGGCCAGACCTCAACGTTGAGCCGCTGTCGGTGTTCTCCCGGATCACGCGCCTGGCCCGCCACCTGGACCGCGCTCGCCGTGAGGTATTTGCCGCGCACCGCCTGGAAGTCTGGGGCTTTGACGTGCTCGCGGCCCTGCGGCGTAGCGGGCAACCGTATGAATTGACCACCGGCACCCTGATGAACTCCACGATGGTCTCCTCGGGCACGATGACCAACCGGGTGGACCGGCTCGCCGCGCAATCCCTGGTGGCGCGCACGCCGGATGCGATCGACCGACGGGTGGTTCGCGTGCGGTTGAGTGACCAGGGCCTGGCCACCGTCGATGCCGCGATGGCCGACCTGCTTCAGATCGAAGCCAAGTTCCTGGGCGCGCTGCCGGCCGACCACTCCGATCAGCTCGCCGGGCTTTTGCGGGAGATGCTCATTCAGTTCGAGGAGTAGCGCGGGCAGCTTACTGCTCGGTGCGAATGTGCTCCACCACACGCGCCCCCGGCACCGGCCCGTGTGCCACCAGCACCTCCTGCGCCACCTGCGCGTCGGTGAGCCTGGCGGCGATCCGGTGCGCGGCGGCCTGATCGGCTGCGAGCGCAGCCACAGTGGGCCCCGATCCGGACACCATCGAGATCAGCGCCTCGGTCTCCTGCAGAGCAGCAAAAACGTCTCCGAGGTGCGGCATCAATCGGATCGCAGAGTCCTGCAGGTCGTTGACCATGTGACGCCGTAACTGCGTCGCTTCGCCAGTCAGCAGTGCCTTCATCATCGACGGCGGAACGCTCACCCGGCGATTGGGTGGCAGGTCTCCGCTGGCGTCCAGATCCGCGAACACCTCGGGGGTGGACAATCCCTGCGCCTGAGTGGCGAGGACCCAGTGGAACCGGCCGCGTGCCAGGGCCGGGGTCAGCACGTCGCCGCGGCCCAATCCCAGAGCGGTCTGACCGGTGAGCGCGAACGGCACATCGGCGCCGAGTTCGGCAGCCAGGTGGCCCAGTTCGTCTCGGCTCAGCCCAGTGCCCCAAAGCAGGTCGCACGCCAGCAGCGCGGCGGCACCATCGGCGGAGCCACCGCCCATACCGCCGGCTACCGGCACCTCTTTGTCGATGTGCAGGTGCACGCCGGCCTGCGTTCCGGTCGCGTCTGCCAACAGGTGGGCCGCCTTGAGCGCCAGGTTGCGCTCATCGGTGGGTACTAGGTGCGCGCCCCGGCCGGCCACGGTCACGGTCATCTCATCGGCGAGTTCGGCGTGAACGTCCTCATACAGGCTGACGGCCTGGAAGATGGTCGCCAGCGGGTGGTAGCCGTCAGCGCGCGGCGGGCCAACCCGCAAGCGCAGGTTGATCTTCCCCGGCGCTCGCACGTGCACCGGGGACTCGAGCGCCGAGACAGCCTTCACGAGTCCTGCAGCTCTCGCTGCGCACGAGCTTGGGCGATCGCAGCGAACCCGGCAATGTCCACCTTTTCGCCGCGCTCGGTGGGTTCCACCCCGGCTTGCCGCAAGACCGACTCAGCATCCGCCGTCGAGCCGGCCCAATTCGCCAATGCCGAACGAAGCATTTTGCGGCGCTGGGAAAACGCCGCGTCGATGACCGCGAACACCTCATCGCGGCTGGCCGCGGTCAACGGGGAGTCGCGGCGGACCAAGCGCACCAGCGCCGAGTCCACGTTCGGCACCGGCCAAAACACGGTGCGCCCGATCGAGCCGGCGCGGCTCGCCTGCGCATACCAGGCGGCCTTCGCCGAGGGCACCCCATAGGTTCGGCTACCCGGGCCGGCAGCCAAGCGATCGGCCACCTCGGACTGCACCATCACCAGCACTTCACGCAGCGTGGCATAGCGCGCCAAGCAGTTCAGCAACACCGGCACCGCGACGTTGTAGGGCAGGTTGGACACCATCACCTCGGGCGACGCACTCAGCTCCGGCGGCTCCATCGCATCGGCGTGCAACACGGTCAGCGCATCGGCATGGCTCGGAGCGAACTGCTCCACGGTTTTGGGTAGTTGCTCGGCCAGCACCGGGTCCACTTCGATGGCCACCACCGTTGCTCCGGCTTCCAGCAAACCCAGGGTCAACGAGCCGAGACCGGGACCCACCTCGAGCACAACCGTGCCGGGTTCGATGTTGGCGGTGCGCACGATCCGGCGCACGGTCCCGGGGTCGGTGACGAAGTTCTGGCCCAGGGTTTTGGTCGGCCGAAGCCCCAGTTGTTGGCCCAGTGCCCGCACATCGGAGGACGTCAGCAGGTGCACCGAGGCATCGGCGGGGTCGTGGGTCACGTGTTTGAGCCTAGGGGACTTTAGGCTCAGGGGTCGCAGCCGCCGACTCTGCGGCAAGGCTCACAAGCATCGCCTGCCGTGGCCCGGCGAGCATTCCGCCATCCACCGGGAGTGTGACGCCGGTGATCCAGGAGGCGTCATCGGAGGCCAGGAAGGCGATCGCGGCGGCGATGTCGCTCGGTTCGCCCAGGCGCCCGAGCGGGATCAGCGGCAGATTCTGGTTGGACTCCGGTGCGATCCCCTTCCACACTCTGGTGTTCACCGTGCCCGGGGCCACCACATTGATCCTGATTCCGCGGTCTGCGAGCTCGATGGCCAGATTGCGGGCGAAGGTGGACTGTGCGCCCTTGGCGCTGGAGTACGGCTCGTTCCCGAACGCCGCGAGCCCGTTCACCGAGCTCACCGAGACGATCGCGCCGCCGTCAACGAGGTGAGGCACGACCGCCCGGATGCAGCGCATGACGCCGGTGAGGTTGAGTGAGAGTTCGCGTTCCCAGTGGTCATCGGTCACCTCGGTGATCGAGGTGTAGGGCATCGCCGTACCTGCCACCAGGGCGAGCACGTCGATGTGCTCGGCCCACTGGACCGCGCTGGCGACCGCCGAATCGACGCTCTGGGTGCAGGTCACATCGCAGGGCACGGCGATCGCGATCGCACCCAGCTCGCTGGCGAGGCCATGAGCAGCCTGCTCATCGAGGTCGGCGATGATGACCCGCGCCCCTTCGGCAGCGAACCGTCGCACGGTCGCTGCCCCGATCCCGTGGGCGCCGCCGCTGACGAACACGGTTCTCCCGGCGAAGCGGGTCGTCACCATCTCCGAGGCGTCCATTACCCAAACGCCAGAATCTCGCCGTGCGGGATGAGGAACCAGCCGCCGGGGTCCTGCGCCCAGGTCAGCCACCCGTGGGCAATGCGGTCCAGATCCTCCTGCGTGGCCAGCCCTGATGACAGTGCCCTGGTGGCGAACTCCGAGTGCCGTACCCGGTTCGCCCAGGTGTTGGCCCACGTGCCGCGCTCCTCTTCGGTGGTGTAGCACCAGACGCTGGCGCTAGCGCGCACGTCTGAGTACCCCGCCTCCCGGGCCCAGGAGTGCAGCCGGCGCCCGGCGTCTGGCTCGCCGCCGGTGGCGCGGGCGAGTTGGCGGTACAACTCCAACCACTCATCGAGTTCGCTGACGTAGGGGTACCAGGTGAACGCCTCATAGTCCGCATCCCGGGCAGCGACGAGGCCACCGGGCGCGAGCAGTCGCCCCCAATCGGCCAGGGCCCGCACCGGGTCGCTGATGTGTTGCAGCACCTGATGGGCGTGCACCACGTCAAAGGAGGCGTCCTGCGCGGGCAC
>JBMDWZ010000224.1:0-3748 GCA_048594865.1 Beutenbergiaceae bacterium
ATGGCCCTGGAATCGGGGATCCCGCTGGCCAAGGTGCTGGCCGAGATTCAGGCCTCGAACATGTCCAAGCTCGGGCAGGACGGCAAACCGATCTACCGCGAGGACGGCAAGGTGCTCAAGGGTCCGGACTACTTCCCGCCGGATGTGGCCCGGGTGCTGGGGGTTGGTCACGAGACCGCAGAACCGAACTCCCAGCAGTAACCGCGGGGGTTAGCCGATCAGTTCCAGCGCCCGGCTGACCACCAGCCACGTCAGAGCACCCAGCACCAGCACGAACGTCGCGAGCCACACCGCGCGCGGCACACCGGTGAGCCTGGCCAGAGCCGCCGCGTCACTGCCGGTATCGGAGGATCGGGCCACGGCGCCCACATGCCGCCAAGCCCCCACCAGCAGCACCAGGCCGGCGCCCACCAGCACCTGAGCCTGCAGCAGATCGGCGCCCCACCACCATAGTGCGCCGGTGCCGGCGATGGCCCCGAGCATCACCACGGCGGTGAGGAACGAGCGCACCCTGATCAGCGCGAACACCAAGACCGCCAGACACACCGAGATCGCCGGGGCGGCCCATCCGCCCAGGGCCAGCATGATCAGCGCGGTACCCACGATCGCCGGTGATGGGTAGCCGGCCCAGGTGGTGGCCACCAACCCAAAGCCGCGGGGTTTGCCCTTGGTCAGCGCGTGCCCGGACATGTCTACGTTGATCCGGAATCCGGTGAACTTCCGCCCGGCGATGATGCCCGTCAGCGCATGCCCCAGTTCGTGCACCAGGGTCACCGCCACCCGCGCGATCAGCCACAGCGGCCGCACCACGATCAGCGCCAGCGCGATTCCCGCGCTCCAAGCCAAGTGCTCGGGTTCCAAGGCTTCAAAAGCCGAAGACGGCGTCACCCGGTCTGCGAGGGCCTGCCACCACTGTGAATCCACGCGCCTCACGATAAGTCACCGACCGCCCACATGTGGCACAGAACTTAAGCCTCGAGCGCGAGCGGAGCCTCCACGATGAGCTCGTCCCGCAGCGCCGTTGCCTCATTTGCATCGAGGTAGCGGACCAGGGTTCGCCGGGTGGGACCCGAAGGCATCTGAATCTCCAGGCCCGAAGCACCGAACTTGCGGTCGATTGGACCGGCCGTCGTGGAGACGAGTTGGATCCGATCCCGAGCAATGAGGCTCACCGTGGGACTCCACCGTCCGGTGCGCACCAGAACGTGGCGCTCGGCCACCCGAATACCGATCCGGTCCCAGCTGAACGGAGCGAGCCATCGGCCAAACCTCTTGGCGGTGAGCCACCCGGGCAGCGGTGTCTGTGCCCGCATCGCCGCTATCACTTCGTCGACCAGGTCCTCATCGACCTCGTTCATCAAAGCCCCGATGAGTTCGGCAACTTCCTCAGCATTCGCAGCCGAGCAGATGGTTCCGGAGCCTTCGGAGTTGCTCAGGTCATTACCCATGGCGCTGACCGCAACCTGAAGCGTCCACCAGTCATTGCGCCGGTCGATCGGCCCGTGTGAGACCTCGATCGCGGACACCTTCCCGGGTCGCAGCGTAGTGTTCTTTTTGTTCAGGCGGCCCCGGGAGATCCGGGTCCCGGCGTCGGTGAACTCCATCTTCCACGTGGCCACCCTGGTCCACCGTTCTATGCCATGGCGAACGGCTCCCATCGTGCTTCCGAAGAGAAACACGCCCACACCGATCGCGGCGACAAAGCCGTCAGTTATGAAGATGACGATGCTGGCCACCAGGAAACCCAACGCCACGGTGACCAGAATCCAAAACAAGGGTGAGCGTAGTAGGTACCGCTTGGCACGCTCGGCGCCAAAAGCCATCGATCGGTAAACCTGCGGCGCCAAGGCGCCAGCGTGCGATGCTGCGGAACCAACTTCACTACCCGAACCCGAACCGTCGTGGTCCAGGCTCTCTTCGACACCTTCCCGCCCGACAGCGGACTGGTTGCCTTGGGAGGGATCGGTGCCGCGTTCCTGCAGGTACCGATGGCGTTGCTCCAATAATTGCTCCTGCAGCTGTAGCGCCCGGGACTTGGAGATGCCAGTGAGTTCGGCACCGGTATCAGAACCACCGACCACCTGGATCTTCAATGTTGCTAACCCCATCACTCGCTGAAGAATCGGCTCATCGAGATCCACGCCGTCGATCCGGCGCACGGGATAGGACGTTGAGCTCTTTGTGAGTCCACCGCGATAGATGTGCAGCCCATCGTCGTCAACGATGAACCTAAATCGCAGCCATCCCAGGACATTGCTGATCATGACGAGGATCAACAGCGACACGATGATGACGGCCACCACGGAGAGGAATCGCCACTCCAGTGGCTCACCTTCGACCCAGTTCTGCACATTGTCCCGGGCCAGGCCGAGGGTCGCGAAGACCCCGCCGCCCACGAGCGACAGGTTTTCAGCCGCCACCGACCGCAGCGGACGCCGTTGCCAACGGGGGTCGTTCGGAGCGGGAGCCTCGAGCTCGGTGCTCATAACCCGGCGTCCCGACCACGGCTCCGGTCGGCGAGCCTGCCACGCAGCTCGCGTGCCTGATCCTTGGGCAGTCCCGGAATGTCGGTGCTGCCGCCAGTCCCCGTATGTATCGACACCTTGGCCAGACCGAACCTGGAGTCGATGGGGCCCTCGGTGAGCGTGACGTATTGCAGCCGGCCATAGGGGATGAGCGTGGTGGTCCGGCTCAGCACACCCTCGCGAATGAGGATGTCGTTCTCGCGTTCACAGTGGGCGAGTGAGCGCACGTATCGGCGACTCAACAGAAGTATGTGGAGTAACGCCCACACGAACGGGGCAGAGAGAAACAGCCACCATCGGGAGAAGACGACGGTGAGCACCACGCCCGCAAGGATCGGCAGCGGGGTCACGATCAGTGCCGTAATGATCCGTGCCTTGACGAGCTCCCTCGACGCCGCCACCCAACGCTGCGGCTGCTCAACCGACTCGCCGCAACGCTGATCAGGGCTTTCGACCCGGTCGATAGCACTCTCCTGCGATCCCATACAAGCGATGATGATGCCACGGCCGCGGCCGTGCATCCCTCGACAGGCGCGCTTCGCTCTCCTCCTTTCGGTGGAGGGATGCGCCCTCGCGAGCGCTCACGAACACACCGGGGAGCTAACACAAAAACGCCTGCCACGGGTTGGGTCAAGAATTTGCCAAGTCGGCGCGTCCGGCGCCGGATGCGACTTTGCCAGTGCCTTACACTGGATTCATTGCGCTGCGTGATTCGCGAGCGGCCAACAGGATTAAGCAGTGGCCGTCACCAAGGAGGAAGGAACCGGGCAGACGTGACCGACCTCCTCGATTCCTATAGCGCCCACGGGCCCGGGCACGACGAAATGTTGCAGTCCACCGGCCCGGCACGGGCCGCGTGGGAGCAGATGGCCGATTTAGTCAACCTGCATTCCGCCGAACAGCTCGAGGCTGCACGCACCGAGGTCACCTCAATGCTGGCCGACCAGTGGGTGCGCCATGGCACCGACAACCTCGATCGGCCCTGGGTCCTGGACCCCTTGCCGGTGATGCTCGATGAGCTCGAATGGGCTGGCATCGAGACTGCATTGCGCCAACGTGCCGAGCTATTGGACGCGATCCTGACCGACCTGTACGGCGAGCGCAAACTCCTCACCACCGGCCTCATCCCGCCCGAACTGGTGTTGGGCCACCCCGGGTTCCTGCGGAACGTGGACGGCATCACGATCCCCGGGCCGCACCAACTCTTCCTGCACGCCCCGGAC
>JBMDWZ010000225.1:0-17276 GCA_048594865.1 Beutenbergiaceae bacterium
TGGATCTTGACGCACATGATCGAGGAGTACTCCCGGCACAACGGTCATGCCGACCTATTGCGCGAAGCCATCGACGGGCAGGTCGGCGAGTAGGCCGAGCCAGCAGGAGTAGGCAAAGCCAGCAGGTTTAGCTCAAGCCAGCAGGCGTGGGCCAGGCCAGCAGGTTTCGCTCGAGCCAGCAGGTTCAGCCCAAGCCAGCCGACCCGCCCCCCGCACCGCTCGAGCGCGCCCAAATGGTCGTCAATCGTGACCAATTGGGCGCGCGCGCGCGTGGGGTGGGGTGAGGGGTGTGGGGTGAGGTGCGAGGGGAAATATGGGCTAGTTCAGCCAGATCTCCACCACGGGGACCGCCACGTTCGGCGGCCGCACCGGCAGCGTCAGGGTCACCGTGCCGGCGGGCTGACCACCGGGGGTGGTGTTCTGCGCCTTCTGCTCGGGATCCACCTCCTTGAACTGCACCTCCGAGGCGTCGTTCATGAGCTGGGCGTAGCGCACCTTCCCGCTGAGCCCGGACAGGTGCACGTGCTTCATTGGCCAACTGAACAGGTGCAGGTACAACTTGTTCCCGCGCTGGGTGTACACCCCACCCGGAGGCGGCGTGAGGTCGGCCGGTCCGGCCCCGTAGATGGATGCCGAGTGCAGGTCCATCCAGGCACCGATCTCGGTCAGCCGCGCGGCGTCGGGCGGGTCGATCTCACCGCGCCCGTTGGGGCCCACGTTGAGCAGCAGGTTGCCGTTCTTGGCCACCCCGTCCACCAGCATCTTGATGAGCAGATCCACTGGCTTGGCGTCCAGGTTGTCACGGTCATAACCCCAGCTGCCGTTGATGGTTTGGCACGCCTCCCAGCGCACCAACTCACCATCGCGCCTCATCGGCCCGGCGGGCTGGTACTGCTCGGGAGTGACCAGGTCGCCGGGGATGTCGAGCCGGTCGTTGACGATGATGCCCGGTTGCAGCTCCCGGGTCAGCGCCATCAGGTCCTCCGAACCCCACTGCTCGCGCCCCTTGCCGGGGAACTTCCCGCCGCGCCCATTGGGGTAGGAGAAGTCGTAGAACAAGTAGGAGACTTCGCCGTAATCGGTCAGCAGTTCACGGACCTGCCCATGCAGGTACTCGCGGTACTTCTCGATCTTGCGGTCCTTGTTCATCTCCTCCGCGTCGGGGTGATTGCGCAGCGCGTGGATGTCATCGATGGGGAAGTCCGGGTGATGCCAGTCGATCACCGAGTGGTAGAAGCCCACCTTCAAACCGGCGGCGCGCACGGCATCGGCGAACTCGCGCACCGCATCGCGCCCGAAGGGGGTGTTGGTGCTCTTGTAGTCGGTGAGCGATGAGTCCCACAAGCAAAAGCCATCGTGGTGCTTGGTGGTCAGCACCACGTACTTCATGCCCGCGTCGGCAGCGAGTTGCGCCCACCGCTTGGGGTCATACCTATCGGCTTCGAACACCTCCGCGTAGCGTTCGTAGTCGGCCGGGGCGATCTCTTCACGGTTCTGGATCCATTCGTGCCGCGCCAGCAGGCTGTACAAGCCCCAGTGCACGAACATTCCGAACCGGTCGTGATCGAACCAATCCTGCGCCGTCATATTTCCTCATTCCTTTCGGTGTACTTCTCTTGTCTAACAGGGGGTGTGCGGTCATGGGGTGGACGATGCCCACACCTTTCCGCCGGGGTAGGCGAAGTCGGTGAGCGTCTGAGCCACGATCTCGCTGGAGAACCCGGGGGTGGTGGGCGCGGCGTATCGACCCTGGGTGATGACCACCGGGTCGGTGAAGTGTTCATGCAGTTCATCGACGTACTCGATCGCGCGGCCCTCCATCGAACCGCTGATCCGCGCGAAGTCGAACATCGCCAGGTGCTGCACCAGTTCACACAGCCCCACCCCGCCAGCGTGTGGACACACCGGTACCCCAAACTTCGCCGCGAGCAGCAGAATCACCAGGTTCTCGTTCACCCCACCCACCCGCGCAGCGTCGATTTGCAGCACGTCCAATGCGCCGGCCTGCAGCAACTGCTTGAACACGATCCGGTTCTGCACGTGCTCGCCACTGGCCACCCACACCGGTGCCACCCCCTTGCGGATCGCGGCGTGCCCCAGCACGTCGTCGGGACTGGTGGGCTCCTCGATCCAATAGGGACCGAAAGGCGTCAACGCTTGCACCCAGTCGATGGCCTGGCCCACGTCCCAGCGCTGGTTCGCATCGATTGCGATCCGCACCTGCTCCCCCGCGGTTTCGCGCGCGATCTGCATGCGGCGAACGTCGCTGCCCAGGTCCGCCCCGACCTTGAGCTTGATCATGTCGAAGCCCTGATCCAGGGCCTCGCGGATCAGCCGCACCAGCGTTTCATCATCAAAGCCCAACCAGCCCGGCGCGGTGGAGTATCCCGGGTACCCGGTTTGCACAAGCTCGGAGATCCGGTCGGTGGCACCAGCCAGACCGCGATCGAGGATGGCGCGGGCTTCGTCGATACTCAGGGCATCGCTGAGGTAGCGGAAGTCGATGAGGTCGAGCAGCTCCTCGGTGGGCAATTGCGCAAGCAACTGCCACAGCGGTAGCCCGGACCGCTTGGCCCGCAGATCCCACAGCGCGTTCAGCACGGCCCCGATCGCCATGTGCATAATGCCCTTTTCTGGGCCGAGCCAACGCAGTTGCGAGTCTCCGATGAGCTCGCGCGACAGCCCTCCCAGGTCTGCCAAGGTGGCATCCAGATCCCGTCCGACGACGTAGGCTCGCAGCGCCTCAATGGCGGCAAGTTGGACGTCGTTCCCGCGACCGATCGTGAAGGCGAACCCGTATCCACGCAGCCCATCGGGCGCATCGGTGCCGATGGACAGGTAGGCGGCGGAGTAGTCCGGATCCGGGTTCATCGCGTCCGAGCCGGCCAAAGTTTGGGAGGTCGGGAACCGCAGGTCGTGGGTGACCCAGTCGGTGATCGTGTGCCCGGTGGCACTCGATTCCGGGGACCGTTTTCCCGGGTTTTCGCGCTGTGGAGCGCCGATTGTCGCTTCAGCCATTGGTCCTCCATCGCACCGACGACGTCGCATCCGAGAAAGATCGGATGAATGTAGCGGGATCATGGCACGACTTTGGAGCGCTTGTCTACGCCCAGTTTCCCCCGAATCATGCGGGCTAGATCTGGTCACAATCTGATTGAGGAGAAATTGCCCGCATCAATCTCTTGCGAACTCTCGATGATTCATCCTACGATTCGGGCACCGTTACACGCGCTGGGGCGTCGACGGCGGACTGACTCGAGGAGGAGAGATGTCTGAGACCACTAAGGGCGCACACTTTTCGCGCCGTGGCCTGTTGCTAGCAAGTGCTGTTGGTGTGGGGGTTCCTGCGGTTTTAGCGTCGTGTAACGGCGGGGACAGCGAGGACACCAATGGTGACCGTGATCTGGGCGGCGTTGACCCGCTGGAGATCGGGGCAGATATCGAAGGTCCCGTCTACAAGGACGGATACATCGGACCGAGGGCCACCGAGAAGGAGCCGTTCGGTGACGCCGAGCAGACCTTCAAGATCGTGGTGCCGCAAGATTCCGCGGTCGTTGGAGACTGGAACCGGAACAAGGCCACCGAATGGATCGAAGAGCGCACCGGCGTCAAGGTGGAGTTCCAGGCCGTTCTCATCACCGGATCTGACGGTTCAACCGACATGACCCGCATCAACGCGATGCTTTCCGGTGGCGACCTGCCCGACGCGTTCATGGGGATCCCCTTCACCCAGGCGCAGGTCTCCCTCTACGGGCAACAGGGGCTCTTTCAGCCGCTGGATGACCTCATCGAGGTCTACGCCCCGGAATTACGCAAGGCCATGGAGGACTATCCGGACCTGCGTGCGCTGCGGGCCAGCACCGACGGCAACATGCACATGTTCCCCGGCGTCAACGACTGCTTCCACTGCAAGAGCAGCGAGGGCCGCGCCTGGATCAACACCGAATACCTCGAGGACATCGGGGCCCAAATGCCCACCACCACCGAGGAACTGCGCCAGGTGCTCAACGAGTTCAAGGACCGCAACCCCTCCGGAGAGTCGGGCTTCATCCCATTGGCGGCCGGCGCACAAAACCCCCTCGACAACTTCTTCATGCAACCGTTCCTGTACTCAGCCCCCGGTAACCAAAACGGTGGCTGGCTGCGCCTGAACGGCGGCAACGTCGAGTTCACTCCGAACCTGCCCGAATGGCGCGAGGCACTGAAGTACCTGCGCCAGTTGGGTGATGACGGACTCATCACCGAGCAAACCTTCGCCATGACGAATGAGGAACTGCAAGCAGCCGGAAACCGTGGCTCGATCGGATTCGCTCGCGCCTATTGGTGGGGCAGCTTCTTCAACCCGGTCACCTTGGACTCCGACGCCCCGTGGCGCGCGTATGAACCGGTGCCGCCGCTGGCCGGCCCGGACGGCACCCGCCGGGCGATGTGGAACTACTACAACTTCCCCGCCCCGCACGGACTGCAGATCACCCGCGAGTGTGAAAACCCAGAGATTCTGGTGCAGTGGGCCGACACTCAAATGGACCTGCAGTCGATCATGTGGACCTATGACGGCGTCTTTGAAGACAACTGGTTCTGGTCGGAGCAAGGCGCCGAAGGTATCGACGGTGAACAAGCACTGTGGCGCGACGTTCAGTGGCCACCGCCAGAGGGACAGTCCTGGAGCCAGTTCGGGGTCATGTACCGCTCCAGTGACTATCGCACCGGTCAGGAGATCGACCCCGACGCTCCGAGCTACGAGGCCGGGCTGTTCGCCGCCGGGCAGGCCTATGAGGAGTTCGCCCAGCCACAGGAGGAACAGCTGGCGCCGGTCATCATCGGTGAGTCCGATGCCGCACAGGCAGCGGATACCGCCACCTCGATCGACCAGCACGTGAAGCAGTCGATCGCGCGGTTCTCGCTGGGTCAAAGCGACATCAACAGTGACAGCGATTGGGAGGAATACGTCGAGGCCTTCAACGCGATGAATATCCAGGCGTACCTGGACATCTATCAGCGCGCGCACGACGAGCGCCCAAGCTGAGATGCGCGTCAAGGACTCTTCTGGGGATCGCGCGTTCTACATAGTCAACTACGCGATCCTCATCACCCTCACGGCGGTGGTGGTGTATCCGCTGATCTACGTCATCTCGGCGTCGGTCTCGAATGCCACCGCCATCGCCAGCAACGAGGTGTACCTGTGGCCGGTGGGCTTCAACCTGGACGCCTACCGGACCATTTGGGAGAACCCGGGCCTCATTCGAGGCTTCGGAAACTCCCTGCTGTACACGATCGGTGGGGCATTGATCGGCACCATCCTGACGGTGCTGGCTGGCTATGCCGCCTCTCGTGACGATCTGCCGTTCCGCAAGACCATCACGTTCTTCTTCCTGATCCCCACCTTGGTGTCGGCAGGCATCGTGCCCACCTACATCGTGGTGCGCCAACTGGGGCTCCTGGAGACCAGGTGGGCGATCATCCTGCCCGGGGCCATGAGCGTGTTCAACGTGATCATCACGCGCACCTTCTACAAGATGACCATTCCGCTGGAGTTGCTGGAAGCGGCCCGGGTAGACGGCTCGGATGACTTCCGGTTCTTCTTCCGCATCGCCATTCCACTGAGCAAGCCGATCATCGCGGTGAACATGCTCTTCTACGGCGTCACCCAATGGAACGGCTGGTTTAACGCGTTCCTCTATACGAGTAATGCCAATATCGCGCCATTACAGCTGATGCTCCGTGAACTCCTGTCCCAAAGCGCAATCGACCCCGCGATGTTCGGCGGCGGCAACGTCGCCGAGCTCCTGCGAAGACGCGAACTGTTCGACTTGCTCAAATACGCGGTGATCGTGGTCTCGATCATCCCGCCCCTCATCGCCTACCCGCTCGTCCAAAAGCACTTCGTTAAGGGCGTCATGATCGGGAGCCTCAAATGACCACGCATGCACCCCATAAGTCACCCGAAACCGGCGTGCGACTGAACCACACCAGCCTGGCTGTGCGGTTGCGCCGAACCTGGCAGTTGTACGTACTGCTGCTGCCGCCGGTGTTGTTCTCGATCCTGTTCCTGTATTGGCCGATGTACGGGTTGCAGTTGGCATTCAAGGACTTCAACATCGCCGAGGGCATCACCGCCAGCCCGTGGGCTGGACTGAAGTACATCAACCAGTTCCTGGATTCCTACCTGTTCTGGCCGGTCATCAAGAACACCCTGATCCTGAACATCTACGCCCTGATCGCGCTGTTCCCACTGCCGATCATCTTGGCTCTGCTGCTGAACTCGATGCGCAACCAGAAGTTCAAGAAGACCGTTCAGATGCTCACCTATGCGCCGTACTTCATCTCCACCGTGGTTGTCGTGGGAATGATCATGATGCTGTTCTCCCCGACCACCGGCATCATCAACCAGCCGATCAGCGCCCTGCTGGATCGCCCGATCGACTTCCTCGGCGAAGGCGCGTTCCGCCATACCTTCGTGTGGTCCGGTGCGTGGCAAACGCTGGGCTACTCAGCGATCATCTTCCTCGCCGCCTTGGCGGGGATCGACCCCGAGCTGCACGAGGCGGCCAGGGTCGATGGCGCCGGAATTCTGCGCCGGATGTGGTACATCGACCTACCCGGGATCATGCCGGTGACGGTCACCTTGCTCATCTTGAACATGGGCCAGTTGCTCAATACCGGGTTTGAGAAGGTGCTGCTGATGCAGAACGCCAATAACCTCTCGGTTTCGCAGGTCATTGATACCTACGCCTTCCAAGTGGCGTTCCAGTCCGCGATTCCGCAGTACTCCTATGCCACGGCCATCGGCCTATTCAAATCAGTGATCTCCCTGGTGCTCATCCTGCTGGCCAACTGGTTAGCCAGACGGGTCGCTAACCAGGGCCTGTTCTAGTCCTCTCAAACCGTGGGCAGCACCAGGCGCGCACGGGGTTATCTCAGTAGGCTGGGATACGGCGAAACAACGACCCAACGCACGCGTTGGCTCCGAAATCAGAACCGTCTATAGAAGGGTCGCTATGCGATTCGGCCGAATTGGTCAGCCCGGGCAAGAAGTTCCAGCCGTCAAGCACGAAGGATCGTGGCGCGACCTGCGCGGGATCACCGATGAGATCGACGGCGCATTCCTCGGTCGGGTGGGCGAGGTGGACTGGGATTCGGTGCTACCGACTCTTCCCGAGGTACCGGCCGGGCGCATCGGAGCTCCGATCGCCCAACCCGGCAAGGTCGTGTGCATCGGCCTGAACTACTCCGACCACGCCGCGGAGTCCGGCATGGACGAGCCAACCGAACCGGTGCTCTTCATGAAGGACCCCTCCACCGTCGTCGGGCCTGATGACACCGTGCTCATCCCCCGCAAGTCGGTGAAAACCGACTGGGAGGTCGAACTCGCCGTCGTCATCGGCAAGGAAGCCAGGTACCTGCCCGACGCCGAATCCGCCGCCGCGGTGATCGCCGGGTATGCGGTGGCTCACGACGTGTCCGAGCGGGAGTTCCAGTTGGAGCGTGGCGGCACCTGGGATAAGGGCAAGAGTTGCGAAACGTTCAACCCCTTAGGGCCGGAGCTGGTCACCGCCGATGAGGTGGGCGACCCCCAGAACCTGGACCTCAAACTCTCGGTCAACGGCACCCCGCGCCAAAACGGGAACACCGCCAACATGATCTTTGGGGTCTACGAGATCATTCGCTACCTCAGCCAGTTCATGGTGCTGCGGCCCGGCGACCTCATCAACACCGGCACCCCCGCCGGTGTTGCGATGGGAATCGACGGCCAGCCCTACCTACGCGACGGGGACGTCGTCGAGCTCGAGATTCAGGGCCTGGGCGCTCAACGCCAGGTCATGGCCCAGGCATGAGCGCCGCTCAAGACCTCGCCGGCCTGGTCGCCGTGGTCACCGGTGGCGCCGCCGGGATCGGCGCGGTCACCGCCGCCGAACTACAGCAGCGGGGAGCGCGAGTCGCCGTCGTCGACCGGGATGCCGCAGACGCCGAAGCCAACCCCGAGATCGGCTACTACACCGCCGATGTCTGCGATGACGCCCAAGTCAGCGCCATCATCGACGCCATCGCCCAAGACTTCGGCGGCATCGACATCCTGGTCAACAACGCCGGGATCGGTTCCCAGGGCGATGTCGCGCAGACGCCCACCGAGGTGTGGCTCAAGGTGTTGGACGTCAACGTGGTGGGGATCGCCCGGGTCACCTCCGCGGCGCTGCCCCACCTGCGCAAGTCCGAGCACGCAGCGGTGGTGAACATGTGCTCGATCGCCGCCCTCGTTGGTTTGCCGCAGCGGGCTGCCTACTCGGCCTCCAAGGGCGCGGTGCTGTCCCTGACCCGGGCGATGGCCATCGACCACGTCAAGGAGGGCATCCGGGTGAACTGCGTCAGCCCCGGCACCGTGAACACCCCCTGGGTGGAGCGGCTGCTGGCCGACGCCCCAGACCCCGAGGCGATGCTCGCGCAGTTGCGGGCCCGTCAACCCACCGGCGAGCTCATCGAACCCCTCGATGTGGCGCGCGCGATCGCATACCTGGCCTCACCGCTCAGCGGGGCCGTCACCGGAATATCTCTCTCAGTGGATGGTGGAATGAATGAACTACGACCGGCGGTGGGCTGATGTCTGAAACTCTGGCATCTCAGGTTTGGGCCGATCCGCTTCCACCGGTCGCCGCCGACGGGCTGGCCAAGCCGCGCGTGGGCATCGGCGGCATGGGCATCGAGTCCTCCACGTTCTCCGCGCACACCTCGGGCTGGGAGGCCTTCGCGGTGCGCCGCGGGGAGGAACTGCAGAACCGGTACAGCTTCATGGAGCCGGGCACTGAACTCGGCGACGCCGCGCAGTGGATCCCACTGGTGCAGGCACGTTCACTTCCTGGCGGCGCGGTGCAGCCGGAGGTGTTCGAGTCAATCAAGAACGAGCTGGTGCAAGGCATCCGCGCCGAGATCGAAGCGAACGGCCCCTTCGACGGGTTCTTCTATGACATCCACGGTGCCATGAGCGTCATCGGAATGCGCGACGCGGAGGGAGACTTGGCCACCGCCCTGCGCGACGCGCTCGGCGATGACTGCCTGATCAGCACCGGGATGGACCTGCACGGCAACGTCTCGGCGAAGCTGTCCGAGGCCTTGGACCTGCTCACCTGTTACCGGATGGCGCCACATGAGGACGCCATGAACACCAAGCACCGCGCCGTGCGCAACCTGCTCGCCCGGCTGCGCGGCCCCGGCGGCTCCGATGCCCAAGCTCGGCGCCCGTGGCACGCGTGGGTGCAGGTACCGGTCCTGCTGCCGGGTGAAAAGACCTCCACCCGGATCGAACCGGCCCGCACGCTGTACGCCGCGCTGCCCGAGGTCGAGGCCCTGGACGGTGTGCTGGATGCCGCGATATGGATCGGGTACGCCTGGGCCGATGAGCCTCGCTGCCAGGCCGCGATCGAAGTCTCCGGCGATGACCCCGACCTCATCCAAGCCAAAGCCAAGGAACTCGCCGAAGCCTTCTGGGCGGCCCGCCGGGAGTTCGATTTCGTGGCCCCGGCCGCACCCCTTGATCAGTGCCTCGATCAGGCGCTCGCCGCCGATCCCAGCGCTCCGAAGCCGTTCATGATCTCCGACTCCGGGGATAACCCCACCGCCGGGGGCACCGGTGACGTGAGTTGGACGCTCACCCAGTTGCTCGCCGATGACCGGTTGACAGGTGCGGACTCCCCCACGGTTATCCATGCCTCGATCTTCGACGCCGAAGCCGTTGCCGCGGCCAAGGCCGCCGGTGTGGGCGGCAGTATCGATGTGAACGTGGGCGCCCGGATCGATGACTCCACCGCACCGCCGGTGCGCATCACCGGCGAGGTGTTCTCCCTGACCACCGGCGACCCGACCGCCGGGGACATCGCGGTGATCCGCGCCGGTGGGGTGCACGCCATCATCACCGAACGGCGCAAACCCTTCCACCACGTCAAGGACTTCACCGACCTGGGCCTGGACCCACACACCGCGGACATCATCGCGGTCAAGATCGGCTACCTGCAGCCCGAACTGTACGAGTTGGCCGGTGACTGGCTGCTGGCCATCACCCCCGGCGGCGTCGATCAGGACATCTCCCGCCTGGAGTATCACGACCTCACCCGGCCGATGTTCCCCTTCGATGCCGACATGCCAGACCCTGACCTGACCCCGGTGCTGCGACGGCGCAGCACATAAACAAAGGGCACCAATGGAAACGATCGCACTGCACACCCGGCTCAAGGCCGGCTCAGAGAAGGCGTACGACGCCGTACACCAAGAGATCCCCGCCGAACTCGATCGCCGGCTGCGGGAGGTGGGCGTGGCGAACTGGCGGATCTGGCGCGATGGCCAGGACGTGTTCCACTTGGTGACGTGTGAGGACTATCAGCGGATGCGCGCGGAGCTGGAGCACGACCCGGTGAACGTGGCCTGGCAGGAGCTGCTGGAGCCGTTGTTCGAGGTCGCCGACGATTACAGCGGCGACGATCACGGGATCGGCCACGTGTGGTCCCTGCCGCAGGCCACGTGAGCGCGCCGAAAACCGCCGCCGCAGCGGCCTGGAACGCGCGCCTCGGGGACCTCGGGTTCGGCTCGGCCTCCCTGGGGAACCTCTTTCAGGCAATGGACGACGGCGCAGCGGTGCAAACCGTGCAGGCGGCGTTTGGTGAGGGGATCCGGTTCGTAGATTCCGCCCCGCACTATGGCCTGGGTTTGGCCGAGGAGCGGTTGGGGTTGGCTCTGCGGGCACTGCCGCGCCAGTCGGTGGTCATCAGCTCCAAGGTGGGGCGGCTGCTGGAACCCACTGCGGGTGCGCCCGCGAGCGCCGCTGCCGTGGGCACCGCCTGGGCGGCGGATACCGGCGGGACGCGCGATGACCAGGGTTTCGATGTGCCCGCCTACCGGCGCCGGGTCCCCGATCTGAGTGAAGCCGGGATTCGGGCGAGCATCGAAGCCAGTTGCGCGCGCCTTGGCACCGGCCACCTGGATATTGCGCTGCTGCACGATCCCGAGGAACTGGTGGCCGATGACTCCTGGCTCGCCGCGCTCGATGTGCTGACGGCGCTGCGCTCACAGGGATTGGTGAGCGCGGTAGGCGTGGGCTCGAAACACGCACCCACGCTGATCAAGGCCGTGCAGCACACCGACCTGGACGTGGTGATGGAGGCCGGGCGGTTCACCTTGCTAGACACCGGCGGGCGGGAGTTGCTCGATACCTGCGCCCAGCGGGGTGTGGCGGTGATCGCCGTGGGCGTGTATAACTCCGGCATCCTGGCCACCGACACCCCCACCGCGGACGCGAAGTTCGAATACGCCCAAGCCCCGGCCGACCTCATCGACCGCGCCGCGGCGATCGCGGGAGTGTGCGCTACCCACGGGGTGAGCCTGCCGGCCGCAGCGGCACAGTTCCCCTTCACACATCCCGCGGTGGCGAACGTGACCTTGGGGATGGCGACTCCGGAGCAAGTGCGCAGCGGCGCCGAGCGCATCGCCGCACAGATCCCGGGCCAGTTGTGGCGCGACCTTTCCGACGCCGGGCTGGTGGATTTCGGGTCCGAGAGCCCCGAATGATTATCGATACCCACCTGCACATTTGGGATCCGGCGCACCTGGATTACGGGTGGCTGACCCCCGAGCTGGGCGACCTGTACCGGCCGTTCGGTCTGCCGGAGGGCCACTCGGCCGCTCGGGCCGCCGGCGCGGAGTTCACGCCGGGTCTCACCATCGACGGCGCGATTTTGGTGCAGGCCGCCGACTCGATCGCCGAGTCGCAGTACTTGATCGACCAGGCGGCACAGTTTCGCCAGGACACCGGCCCGTGGGTGCGTGGGATCGTCGGCTGGCTCCCCCTGGCCGACCCTGGCGCCACCGCGGAGCACCTGCCATGGGCCGCCGAGTACCTGGTCGGCATCCGGCACCTCACCCACGATGACCCCAACCCGGCATTCCTCACAGAGCCCGCGGTACGAGCCAGTCTGAGGCAGGTGGCCGCCGCTGGGTTGACCCTGGACGTGCCGGACTCCTATCCCACGCAACTGGCGCAGATCCCGGAACTTGCCGCCGTCGTCCCGGATCTGACGATCGTCATCGACCACCTGGGTAAGCCGCCCGTCGGTGGTGACCTGGAGCAGTGGCGCACGCTCATCTCCCGCGCCGCGGATCATCAGAATGTGGTGGCCAAGGTCTCGGGCCTGATCACCTCGGTGGCAGCGGGCGCACAGTGGAACGCTGAAACCTTGGCTCCGGTCTTGGATCATGCGCTGGAGGCCTTTGGGCCGAACCGTTTGATGTTCGGCAGCGACTGGCCGATCAGCACCAGTGCTGGGGACTACGGCGCGAACACCCACCTGCTGCTGGAACAGCTGGCGTTGTTGAGCGGCACCGAGCGCGAGGCGATCCTGGCCGGCACCGCAACGCGCGTCTACGGGCTGTAGACCATCTACGAGGTCTGACCCTCCGGGAGCCCCTCGAAGTCTTCGCCATTGGTCTCGGCGTGCTGGCGCACCCAGTTCTCCACACCGCCCACGTGCACGGTGGCCCACGCGGCGGCCAGATCGGCCTGCCCAGCGGCCATTGCGGCGTAGATCGCCTCGTGTTCGGCCAAGGTACGTTGCACCGCGCCGGTCTCCGTGAACCCCCGCCAGAGCCGGGCCCTGGCGGTGGCGCCGGAGATGCCCTCGATGGTGGCGGCGAGGTAGGAGTTGCCACAGGCGGCGTTGATCCTTCGGTGGAACACCAGGTCCGCCTCCACCAGTTCCTCAACGGTGGAGTCGTTGCCGATCCGGTCCAGGATCACCCGGAGTTCGGCGAGATTCTCGGAGTTCAACCGGTGGGTGGCCATCTCCACCGCGCGCGGCTCCAACAGTCGGCGCACCTCAAGCAGCTGCACCACCGAGGCGTCGTGGTGCAGGTCGATCACGAAGGACAGGGTCTCCACCAGGGTGTCGGCTTCCAGGTTTGTGACGTAGGTGCCATCACCCTGGCGCACGTCCAGGATCCTGATCAGCGCGAGCGCCTTCACCGCTTCCCGCAGCGAGTTACGGGACAGGCCCAGGCGTTTACCCAGCTCGAACTCAGGGGGCAGCCGGTCCCCCGGTTTCAACTCGCCGGAGGTGATCATCGCGCGAATCGCAGCGATCGCAGCATCGGTAACCGCCATGACAGCCGACTCTACCGGTTCGGCGTTGAGCGGTCAGGGTGTTCCATCGCTCCTTGTGCGCCGGGTGAGGCCACCGGTTCTCCCCTAAACCTCAGCCGAATCCTCATGCTTGATGCTGGCCCCGGTGACGGCCGCCTTCCCGGCCACCTCCTGCCAGCCCGGGCCGTGGGGGAAGGTCCACTGTGCGATCGACTCGGTGAGCATCTGCGCGCTGTTACCCGGTAGTTGCGGCGCTTGGTAGCGGCCGCCGGAGATCCGCACCGGGTCTTCGAAGTGCTCGTGCAGGTGGTCGACGTACTCGATGTATCGGTCTTGCTGGGAGGTGGAGATGATCGCGTAGTCCACGAAGGAGAAGTGCTGCACCAGTTCGCACAGGCCCACGCCGCCAGCGTGCGGGCACACCGGGATCCCGAACTTCGCGGCCAGCAGGAGGTTCGCGAGGTTTTCGTTGGGCCCGGCCACCCGGGTGGAGTCGATCTGCAGCACGTCGATCGCGCCGGCCTGCAGCAACTGCTTGAAGATGATCCGGCTGGGCACCGCCTCCCCGGTGGCGACCTTGACCGGGGCGATGGCCTCGCGGATCCGGGCGTGGCCCAGGATGTCGTCGGTGCTGGTGGCTTCCTCGATCCACCACGGGTCGAATTCGGCCAGCTCGTTGACCCACTCGATCGCCTCGCTGACTTCCCACCGCTGGTTGGCGTCGATGCCAACCCGCAGGTCCTTACCGAAGGTCTCCCGCACTAGGCGCATGCGGCGCCGGTCGTCGGCCAGCGATCCGCCCACCTTGAGTTTGATGAGGTCGAACCCCTGGTCCACGGCCTCTTGGCTGAGCCGCAGCAGCTTCTCATCGGAGTACCCGAGCCAGCCGGGTGAGGTGGTGTAACCGGGGAAGCCGTCACGCTGGAGTTCGGCGATCCGCTGCTCCTTGCCCTGCTGCCCGCGGCGCAGAATGTCCAGGGCCTCATCGGGGGTCAGGGCATCGGTGATGTGGGTGAAGTCGATCGTCTTAACGATCTCTTCGGGCTCCAGTTCGGCGATGTACAGCCACAGTGGCTTGTTCGCGCGGCGGGCGGCTAGGTCCCACAGGGCGTTGATCAGGGCGCCGCAGGCCATGTGGCTGACACCCTTTTCCGGGCCGAGCCAGCGCAGTTGGGAGTCGTGCACAAGGAGTTTGGCGGCGGCGCCGAGGTCGGCGAGCAAGTCCTCAACATCGGCGCCGATGAGGATCTCGCCGTAGGACTCGATGGCTTTGGCCATGATTTCGTTGCCGCGCCCGCCGGTGAACACGAAGCCGTACCCGCTCTCACCGGCATCGGTGCTCAGTTGCAAGTAGGCCGCGGAGTAGTCCGGGTCCACGTTGACCGCGTCCGACCCGTCCAGCTCTAGCGAGGTGGGAAAGCGAACGTCGGTGACGGTCACATTGGATACTCGGGTCATGGTGGTCCTCCTGGGTCCTGCGGGATGATCTGCGTGGTGCGCTGCGGACGCACGGCAAACATCCGATGTCTGGCCCCCATGGTACGCCCATCTGGCCAGCGTTCTTCGCCCATGGCAGGCTCATCGCACAGCATCTCACCCACTGGTACGCATCGGAGTGCCCCATGACGCATGAGCCCAAATTGCCTGATCTGCACGGTAGGCACGCGGTCATCACCGGCGCCAATGGGCTCCTGGGCTCTCAAACTGCGCGGCGTCTGATGGCCGCCGGGGCGCATGTGACCCTTGCGGTGCGCAATGTAGATCGCGGCGAAGAGGTCCGACGGCGTATCTCACCGGGGGTCGCGGGTAGTGCGGTGGTAGCTCGGGTCGACTTGGCCGATTTGGGTTCGATCCGCGACTTCGCCGCACAGATGTCGGCCGCCGGGGCGCCCATTGACCTGCTGATCAATAACGCCGCCACCAAGGTCACCGCCTTTCCGCCCTCAACCGTCGATGGTTTCGAGGCCAGGATGGGGATCAACATGCTCGGCCACTACGCGTTGACGGGTCGGCTGCTGCCGTTGCTGCGGGCCGCCAGCGCGCCGCGGGTGGTGAGCCTGGGGTCCATCGCGGCCAGGTCGGCAACGCTGGTGCCCTCCGATTTCGCCGTCGGGCGCGGCGGCACCGCGTTGACCGTCTACGGACGTTCCAAGCGCGCGTGCATGGTCTTTGCTGCCGAGCTCGGCCGGGAGGCGGCGCGCCACGGCGTGGACCTGATCAGCCTCAGCGCCCACCCCGGTTATGCGGTGGGCGATCCCGCGCTTGCGGAGCCGGGCGCCGCGCCGCTGGCTCGGCTGACCGGGTTGGCGGCCGGCGCCGCTAAGCGACTGGGGCTGATCCAATTCGCCGCCGGTGGCGCCGAGACCATCGTGCATGCCGCCACCGCCCCCGGCCTGCACTCCGGGGACTACGTAGCCCCGGGCGGGTTGCAGGAACTGGCCGGTGAACCGGCGCTGGTGCGGCCCCCGGCGCAAGTCTTGGATCCGCGGGTGGGACGGCGGATGTGGCGGTCGGCAGCCACGCTCACCGGCGTGGTCTACGACTGGTCTTAACGCCGGGCTCTAGACCCCGGCGAAGGTGCGCTGGTAGCCCTGCGGAGAAACACCCCGGCGGGCAGAGAAGTGCTGGCGCAGGGTCGCCGCGGTCGCGAAGCCCACCTCGTGGGCGACCCGCTCGATCGACATGTCTGCCGATTCCAGCAGTTCCTCGGCGGCCGCGACCCGGTGCTCGATGATCCAGGCGTAGGGGGTGTGCCCGGTCTCGGCGCGAAACCGCCGGGCGAACGTGCGCGGAGACATGTTGGCCCGCTTGGCGAGGGCCTCCACCGAGAGGTCACCGCGCAGATTGCCCACGATCCACTCCAGCAGCGGGCCCAAGGTTTGCACGTCGCAGTGCGGCACCGCCCGGGTGATGAACTGAGACTGCCCACCGGAGCGGTGCGGCGCCACGACCATCCGGCGGGCGGCCGTGGCGGCGGTGGCCGCGCCAAAGATTTCGCGCATGAGGTGCAGCCCGGCGTCCAGGGCAGCAGCAGCGCCGGCGCCGGTGGTCAGGTTGCCCTCCTGGACGTACAGCACGTCGGGTTCAACGGTGGCCTCGGGATACATCCGCGCCAACTCATCGGCATACCGCCAGTGCGTGGTGCACCGCTTGCCCGCCAGTAGCCCCGCGGCGCCAAGAGTGAAGGCCGCGGTGCAGTGCGCAAAGATCCGGCCGCCCCGGGCATCGACCTGGACGAGGGCCGCGTTGATCGCCGGATTCGAACGCGAATAGTCCCGTTTGGGTGCGACGCACACCAGGTCCGCACCCTCCAACGCTTCGAGCCCGTCGGTCACGTGCAGATCGAAGCCGGCGCTGGAGCGGACCATGCCCGGTTCGGGGGTGCAGATAACGAACTCGAACACGGGGTTGTCATCATCGGGGTGGTACGGCTCGGCCCACAGTTCACACAATGCCCCGAGCCCGAACGGCTCCACTCCTTGGTCCACCACCACCGCGATCTTCTTCACCCGCTCAGCATTCACCAAAGTTGGCAGTAAATCAACGGACAATGTCATTTCTGCCACTGGTGGCAGTTTTAGTGCGGTCACAGAATTGCTGCCATGTGGCTCTTCATTGCACTCCCGCTCCTCGTCCTCGTCGCATTCCTCACCGTGCGCGCCATTCACCTCGACGGCTACGGCCAACGGCCGCCACCGCCCTCTCACCCCGACCCGTTCCCCGCCGGTCATGGCAGCACCGAACGCGCCCGGTGAAATCTTCTTGATCTCCTTTGGGACAATGGCTGGCGGTGAACGATTCCCGGCCCGGCCCACAACCCGACGCTCCGGCCCGCCGCTCAGGTGCGGGCCGTCGTCGTCGACCCCGCCGAGGCGGCCGTGGTGCTAGCAACACCCCCAAGGGTCCGAGCCCCGCGACCCTGGAGTCCCGGCGCGCGGCGATGCCGCAGGTCACCTACCCAGCCGCGCTCCCGGTCAGCGCCCGCAAGGATGAGATCGCCGAGGCACTGCGCGATCACCAAGTGCTCATCGTGGCCGGTGAAACCGGATCGGGAAAGACCACCCAGCTGCCCAAGATCTGCCTCGAACTAGGGCTGGGGATCAACGGCACCATCGGCCACACCCAGCCCCGCCGGATCGCCGCCCGCACCGTCGCCGAA
>JBMDWZ010000226.1:0-4873 GCA_048594865.1 Beutenbergiaceae bacterium
CTGCCGTTGCGGGCCTACGCGCTGGCGATTCTCGCCGGGATCATCGTTGGTGGTTTGCTTACCGCGAGGCGCTATCGGGCCCGCGGTGGCCCGGACGGTGCGTTCGTGGACATGCTCATTGTGGCCGTTCCGGCCGGAATCGTGGGCGCGCGGATCTATCACGTGCTGACCCACTGGAACACCTACTTCGGTGACGGTGTGGACCTGGTGGAGATCGTCGCGGTCTGGCGCGGCGGGTTAGCGATCATCGGCGGCATCATCGCCGGAACGTTGGCCGGGTGGCTGGTGCTACGCCGCAAGGGTTTGCGAATGACGCCGATGGCAGATGCGATCGCACCGGGCCTGCTCGTCGCCCAGGCGATCGGCCGGCTGGGGAACTACTTCAACCAAGAGATCTTCGGTGGACCCACCGATCTGCCCTGGGGATTGCAGATCGAACCGCACATCTTGCGGTCCCTGGGAATGGACCCGAACACCTTGGTCCACCCCACGTTTTTGTACGAGTTGCTGTGGAATCTGGCGATGGCCGGACTCATCGTCTTTATCGACCGTAAGTTTCGATTAGGTAACGGACAGGTGTTCTGTCTGTATGCGATCGCCTACGGCTCAGGGCGCTTCTGGATTGAAATGCTGCGGACCGACCCGGCGTTCGAGTTCGCCGGGCTGCGGACTAACTCGATCGCGGCGCTGCTCATGGTGCTCGGGGCTTTGGTAGCCTTGGTGATTATTCGACGCCGACACCCCGGGCGTGATGAGAGTGTGTGGCTCCCCGGCCGCGAGCCGCAACCAGCCGGCGACGAGGAGTCTGACGCGGGCGATGAGCCCGTGCAGGAGGCGGCCGACGATAGTGAGATCGTTGGTCAGATCGACACCTCTGCAAGTACCATCGAACCAAGCGACCTACAGGATCCGCCAAGTCGCTCGGTGTGAAAATAGGCTGCCTTGGCAGCTCATCGGGCCAACGACGTCCCACCAGCAATAGTAAAGTTAGCCAGTGGTTTTCATCTGGTGTTGGTAAGGACGGTTGAATGAACTTGAGCACGCAGCGGCCCAGCCCCTATTCGTCGTTCAGTGCTACGCCCCCGGGGCAGGGGCTGTACGACCCGGCGAACGAACACGACGCCTGTGGCGTGGCGTTCGTTGCCACCCTGCGCGGGACGCCCGGACGCGACATCGTCGACGCCGGTCTTAAAGCATTGCTCAACCTCGATCACCGTGGTGCGGTGGGCGCTGAGGTGGACTCCGGCGACGGCGCCGGGATCCTCACGCAGATCCCCGACGCCTTCGTCCGTGACGTGGTGCCCGTGGACCTGCCCCCAGCGGGGCAGTACGCGATCGGGATGGCCTACCTGCCCGCCGACCCGCAGGGTGAGGCCGAGGCCGTCGCGCAGGTCGAGAAGATCGCCGACGAAGAGAACATGAACGTGCTGGCGTGGCGCGACGTGCCGGTGGACGCCGACCTCGTTGGTCCCACCGCCCGCAGCTGCATGCCGACCTTCCGGCACCTGGTGCTGGCCGACCGTGCCGGCGAGCGCGAGGGCCTGGAGTTGGACCGGTTGGCCTACCGGGTACGCAAGCGTGCCGAGCGCGAGGCCGGGGTGTACTTCCCGTCCTTGTCCGCCCGGACCCTGGTCTACAAGGGGATGCTCACCACCACCCAGCTCGAGCCGTTCTTCGCCGACCTGTCCGACCCCAGGTTCGCCTCGGAGATCGCGCTGGTGCACTCCCGGTTCTCCACCAACACCTTCCCGTCCTGGCCGTTGGCCCACCCGTTCCGGATGGTCGCACACAACGGTGAAATCAACACCGTGCGCGGAAACCGCAACTGGATGGCGGCCCGCCAGGGCACCCTGAAGTCAGAACTTCTGGGCGACGTGGAATCGTTGATGCCGATCTGCAGCGAAGAGCAGAGCGACTCGGCCAGTTTCGATGAGGTCCTGGCACTCCTGCACCTGGGCGGCCGGGCGCTGCCGCACGCGGTGCTGATGATGATCCCCGAGGCGTGGGAGAACCACGGCTCGATGGACGCCACCCGCCGCGCGTTCTACGAGTACAACGCCACCATCATGGAGGCCTGGGACGGCCCGGCCGCGATGTGCTTCAGCGACGGCCGATACATCGGTGCGGTCCTGGACCGCAACGGGCTGCGCCCCGGACGCTTCTGGATCACCGACGACGGCCTGGTGGTGCTGGCGAGCGAATCCGGTGTGCTGGACATCGACCCGGCCCGGGTGGCTCGCAAGGGACGCCTGGCCCCAGGGCGGATGTTCCTCGTGGACACCGGCGCCGGCCGCGTCATCGAGGACGACGAAATCAAGGGCGAACTCGCCTCCAAGCACCCCTACAGCCAGTGGCTGGAGGAAAACCTGGTGCACCTGGAGCAGTTGCCGCAGCGCGAACACGTGGCGCACTCACGCTCCTCGGTGGTGCGCCGCCAGCAGACCTTCGGCTACACCGAAGAAGAACTGCGGATCCTGCTGCGACCCCTGGCCGCGACCGGCGCCGAGGCGCTGGGCTCGATGGGAACCGACACCCCGGTGGCGGTGCTGTCTTCGCGACCGCGGATGCTGTTCGACTACTTCAGCCAAATCTTCGCTCAGGTCACCAACCCGCCGCTGGACGCGATCCGTGAGGAACTTGTGACCTCCGTGGGCGGGGCGATCGGGCCGGAGCCGAACCTGCTCGAAGACATCGGCGAACACGCGCGCAAACTTGTAGTGCCGTTCCCCACGATCGACAACGACCAGCTCGCCAAGATCAAGCACGTGCACCGTTCGCGGGAGCACTCCGGCGGCTTTGAGTCGGTCACCATCTCCGGGTTGTACCGGGTGCGTGGGGGAGCGCCGGCACTCGAAGAGCGCCTCAATGAGATCTTCGCTGAGGTGGACGCCGCCATCGAACGCGGCGTGAGCTTCATCGTGCTCTCGGACCGTGAGTCCGACGCCGAACTCGGCCCGATCCCGTCACTGCTGCTGTGCTCGGCGGTGCACCACCACACCCTGCGCCAGCAGACCCGCACCCGGATCAGCCTGCTGGTCGAAGCCGGCGACGTGCGCGAAGTGCACCACGTGGCCCTGCTGGTGGGATACGGCGCGGCCGCCGTCAACCCCTACCTGGCCATGGAATCGGTCGAGGAACTGGTGCACTCCGGCGTCGTCACCGGCGTCACCCCACAGCAGGCCGTGGCCAACCTCATCAAGGGGCTGGGCAAGGGCGTGCTGAAGGTGATGAGCAAGATGGGCATCTCCACCATGGCGTCCTACCGGGGCGCGCAGGTGTTCCAGGCGCTGGGCCTGTCCTCCGAGCTCATCGACGCCCACTTCACTGCCACCGCCTCCCCGCTCGGGGGCGTCGGCCTCGACGTCATCGCCGCCGAGGTCGAGTCCCGGCACGCCACCGCTTACCCGCGCAGCGGGATCACCCCGGCGCACCGCACCCTGGACGTGGGCGGTGAATCCCAGTGGCGCCGTGAGGGCGAACCGCACCTGTTCGACCCAGAGACGGTCTTCAGGTTGCAGCACTCCACCCGCAGCCGCCGGTATGACATCTATAAGCAGTACGCGCAACGGGTCGATGACCAGGCCAAGCGCCTGATGACGATCCGTGGGCTGTTCAGCTTCAAGGACGGCGAACGCGAACCGATCGACATCGAAGAAGTCGAACCGATCAGCGAGATCGTCAAGCGCTTCTCGACCGGTGCGATGTCCTATGGCTCGATCTCCATGGAAGCCCACGAAACCCTCGCGATCGCCATGAACCGGTTGGGTGCCAAGTCCAACACCGGTGAGGGCGGGGAGGACACCGAGCGGCTGTTGGACCCCAACCGTCGCAGCGCGATCAAGCAGATCGCCTCGGGACGCTTCGGGGTGACCGCGGAGTACCTGGTGCACGCCGATGACCTGCAGATCAAGATGGCGCAGGGCGCCAAGCCAGGTGAGGGCGGCCAGTTGCCGGGAGCCAAGGTGTACCCGTGGGTGGCCAAGACCCGGCACGCCACACCCGGGGTGGGGCTCATTTCGCCGCCACCGCACCACGACATCTATTCGATCGAAGACATCGCCCAGCTCATTCACGACCTGAAGAACGCCAACCCCAATGCGCGGGTGCACGTGAAGTTGGTCTCCGAGGTCGGCGTCGGCACCGTCGCCGCGGGTGTGTCCAAGGCACACTCCGATGTGGTGCTGATCTCCGGACACGATGGTGGAACCGGTGCCAGCCCGCTGACGTCCCTCAAGCACGCTGGCGGACCCTGGGAGATCGGCTTGGCCGAGACCCAGCAGACGCTGGTGATGAATAACCTGCGGGACCGGATCGTGGTGCAGACCGACGGTCAACTCAAGACCGGCCGGGACGTGATGATCGCGGCCCTGCTGGGAGCCGAGGAATACGGTTTCGCGACCGCCCCGTTGGTGGTCTCGGGTTGCATCATGATGCGCGTGTGCCACCTGGACACCTGCCCGGTGGGTGTGGCCACCCAGAACCCCGACCTGCGTTCGCGCTACTCCGGTAAGGCCGACTTCGTGGTCACCTACTTCGAGTACGTGGCACAGGAAGTGCGGGAACTGCTGGCCTCCCTGGGACTGCGGTCCATCGACGAGGCGATTGGTGCGGTCGAACTGCTCGACACCTCCGCTGCCGTGGAGCACTGGAAGGCCGCCGGGTTGGACCTGGAGCCGATTCTGCGCAAGCCCGAGCTTCCCGAGGGTTCCTTCCCGCGCCAGGTCAAGGGCCAAGACCACGGCCTGGAGCGCGCGCTGGACAACGAGCTCATCCGGCTGGCGCAACCGGCCCTGGACAACCAGGAACCGGTATCCGCGCAGGTGCAGGTGCGCAACATCAACCGGACCGTGGGCACCATGCTCGGTCACGAGGT
>JBMDWZ010000227.1:0-2430 GCA_048594865.1 Beutenbergiaceae bacterium
GGTCAGCCAACGGACCGAGTCGGCAGCCGGATCCAGTACCGGCGAACATCGACGCCCTCATAGTGGACGATGTCGGCGAGTTTGCCGCCGCACTTGGTGATCACTGCTGCGGAGGCAAGATTGGGATCATCGCACGTCACCAGGGCCTCACTGACGTCTCTGTTCGCGAGCAGTTGCAGGCCGTGGCGCAGCATCTGCGTCGCATAGCCGCGGCCTTGGAACTGCGGGCGCACGCCGTAGCCAATGTGTCCACCAACGTGGCGAAGGTAATCGTTGAGTTCGTAACGGATGCTCACCCGTCCAACGAGGTCGGTGCCAGCAAAAGCCAAGAGGAACGAGCACGGAACCCGCTCGGGCGGCATGTCACGCCCCTCGTGATCGGACTGCGCGCGCGCCACAAAGGCATCCCACGGCATGTCGGCGATCGAGGCGAACACAAAGTCATCGAACTCCCTGAGCGCCTGGCGCACGTCCTGCTCGTCACCGGCAGCGGGAAGGCGAAACTCTAAGGTTGACACGCGGTTGAGCCTAACGGTGTGCCTACCGGCCGCTAGCATCGTGCAAATGCTTGAACTGGTCGCCAAGTGGTCCTCGGTGCAATGGCGCGAGGAAGTCGAACAGTGGATCACCGACGGGCTCCATGACGCAGGCATCCAGGTCACCGGGACGATCACTCAGCCCAAGGTGCGGTTCTGGTCTACCCAGTTGATCGTGCCCACCAGCGCCGGGCGCTACTGGTTCAAGGAAAACCACCCGGCCCAGTCCTTCGAGGCCTCCTTGGTGGCACTACTGGACACGTTGGTGCCGGGCCGAGTCATCTCGCCCCTCGCTATCCAGGCGGATCGTGGCTGGCTACTCAGCCCCGACGCGGGTCCCACCTTGCGGGAGACCGGCGACGCCACGACGTCGGACTATGAGTCCATCCTGCGCCAGTACGGACAATTCCAGCGCGACCTCAGCGCCCACGACGCACCGATCCTGGGCACCGGCCTGCCGGACCTTCCGGCGCTCGGGGCGCTCGACTATCTGCACGAGCAGGCAGGGGCCCTGAACAGCTTGCCCGCCGGTGACCCGCTGCACCTGGATGACCAGACACGCGGGCTCATTGAGGCGAACGTTGGGCTGCTCGGTGACGCCGTGGAGGTCATCACTGCTTACCCAGTGCCCGACTCCCTGGAACACAACGACCTGCACTCGGCGAACATCTTTGCCCGCGGCACCGGCGCGATGCGGTTCTTCGACTTCGGCGACGCGCTGTGGTCACACCCGTTCGCAAGCCTGATGGTGCCCATGGATGTGATGCACCGGGCCGGGCACAGCCAGGCGGACAAAGATCGGGTCCGGGACGCCTACCTGGAGGTCTTCAGCGACCTACATTCGCGTCGTGAGCTGCTCGCGGTGGCGGTGGCGTGCGAGCGGATCTCCAGCCTGAACAGGTTCCGGTCGTGGGTGCAGTTGATGGACGCGGCGTCGCCGCAAGACCTGGAGCATTGGGGCCCGCGCACCGTCGGATGGTTGGCCCGGTCGGTGGCCGAGGAACTCACCGAGCCGTACTAGGTTCCTGCGCGTGAGGTGCGCGCGTCTCACGGACGCAAAATCAAGTCGATTTGGCCACCACCGACGCCCTAGCCTTTTGGCTATGACTGAGCCCTTCGACGCCATCCGCACCGCCGCCCAAGAACCCGAGTTCGCCGGAGTTGTCCGCCTGGACACACCCGAAGGCTCCTGGACCGAAGCATTCGGCCTGGCCCACCGCGGTTTTGAGATCGCCAACACCCCCACCACCCAGTTCGGGACCGCCAGCGGCACCAAGGGATTCACCGCACTGGCTATTGCGAGCCTGATCGAGGACGGCGTTTTGTCCTTGGAGACCACCGCGCGCTCGCTGCTGGGCGAGGACTTGCCGCTCATCGATGATGCGGTGACCGTGGAGCACCTGCTCTCCCATACCTCGGGCATCGGTGACTACATCGATGAGGACGACCCGGACCTGGAATCGACCGACTACCTCATGCGCTCCCCGGTGCACCAGCTCGACACCACCGAGGCGTTCCTGGCGGAGTTGGCGGGCCACGAGCCCAAGTTTGCGCCCGGTACCGACTTCTCTTACTGCAATTCGGGGTTCATGGTGTTGGCGCTGATCGCCGAGCGCGCCAGCGGCACCCCCTTTCACGACCTGATCGCCGACAGGGTGTTGAAACCCGCGGGCCTGCACGACACCGGGTTCCTGCGGGCCGATGAGCCCAGCGGCCGGATGGCGCTGGGTTACCTATACCCGCAGGGTCTGCAGACCAATGTGCTGCACCTGCCGGTGCGCGGGAACGGTGATGGTGGCATCTACACCACCGCGGCCGATATGCGCGCGTTCTGGACGGCGATGTTCAACGGCGCGATCGTGTCCGAGGAGTGGGTGCAGCGGCTCGTCGAACC
>JBMDWZ010000228.1:0-1570 GCA_048594865.1 Beutenbergiaceae bacterium
CAAGCAGCTTGGAGGTCATCACCACCGACTGGCGGGAGTCGAAGAACCACACCGGTCGGCCGATGCGCATGAGCCGCAGGTACAGCTCATACATGGCCACTGAGTCACCCCAGTCACCGAACAGGTGGACCCGCCCGGCCGCCGCGATCCAGTCAGCAGCCTTACCGGCAGCTTCCAAGTCGAGGGTTGCTGAGGCGTTGCGGGCCGCCTGGTTCTGGTTGGCAACCAGGACGTCCAGCACTGTTCGGGCGTCGTCTTCCGGGCCGATCTGGGTGCCGATGTCGCGTTCCCATCCGCCTTGAATCTCGCGGCCGTGTTCGGTCGCGATCGCAGCGCGCATGGCGTTGAAGCCCTCGTACCCCAATTGCGTGGAAAGCCTGCTCAGGGTCGATGCCGAGACGTCGCTTTCCTTTGCCAGTTCGGTGATGGACAGCCGGGCGGCGTCGCCAGGTGAGGCGAGGATGACCGAGGCGGCGCGTGCCGTGGCGCCAGCCAGCCGACCTTCCAGATCCCGGAGCGCCTGCAGCGGCGAGGAGGTGGCGTGCTCTGCGGTATCCGCAGACCCTGGCCCTCGATCCCTTACGGCGGTGGCGGCACCGCTCGCGTTCGCACTGACTGGTGAACCTGGCATTGCGCCTCCGTCGTTGGTGACCGCTCATGCAAAAGATTACCTGACTCTATGGCTCATTGGCGAACACTCCGGTAATCTCTTGCTTGCTCTCGATGGGGAGAGCCACAACGAAAGGTTCATCGATGAATCACAATCCCCGCCCCCAGGGCGTCAGCCGCAGGCTCTTTGGTGCGCTCGGCATAGCCGCGGTCGGCTCGACCGCACTCGCCGCCTGCCAGGCCCAGACCGACGGCGGCGGTTCCGAAGGCGAGGCCGGGCAAGGTGAGCCCGGCGTGCAGAACCCCGATCGGGTATTTCACGGAGCGGTGGCCTACATGGCCCCGCCGACCGGGCACTTCAACTTCTCCCCAGGCACCCCATCGGCAATCAATCTGAGTTTTTACGGCGTCCTAACCCTGGCTAGCGGTGGAATGTGGGATTGGGCCGCCGAGGAGTGGCTGCTGTTGCTGGCCGAAGACTTCGAGTTCACCGAACAACAATTCACTTATCGCCTTCGGCCCGAGCTCAGCTGGAGCGACGGCACCCCGTTGACCGCCCAGGACGTCGAGGGCACGTTCTGGTTGCGCTGGCTCATGAACCAACAAGAGTGGCCCATGATCACCGGCCTGGAGCAGACCGATGATCGGACGGTCACTTTCTCCCTGAGCGAGCCATCGGTGGTCTTCGAGCGGCGGGTGATGAAGGCGCCCATCATTCCGGCCGCCATCTACGGCGAATTCTCCGACCGGGCGCGCGACCTGTTCCAGGCGGGCGACGCCACCGACTCCGAGGCTGCAAACGACTTGCGCGAGGAACTGCAGGCCTTGCGTCCCGAGGCCAGCGAAGCAGTGTTTTCCGGTCCGTACATGATCGATGTCAACTCCATCACCGATGCCCAACTAACCCTGGTGATCAACGAGCACGGAGTGTTCGCAGATGAGATGGAGTTCGACAGCATCG
>JBMDWZ010000229.1:0-1822 GCA_048594865.1 Beutenbergiaceae bacterium
GGCCCCTACACCTGGTGGTCGTGGCGTGGGCAGGCCTATGACAACGACTCCGGTTGGCGCATCGACTATCAATACGCCTCACCGTCGCTGGCAGCTAAGGCTAAGGACGCCGTGGTCGATCGCGCCGAGTCTTACGCGGCCCGGTTCTCCGACCACGCGCCGCTCACGGTCAACTACGACCTGTAGCTAGCGCACCACTTGCGCGAAACCTAGGCCGCCGGGCCGCTGGGCTGTGCCACCAGGAATGCCGGAGCCTCGTGCCCGGCGTCGGCGAACGCCGCGCGGACCTGAGCCGCAACAGCCCCGGCGGTGCCCGCGGGGATGAGCGCGATCGCCGATCCGCCAAAGCCGCCGCCGGTCATCCGAGCACCGATCGCCCCGGCATCGCGGGCGGCCCGCACCGCGGTGTCCAACTCGGCGCAGGACACTTCGTAATCCCGCGCCAAGGACTCATGTGAGGCGAACATCAGCTCCCCGGCGCTGGCCCAATCATCGCGCTGCATCGCCGAGACAAAGTCGGCCACCCGCCCGATCTCACTGACCACGTGTGCCACCCGCTGACGGGCCACGGCATCGGCGATCCGCTCCAGGGCGGCGGGCAGGTCGCTGACCTCGCCTAAGGTCGCCACGCCCAGGGCCTGCGCCGCCGCGGCGGTGGTGTCCCGGCGTTGGCCGTACTGACCATCGACGAGCGAATGCTGGGCGCGGGTGTCGATCACCAGTAGCTCCAGTCCACCGGCAGCGGGGTCAAAGGGCACCTGATCGGCGATCCCGGCCTCCACGTTCACCAGCAGAGCGTGTCCCGGTGTGCATTGCATCGACGCAGCCTGATCCATGCCACCGGTCGGTGCGCCAGCGATCTCATTCTCGGCGCGCACGCAGATCCGTGCGGCCCACCGCCGTCCGTCATCGGTGCCTAGGTCCGGACCGTTCCAGGCATCACCCATGAGCGCGCGGATCGCCATCAGCGTGGCGCACTCCAACGCCGCTGATGAGCTGAGGCCGGCGCCATAGGGCACGCACGAGGCGACGGCCAGGTCAAAGCCGGGAACCTCGATGCCCTCCTGGCGCAGCGCCCACGCCACCCCGGCCACGTAGGTGCCCCACCCGGATTCACTTCCCGGGGTCAACTCGTTCAGGTCCGCCGACCAGCGCTGCCCCTCGCGCTCGGACACCAACTCCACGCGAGAATCACTGCGCGCCGCCGCGGCCACGTAGGTGCGGTGTGCCAAGGCGATCGGCAGTGAGGGCCCACCGTTGTAATCGGTGTGCTCACCGATGAGATTGACCCGCCCAGGAGCGGAGCCGACGACGACGTCAGCTCGCTGCCCGAACACCTCACCGAAGACGTGCCTCGCTTGGTCGTTTCCGTGCTCGCGGGACCATGCCTCGCTGAAATCGCTGTCGCTCATCGCCCACCATCTTCCCCGACTTGCGGCCAGGGCGGAACCGACGCACCGGTAGCGTGAGATTCGGCGCTATCGTGACAACTCGGGCAGGATAAAACCATGGCCCAGTTGGTCTACCGAACGTGATGCCTAGTCGGAGAGGAGCGGTCGTGAACCACGCGGCATGCTGCCTGTCCGCGGAGGGCCGCACGTGAGACTTCCCGAACGCACCGGGGATCAACTGCGCATCGGGGTTGCCATCCCCGTCCCGGAGCCTTACACCTCCAATCTCCCCCGCGCTCGCACGGACGCCAACGACCCGATGGCGCACATCGTGCCGCCGCACATCACCCTGCTGCCGCCCTCGATCGTGGAGCCGCATGAGGTGGGGCAGGTCGTGGAGCATTTGCGCGAGGTGGCCAGTGGGCACGCCC
>JBMDWZ010000023.1:0-15162 GCA_048594865.1 Beutenbergiaceae bacterium
GGGGTGGTCCACCCCCCCCCCCCCGCGGGTCTGGGTCTGGCGGGGGTGGGGGGGGGGGGGCGGCCGGCCCCCCCCCAGGGCCTCAGCGCACCACCACCGCCCCTACGGGAGAGCGCATGAAGTACTTACTCCGCAAGATCACGTTGTACCTGTTTATTGCCTGGGCAGCGGTCACCATGAACTTCCTGATCCCCAGGCTGATGCCCGGGGATCCGGTTGCCCTGCTGGTCGAACGCCTCGAGGGGCGGATCGCTCCCGAAGCGATGGCGGCCATCGCGGAGAGTTATGGGATCACCGACGATCCCATCCACATTCAGTACGTGGATTACCTCAGCGCGCTGTTCCGCGGTGACCTCGGGCTGTCGATCGGGCACCACCCGGTGCCGGTATCAGAGATCGTCATGCAAGCCCTCCCCTGGACCATCGGTCTGGTGGGCATCACCACCATCATCAGCTTCCTGCTCGGTACCGGCCTTGGCGTGATCCTGGCTTGGCGCCGGGGCAAGCGCAGCGACTACGTGCTGCCGGCCCTCACCTTCTTCAACGCCGTCCCGTACTTCTGGATGGCGCTCATTCTGGTGTTGATCTTCTCGGTCAACCTCGGCTGGTTCCCCACCGCCGGCGCCTACCGGCGCACCTTGTTCCCCGGTTGGGACCTGGAATTCATCACGTCGGTGCTCTATCACGGCATCCTGCCTGCGATCACGATCGTGCTCGGTTCGTTCGCCGGTTGGGTGTTGGCGATGCGCAATATGACCGTCACGGTCATGGGCGAGGACTACGTCACCATGGCCGAGGCCAAGGGCCTGCCCCGCAGCAAGGTTCTGATGAACTACGCGGCCCGCAACGCGATCCTGCCCTCGATCACCGGCTTCGCCCTTTCGCTGGGTGCCGTGGTCGGCGGCTCGATGCTCACCGAGGTCATCTTCAACTACCCCGGCGTCGGCTACACCCTGTTCCAAGCGGTGGAGAATCAAGACTTCCCGCTCATGCAAGGACTGTTCCTGGTTATCGCGATCGCGGTGATCATCGCCAATCTGATCGCGGACATCATCTACGTGTTCCTCGATCCTCGTACCCGAGCGGAGGGCTGACCCATGAAGCTCACACGACTTATCCCCGCCTCGGGCAAGGTCCGCGCCGGCCTCATCATCGTTATCTTCTTTGTTTTGTTGGCGATCTTTGGTCCCTTCCTTACCGACTACGGCCCACGGTCCTCCGGCGATCAGCTGTTGCAGGGCCCCTCGGCCCAGCACTGGTTCGGGACCACTCAAAGCGGCCAGGACGTCTTCACCCAATTCGTGCACGGCGCTCGAGTCTCACTGGCCGTGGGAGTGTTCGCCGGCGTGCTGTCCCAGATCGTCTCGGTGCTCATCGGCCTCATCGCGGGCTACTTCCGCGGGATCGTCGACGACGCGCTGTACATCCTCACCGCGGTGTTCTTGGTGGTGCCCGGCCTGCCGTTGCTGGTGGTCCTCACCGGATACCTGCCCACCCGCGGAATGATCTCGGTAGCGCTCGTCATCGCGATCACGTCCTGGGCCCCCTCGGCCCGCGTACTGCGCGCCCAGACGATGTCCCTGAGAAACCGGGACTTCGTGGAGGCCGCTCGTGCCACGGGTGAGTCACGCACACGGATCATCTTCGCCGAGGTAATGCCCAACGCGCTGCCGGTGGTGGCCTCGGGCTTCATTTTCTCCACCATTGCCGCGATCTTGGCCGAAGCGGGCTTGTCCTTCCTCGGCATCGGTTCGCTGACCACCACCTCGTGGGGCTCGATGCTCTACTTCGCTCAAAATGCCCAGGCGCTGTTGGTGGGCGCCTGGTGGTGGTTCGTGCCTCCAGGCCTGGCGATCGCCGTCATCGGCGCCGGCCTGGCGCTGATCAACTTCGGGATCGATGAGTACGCCAACCCCCGGCTGCGCACCGGTAAGTCCCGTGGCAAGGCCATGCGCACCAGCGGGCGCGCGGCTGCTGCGATGAGCTCGACCACCGCTTCGGCGCAGGCCGGCGCGCAAAGCGCCACCGGCGGCAGCGCAGGGATCTCCGACTCGGTGGCCGTACCGACCGCGACCCTCTCCGACTCTGATTCTGACGATAGTTCCGAGGCCACCAAGGCGACCCCGCAGATCCGCGAGATCGAGGTGGCCGGCGAACCGATCATCAGCGTCAAAGACCTGGTGGTCGACTACCCGACGCCGGACGGCGTGGTGCGGGCGGTCAACGACGTGTCGATCACGCTGCACCGAGGCGAACTCCTCGGCCTGGCCGGTGAGTCCGGATCGGGAAAGTCCACACTCACCAACGCCATCACGCGCCTGCTGCGTAACCCAGCAGAGGTCACCGCCGGGTCCATCACCTACCACCGTGCCGAAACCAACACCGTGCGCGGCGATGGAAAGAAGTCCGAGGTCGATCTGCTCAACCTGCCCGCGAACGACTTGCGGGTGTTCCGGTGGAGTGAGCTGGCGATCGTGTTCCAAAGCGCCATGAACGCGTTGAACCCGGTCACCCGAATCTCGGCCCAGTTCGATGACGTGGTGAAAATCCACCGGCCCTCGATGCCGCCGAAGAAGCGCGCCGAACTCGCGGCGCACATGCTCGAAAAGGTGGGAATCGACGGTGACCGTCTGAGCTCCTACCCCCACGAGCTATCCGGTGGAATGAAGCAGCGGGTGGCGATTGCGATCGCACTGGTTCTGGAGCCAGACGTCATCATCATGGATGAGCCCACCACCGCACTTGACCTGCTGGTGCAGCGCGAGGTGCTGGACCAGGTGATGGCCCTGCGCGATGAGTACGGCTTCGCGATCATCTTCACCACCCACGACTTGTCGTTGCTGTTGGAGATGTCCGACACCATCGCCGTCATGCAGACCGGCCAACTCGTGGAATACGGCGAGGCCGTGGACGTGTACACCAACCCGCAGCACCCCTACACCCAGACGTTGCTGCGTTCGCTCGCCGACCTTGGAGCGCACCTATGAGCCAAGAACCCACAACCGAGGACTCCGGCCGCGAAGCAACCGCCGCTGGCACAAAACAGTCCGAAGTAGTCCTGGAGGCCAAGGGCCTAGTCAAGGACTTCCGGGGCAAGCGCAAGGGACTGCGGCGCGAGAACTTCCGAGCGGTCGACGACGTATCCCTGCAGTTGCGTACCGGTCAGGTCACCGCACTGGTGGGTCAGTCCGGTTCGGGTAAGAGCACCGTGGGGCGGATGCTCGCTCAGCTCATCCCGTTAACCGAAGGCAAGATCCTGCTTCGCGGCCAAGAGGTTCAGGGCAGCACCGGGCGCGCGTTCATCAACTACACCTCCACGGTGCAGATGACCCTGCAGGACCCGTTCGCATCGCTCAACCCGGTGCACCGGATCTCCTACATCCTGGCGCGGGCCCTGAAGATCCACGGGCACGCCTCTGGTGCCGATGAGGTCGAGGCCAAAAGCCTGGAACTGCTGGAGAAGGTGAATCTCACTCCCCCGCAGCGTTACCTGCACCGGTTCCCGCACGAGCTCTCCGGCGGCGAACGGCAACGGATCTCCTTCGCTAGGGCGTTAGCTGCACAGCCGAAGGTGCTGCTCGCCGACGAGCCGGTTTCGATGCTGGACGTCACCATCCGAAAGGAGGTGCTGGATCTGCTGGCGGAGTTGCGCCGGGCCGAGAACCTGGCGGTGTTGTACATTACGCACGATCTGGGATCGGCCCGCACCTACTCAGAAGAAACGGTGGTGATGTACCACGGCAAGGTGGTGGAGCGCGGACCGAGTGCGGCAGTCATCGACGACCCGCAGCACGAGTACACCCAGCGCCTGCTGGCCGCGGCACCTAACCCTCGCCGCCGGCTACAGGAGGCGAAGGATCAGGCAGGAAAGGGAGCATGAGCGTGACACCTGATGAGGCCACGGGCCTGCAAGCACTGGGCACCGAAGCGGTCGATGACCGCTACAGCGACCTCGACACTCGCCCGACCGTCGGGGTCCTAGAGGCTATGACCGACGCCGAAGCACAGGTGTCCGCGGCCGTGCGCCAGGCGCTACCGCAGCTCGCCGAACTCGTCGACGGCGCCGCTGCCCGCCTTCGTCGCGGCGGTCGGATCATCTACGTGGGGGCCGGGACATCCGGGCGCCTCGGAATTGTGGACGCCGCCGAGTGCCCGCCCACGTTCTATACCGACCCCGAGATGGTCCAGGCGGTCATCGCCGGCGGCCGGGACGCGGTGTTCGCGGCCGTCGAGGGCGCCGAGGACTCCTACGACCAGGGCCGCGCCGACGTCGAAGCCCTCAACCTGACCGCCGATGACGTGATCATTGGGATCGCCGCCAGTGGCCGCACGCCGTATGTGATCGGGGCCGTGCATGCCGGTCGGGACGCCGGCTCGCTCACCGCCGGGGTGAGCTGCAACTCTGACGCCGCGCTGAGCGCGGAAGTGGACCACGCCATCGAGGTTCCGGTGGGTCCGGAGGTGTTGGCCGGCTCCACCCGCCTCAAGGCCGGCTCGGCCACCAAACAGGTGCTGAATATGATCTCCACCGCGGTGATGGTGCGCAATGGCAAGACGTACGGAAACCTTATGGTGGACGTCGCGGTCACCAACGCGAAATTACGCGACCGGGCCCAACGCCTGGTATCCAGGGTGACCGGATGCAGCCGTGATGAAGCCGCCGTAGCGCTGACCGAGGCGGGCGACCGAGTCAAAGTCGCCATCGTGATGATTACCCGGGGCGTGGAAAAAACAGAAGCTCTAAACCTGCTTGAAACACATAACGGACAATTGCGCCCTATTCTGGGACAGGCGTAATTCGCTGCGGTCACGCGCGCGCAAGACCCCCAAAGTAGGAGGCCCGATGAGTCAAGCACCGGATATCACGCTGGTCACGCGTGTACGCGGAATGCTCCCCGAGTTACGTCCCGCCGAACGCCGCGTCGCCGACGCGATACTGGATGACTCATCCTCGGTGGCCCGGGCGTCGATCACCGCGCTGGCGGAATACTGCCGCACATCGGCGCCCACGGTGGTGCGGTTCGCCAAGCGCCTGGGCTTCGCGGGCTACCCACAGTTGCGTCTGGCGCTGGCCAAAGACGTGGGCCTGGAGGAAGGCCGGCAAGCGGGCGGGCCGATCTCTGGCACCCTCGACCCCTCCGACAGCATGGAGGATGTGGTCCACAAGATCGGCTACGCCAACGCGCGCTCTGTCGAAGACACCGCCACCACTCTGGATGTCGCGGCACTCAATCGGACCATCGACGCGATCGTGGCCGGCGGCCGCATCGACCTGCTCGGGGTCGGCGCCAGCGCTGTCAGCGCGATCGACCTTGACCAGAAACTCCTGCGTCTTGGTCTCACCACCTCCTACCACTCCGACCGGCACGCAGCGATGACCGCGGTCTCTCTACGCGGGCCAGGAGACGTCGTCATCGCCGTCTCGCACTCGGGAACCACCGTGGACGTCATCGGCCCCACCCAGCTCGCCCACGCGCAAGGTGCCACGACGATCGCCATCACCAACCATCCCGGCTCGGCACTGGCCGAGGCTGCCGATGTCACCCTCATCACCGCCTCCCGGGAGACCACCTTCCGCACCGGAGCGATGGCCAGCCGGATCGCCCAGTTGATGGTGGTGGACTGTATTTTCGCCGGGGTCGCTATGCGTGACGTGCAGGCCACCCAGTCCGCGCTGGACTCCAGTTTCCGGGCAGTCGCGGATCTGTGATCTCCTAGCCCGATGGCAGTGCATCTTCTCGGTGGCGAAGGCTTAGGGCTTTCCTACCCCACCAAGGTCGTCTTCGACTCGGTAACCGTCGGCATCGAGGAGGGTCACCGGATCGGAATCGTCGGACGCAACGGCGATGGAAAATCCAGCCTTCTGGGCCTGCTGTCCGGTGCCATCAGCCCGGACTCCGGTCGGGTGACCCGCCGTGGCGGTGTGCGGGTGGGGGTCCTGACCCAGACCGACAGTCTCAATGACGACATGAGCGTGGGGCACAGCGTCGTCGGGGACCGCGCCGAGCATGAGTGGGCCGGCGACGCCCGGATCCGCGACGTCATCGGCGGCCTGGTGTCTGACATTAACTGGGATGCGCGCATCGGTGACCTCAGCGGAGGTCAACGCCGCCGGGTGGCGCTGGCCACCCTGCTCATCGAAGACTGGGACATCATCTTCCTCGACGAGCCCACGAACCACTTGGACGTCGAGGGGATCACTTGGCTCGCGCGGCACATTAAGGGCCGCTGGTCTCGCGGGAGTGGCGCACTGCTCGTTATCACCCACGACAGGTGGTTCCTCGATGAGGTGTGCACCACCACCTGGGAGGTGCACGACGGCGTGGTGGAACCTTTCGAGGGCGGGTACGCGGCGTACGTGCTGCAGCGGGTGGAGCGCGATCGAATCGCGGCCGCCACCGAAACGAAGCGCCAAAATCTCATGCGCAAGGAACTGGCATGGTTGCGTCGGGGCGCCCCGGCGCGCACCTCGAAGCCGAAATTCCGGATCGATGCCGCCAATCAACTGATCGCCGATGTTCCGCCGCTGCGTAACCCGATCGAGTTGCAGCGGCTCGCCGTTGCCCGGCTGGGCAAGGACGTGGTGGACCTCGAAGACGCCTCCGTGGCTTTTGGCGAACACGAGGTACTTCGAGGCATCACCTGGCGAATCGCTCCTGGTGAACGCACCGGCATCCTGGGCGCCAACGGCGCCGGTAAATCCACCCTGCTGAGCCTGATCTGCGGGACTCTCGATCCGACGTCGGGCCGGGTGAAGCACGGCAAAACCGTGCGGATAGGCGTGTTGGATCAACAGTTCTCGCAGTTGGCCCAGATTGGCCAGGACCGGGTACGCGAGGTCTTGGCGCGGACCAAGACCACCTTCACCATCGAGGGCAAGGACCACACGCCCGCGCAACTACTCGAACGTCTGGGGTTCGCCCGCGAACACCTATCGGCCCGAGTGCACGAACTCTCCGGAGGGCAAAAGCGCCGGTTACAGTTGCTGCTCCTACTGCTCGATGAGCCCAACGTGATCGCGCTGGATGAGCCCACGAACGACGTGGACTCCGACATGCTCAGCGCGATGGAAGACCTGCTGGACTCCTGGCCCGGGACGCTGATCGTGGTCTCCCACGACCGGTACCTGCTGGAGCGAGTGACCGATCAGCAATACGGGATCTTCAACAAGTCGCTGCGGCACTTGCCCGGCGGGGTGGAGCAGTACCTGGAATTGCGTGCGGCCGAACAGGTTACTGCCGCCAGCGTGGGCTCCAAAGGCTCGGACTCTTCGGGCTCGCGCACCGAAACCACGTCGGCTGGCGAGCCTGGCGGACTCAGCGGCGCGCAGCGGCGGGACGCGCAAAAGGAACTGGGGGCGGTGGAGCGAAAGCTATCCAAGGCCGACACTGCGATCAAGAAGCTCCACGAGGTCATGGCCGCCCACGATCAAAGCGATTTTGAGGGCCTGCAAAAACACACGGCCGCGCTCGGCGAGTTAGAGGCTGAGGTTAGCGACCTGGAAGAGCGTTGGCTGGAGCTTTCCGAAGCGATCTAGCTTGGGCTTGGGCCCCATGACTTGACCTTGACGCGACGTCAACGTTTCAACTGGTCGCATGAAACGAATCGCGGTCTTCTATCTGACGTCCTTTGGCACGTCCATGCTCGGCAACTCGGTCACCGCGATCGCGCTGCCGCTGCTCGTGCTCTTCACCACCGGCAGTCCACTGGGCGCCGGCGCGGTAGCGATCGCCGCCGCACTGCCCGCGGCCCTGGCCGGGTTGCTCATGGGCTCACTCATCGACCGCATCAACCGGCGCACCGCCGCCATCATTTCCGACGTCATCTCCGCGCTGGCGTTGGTGGTGCTACCGATCATCGACTTAACCGTGGGCCTGAGCATCGGGTGGTTCATCGCGATCGCCGTGTTGAACTCCTTCGGTGACGTTCCGGGGATCACCGCCCGGGAGGCGATGCTGCCGGCGATTGCTAAGGGCGCATCGATGAACGCCTCGCGACTGATCGGGATGCGCGAGTCGCTGGCGGGTGTCACCCTCCTGCTCGGACCGGCGGTGGCCGGCTTCTTGGTGGCGGCCCTGGAGCCGGTGACCGTGCTGTGGGTGACGGCCGCGATCGCTGCCCTCGCTGCCCTGCTCACGTGCTTCATCCCATCGCGCGTCACTGCCCATGAAACGCAGGATGGTCCGGAACCTCGTGACACCGGCGCCAGATCGGTGCTTCATGGGCTACGAACCCTGCTCGCCTCTCCCCTGCTGCGCAGTCTGGTGATGCTGGCGGTGGTCCTGGCCGTGGTGCTCTCGGCCACGCAAGGCCTAGTTATTCCGGTGCACTTCGCCTTCCAGGATCAGCCACAGTATGTGGGCTTCGTGCTGTCCGCCTTAGCCGCCGGACTCCTCGTGGGAGGCGGGCTGTTCGCGGCCCTTAGCGAGCGCATTCCACGGCGAGTCTGGTTCTTCACCGGCATGGTGTTGCTGGCTCTGGGCTTCATCGGGATCGGTGCGCTCGGGCCGCTGTGGACCATCTTCGCCGCGGCGAGCCTGGCCGGACTTGGCGGCGGGTGCATGAACGCGGTAATCGGTTTGACGTTCGTGGAGAACGTTGCCGAGTCCGAGCGTGGACGCGTCCTGGGAGCACAGAATTCGATCGTGACTCTCGCGCCCGCTCTGGGCATCGGTGGTGCGTCGGTTCTCATCGAATTCGGCAGTTTAAGCCTAGCCACCATTGTCCTCGCGGCCGTGTGGGGCGCGGCAGTACTGGCCGCGTTGCTCTACCCACGGCTGCGCCGATTAGGGAAGGATGGCACCTGATGCAGATCGGGATGCTTGCTGAGCTCGCCGGCGTAACCGTACGAACGGTCCGGTACTACCACCAGGCGGGGGTACTCACCGAGCCGCCACGGCGCTCCAACGGCTACCGGAACTACTCGGTAGACGATTTGGTCACCGTGCTGCGGATTCGGCAGTTGACGGCTACCGGTTTATCGATGTCACAAGCCCACCAGGTGCTGACGCAGTCCCCCGGCGCTGACCTGGACGATGTGATCGCTGCGGCGGATCAAGCGCTCGCTGAGCAGATTGCCGCGCTCACGGCCCAGCGCACCAGGCTGGCTCAGGCGCGGTCGGCCAGCGCCGTGGGACTGACACCTTTGGCCGCGGCGTTGATGATCAACCCCGGGGACCTCTCAGCGGCAGTGCTCGTCGCTCACCTCTTGGGCGACGGTCCCCAGAGCGATCAACTCATCAAAGCCCTCACCAGCGCTGGCATGCGCGCGTCCCTGACGTCCTTGCAAGAGCGTTTCGATCAACTCGATGACAGCACACCTGCCGCCGACCTGGAAGCGTTGGAAGACCAGGTGAAACGGGTGATCACCGAACTGGAACCGTATTTACCGGCGGTGAGGCACACGAGTTACCAACTGGCTCAAGATCTGAGCGAGCGGGGCCTCAACGATCGCCAGAAGGCGTTCATGCGCTCCTTGGGATGAGGCCCCGATAGATCTCTGTCCCTAATGCTCCTAGCCCGCCGCGCTCATCAGCACCTCGTATGCTTCGGCCTTGCCGTCGGCGAACAGGTCCTCGTAAGCGCGCAAGACTGCCGGGGGCGCCAGACCCAATAGGCCTAAAGTCGCGCTGGCGAAATGCACCGGTGATTGCGGCCCGGCGGTCACTAGGTTCTGATCAGCCACGGCCCGTTGCTCCCGGTACTTCGCCGAACCTGAGTAACCCGGCTGAGCTTCCAGGTACTGCAAAGCCGCACTGGTGTGCAGGCGGTCATCGAGAAGGCCCTCTCTGGCCAGGCCAGCCGTGGCGCCACAGATCGCGGCTACGACCCTGCCCCGGTCCAGGAAGCTTCTAGCCAGGGAACCCCACTCATGGCCCTGTCCCTGGTCCCACAACCCCGAACCGGGCAGAATCAGCAGATCGCTCTCGTCAGCCGCGAGCTCGTCTAGCGCGATCTCAGGGGTGATCTGCAAGCCGCCCATGGTGGTGATCGGCGCAACGCTCTGTGCCACCGTGCAGATATTCCACGGTTCACCGGTGAAACGACCGGTTCGCAGCTCGGCGAGCAGGTAACCGGGCTCCCAATCCGCGAGAGAATCGTAGATGGCAACGTGCGCAGTTCTGTTCATGTCCTGAAGGTAGAGCGGGGTACTGACATTGGATGTCGGTGGGCCGTGTGAGCATGACGGAACGAAACCAACACCTGGGAGCCGAGATGAGTCGCACGATCCAAATCACCTTTGACGCAGCCGATCCACGGACGTTGTCAATCTTCTGGAAGAACGTGCTGGGCTACGAACACCCGCCCCCGCCTGACACTGAACTGTCGGCCGGCGAGGACCCGCTGGACGCCTGGGACGCATTCCTCGAGAAATCTGGGGTGCCGCAGGACCAACGCAACACTGCTTCGGCTCTCGTCGATCCCGAGGACCAGGGTCCGCGACTGTTCTTCCAGCAGGTGCCCGAAGGCAAGACCGCCAAGAATCGCGTGCATCTGGACGTTCGGACCGCCCCGGACCTCACCGGCGACGAGCGAATGGCGGCCCTGGAGGTCGAATGCGAACGAGTCGTGGAACTCGGTGGCACGAGGCTGAAACGGCATGAACCAGATTTGCCGTTTAGCACCGGGTTCATCGTGATGGCCGACCCTGAGGGCAACGAATTCTGTCTGGACTGAGGCGCGCACACTGTGGCAGCTCAATGCCACAGGCAGGTGTCCTAGAGCGGAACGGTCACCCGGATGGTGGCGGCGGTGCTCAGACTGAGGTGGACCACGTCGTCGTCCACACGTACCGCAATCGCGTCGGCCGCCTCATTGACGTCGGTGACCGCCAGGACCGTGCCGATCTGAATCTTGAGCTCTTGGAGGTGACGCAGCACCTCGGGAAAACGATCCGAGACTCGCACGACCGACACCCGCGAGCCAGGTGTGGCGGCGCTGAGCGCGGTAGTCGGCGGCACATCCATCGACCCGTCCGGCGCCGGAATCGGATCACCATGGGGGTCACTGCGCGGATGGCCCAAGGCTTCATCCATCCGCTCCAGGACATAGCCGGAGATTGCGTGCTCAAGTTGATCGGCCTCAACATGGACTCGGTCCCACGGCACACCGAGCTGTGTCACGAGGTAAGTCTCGATCAGACGATGCCGCCGCACCACGTCCACGGCGACGGACCGGCCACTGTCGGTCAGGTCGATGTCGCCATACGGTTCGTAGGCGATAAACCCCTCGCGGGCAAGCTTCTTCAAGGTGGCCGACACCGTGGAGGGAGTCACCCCAAGTTGGGTTGCGATATCGCTTGTACTAGCGCTTCCGCCGGGCCATTCCTGGGCCTTCCAGATGATCGTGACGTAGTCCTCGACCACCCGGGTCACCGCAGGTTCTGGCATCTTGCCATGCTAATGAAGGATTTCGATGACTAACAAACCTCGCCCGTTAGTAGACCCGATACCAACTCAGGATCCGCCGTCGTCGGAAGACTTGAAGGAGATCCGGACCCTGCTCGAGCAAGATCGAGACCGCACCGCACGCCGCATCGAGGCGCTCACCGGGGACATCGGGTCCATCACCGACGCCACCCGGTTCACCGCCACCGACGATGAACATGACCCAGAAGGCTCCACGATCGCCTTCGAACGAAGCCAGGCCAGCGCGTTGCGACAGGCAGCGGTGGACCACCTAGCCGAGATCGACGCGGCAACTGGCCGTCTGAGCGAAGGTACCTACGGACGCTGCGAGAAGTGCGGGGACTGGATCGCCACCGCGCGCCTACACGCCCGCCCGGCCACGACTCTGTGCATCCGATGCGCCGCGTCAACGGGCTAGAAGTCAACGGGTTAAAACCTGTTGGCGCCACAGCACCGTGGCAAGCGCCCGACAGATCGAAGCACGCTGCAATTGGCCGCCGGCAATGCGCGCCGGAGTCTTAGGACTCGAGTGGCTCGGTGTGCCAGGAAGGGTAGTCCCGCGCCAGAAGTGAACGAACCCGCTCCCAAGCGGGTGCCCCAGCGACAGTGAGCTCCAGCAACTCGGTCTCACCGGACGCAGATCGCCCGTACCCCCACCTGAAGCCAGTCAGTGGCGCAATGGTGCGGTTGACAGGGGCTTGGAGCAAGAAAGTTACTGCCCGCCACTGCATATCGAGGTGCTCGGGGTTGGCTGGCGCGTCAGCAAAAGTCGGGTGATATCCGCTGACATAAAAGGGGAAGTCGGGCATCTGCGGATCGGTATCGAGCACCTCCCCGACTAACTCACCGGAGCGCCAGTGCCCGATCAGTTGGATCCAGGCGAACCGGCCCAACATTCCCTGGCCCGGGTAGCGCATATGAGCAGTAAGCAAGGGGAAGCCAGTAAACGCGGCGGCATCGAAATTCTGGGCGAACAGATGGTGACCCGTGGCATACGGATCAGCATTGGCGCACACTTCAACGCTGATGGTGCCAGCCAGGTCATGGACCGTAAACGGCAGTGAGAGTCGCTGCATGGGCCCCAACGTACGTGCCACACCCGCTGCGCGGCTTAGAAAGCCGGCGACGATTTCACTACCGCGCGCGCACCAGCCGGAGAATACTGATCCCATGGCGACACTTCCGCAGTCTGAGGACTCGCTGTTGGTGCGGACCGGCTTCGGCAACCCCGGCCGTTGGGATGCCATGTGCGCGCAAATCGCTACCGAGAATGCCGATGGGTTCCGTGCCTATGTGCAGCTCGTCGATGCGGATCGGTGGCTCGGAGAGCTCCCCGAGACGGTCACCGCCGCGGCCAAGTCCGGACCGGCGGCCGCTGCGGTGCTGTTCATCGCCGATGACGTCGCCCTCAATACCGAGGGTTTCGCCGTCATCGCGATCGACCTGGTCGGTCCCGGCACACCGTTTCGGGTGTCCGCCGCAGCGCTGTGGGCAGTGGAGAACAACCTGAACCTTGCGAACCTGTCGTGGGAAGACTTCGAAGACGACCTCGACGACGACGGCGTGTTCCGGAGCGCGTAAGCAGCCGGGGCTAGCGCTCGCGTACCACCAACGCCTCCCACGGCTCCAGCACCCGCACCGCCGCACTGGAGCGTCCGATGTTGGACACCAGCACCTGCCCATCGGCGCCGATCCACCCGCCCGGCAGCCGCCGTCGTCGGGAGGAGAAGTTCAGTACCACCACCACCGACTGACCGGATGGGTCATGGGGATCCGGGGGTCCTTCCCTCTGCCCGACTAACCCAGTGCGCCGATAGGCCATCAGGCTGCCCGTCGCACCCACCGGGTCAAAGTTCCCGTGCCGCAGCACCGGGCTCGCTAACCGCAGCGCGATCAGCCGCCGGTAGTAGGCCAGCACCGAGTGCTCGTCGGCGTCCTGGGCGGCCCAATTCAACCACTCGTGGTTGGCGTTAATGCCCAGCCACGGAGTCCCCGTGGTGAACCCCGCACCGTCGCTGGCATCCCATTGCATCGGTGTGCGGGCGTTGTCCCGCGAACCCTGCGCCATCCACTTCCAGCGCAGCACCTGCGGCACCCCCAGGCTCTGCATCAACCGGTCGACGTTGCGGGCCTCAACGTCATCCAAAGCGTCGAGCCCAGGCAGGTCAAAGTTGGTCATGCCGATCTCTTGACCCTGGTAGATGATCGGGGTTCCCCGCAGGGTGAGCACCAAGACGGCCAGCATCACCGCGCTACGGTGCCAGAACTGCCCGTCGTCGCCGTAGTGGGACACGATCCTGGGCTGGTCGTGACTCTCCAGGTACGGCGCGTTCCAGTGCAGGCCCTGCTGCCACCTGGTGAAGATCTCCAACAGGCGCCGGGCCGAGAACGGCTTGGGAACGTATCGGTGAAAGAACCGGTCCACTTCCAAGTGCTCGAACTTGATGATCGAATGCAGTTCGTGGCGCTGCGGATCGCTGAACCGTTTGGCCTCCGGCAACCCGGTGAGCACCGCCTCCCCCACGGCGAACGCCCCGTAGGGGTCCAACACGTCCCGGCGCAGTTCGGCGACGATGTCATGCACCCCTTCGCGGGAGACGAAGTGTTCCTGACCGCGCAGCACCACCCGTGGTTTGCCGTCCTTGAGCGTGGCCTTGTCGAGCAGGTTGATGACGTCGCACCGGAATCCGGCCACGCCGCGGTCCAACCAGAATCGCAGCACGTCCTTGATCCTGGTCAGGACCTGAGGGTTGGCGTAGTTCAGATCTGGCTGCTTGGCGTGAAAGAGGTGCAGGTAGTACTCCCCGCGCACCTCATCGAAGGTCCACGCGTCCTCGGTGAAGAACCCCGTCCAGTTGTTCGGCAGCCCACCATCGGGCGCCGGTGGGCGCCAAATGTAGAAGTCGGTGTAGGGCTCCTCGCGGCGGCGGCTGGCCTCGAACCACGGATGCTCATCGGAGGTGTGGTTGATGACCAGGTCCATGATGATCCGGATCCCTCGCTCCCCCGCGCTGGCCACCAGCTCATCGAAGTCCGCCAACGTCCCGAACCGCGGATCGACATCGCAGTAGTCGCTGATGTCATAGCCGTTATCAATACCCGGTGAGGGATACACCGGTGACAACCAAATGGCCCCCACGCCGAGTTTTGCGATGGCATCCAAACGGCCGATGATCCCCCGCAGGTCGCCGAATCCGTCACCGTCGGAGTCGGCAAAACTGCGGGGATAGACCTGGTAGATGACACAGTCTTCCCACCAGGGGTCTGGGGCCGTCATGGCCTCATTTTGCCTGGTGATCGCCACTACGCGAGTCGAGGACTGAGGGAGAGGAGGCTACGTCGTCGTCCATTGGCACTCTCGATCGCCACGGCCACCACACCGCGCGTCCAAACTCGTAGACCGTCCCGGAGACCAGCAGGCTGCGGACGATGAAGGTGTCGATGAGGACTCCGACGGCCACGATGAACGCCAACTGGGCCAGGAACAGCAGCGGGATCACACCCAGCGCGCCAAAGGTGGCGGCCAGCACCACCCCGGCTGAGGTGATGACTCCGCCGGTCATCGCCAGTCCGCGCTGTACACCTACCTTGGTGCCGTGCAGCAGGGACTCTTCGCGCACCCTGGTCATGAGGAAGATGGAGTAGTCAATGCTCAGCGCCACCAGGAAGATGAACCCGAACAACGGCACGGTGGCATCGGCGCCCGGGAAGCCGAAGACGTGGTTGAAGAAGATCGCCGAAAGACCCATGGTCG
>JBMDWZ010000230.1:0-26417 GCA_048594865.1 Beutenbergiaceae bacterium
TCGGCGTCCAGGTCTTCGAGGCGCACATGCCCGATCGTGGGGATGATCCACTTGCGAAGGATGGACGAGTCAGTGTCGTAGGTCTTGGGCCGGGTGCGGAACTTGTACTCATCTAGCCACTGGTCGATCCACGATTTGACCGTGTGCCGCTTCTGGTTGGCTACTGCCGCGTTGCCCTTCTCTTCGAGCTGGCGGTGCTTGTCTTTCAGTTTGCGTTTGCACTCTGCTTCGGTGCTGGCGACGACCGAGACTCGGCGTCGTGTGCCGTTGGCGGTATAGCCCGCCTCGAGACGTCCGAGCCACTTACCGTCAGGACGTTTGGTGACGCTTCCGGTGCGATACTGGCGCCGCTTCCTATCTGCCATATTTGGTAACCCTTCTGGTAACCCTTCCTGAGGCTACCCACAGGGTAAGCGCAGACCTCAGAAACGGCTAAATATCAACGATTTCACACCTACATTCTACCCTAGACCTCTGCCTTCCAAGCAGATGGTGCGAGTTCGATTCTCGTCACCCGCTCAAATGACCGCCGATCGTTGGGAAACCAACGGTCGGCGGTTTTTGCGTTCCGCACCGGCGCGGGTTAGTCGTCGTCGGGTGAGGCGGGGCGGCCTAGGAGTCGTCGATGTCTTCGGTCTCTGAGTCCTCCGGCTCGACGGCGTTGGCGTACCGCTGGGCGGCGGTTGCCACCCGGTGCTGGTACTCCACGCTGTTGTTGTAGGCCCTGATGGCAGCGATCCAGGTGTCTTCATCATCCAGCGAACCTCGCCGGTAGCACAGGTACCTCGCGGCGCTGAGAGCGGCGTCATCGATGTTGTGTACATCGGCGACACCATCGCCGTTGGCGTCCATACCGAAGGTTTCCCACGTCTGGGGAATGAACTGCATGGGGCCAACGGCGCGGTCCCAGGTGGTGTCGCCATCGAGCACACCACCGTCGGTATCGGGGATCTGCGCGGTGCCGTTCTCACCGTTGAGCGGTATCCCGATGATGGCCGGCCGGGCCACCCCGTCTGCGTCGATTTCGCTACCGCCGTAGGTTCCGTGGCGGCTTTCGACGTGGCCGATGCCGGCCAGGGTGTTCCAGCCAACGGTGCAGCCGTAGAGCTCTTGGGCACGCAGGTCCGCTTGCACGTAGGCAACCAAGGCACGTCGGGGAATCCCCGTCTCCTCGGCTGCGTCGTTCAGCCAAAGGTCCCGGGCCGCGGTCCCGGAGTCAGAGAATGGCGCAGAAGCCGGTTCGGCGACGGTGAAGTGGGGCTCTGGCTCCGTCCGCTGTTCATAGCAGGAGGACGTCACGGCCAAGATCCCCACCAGGAGGCCCACCACAGATTTCAGGCGTCCTGGCTTCGCCCACGGGTGGCGCACCCTCAGCCCACTTCGAGAAGAATCCGCCACGACTCCAATTCTCCCCCACGTCCAAGGCCCGATCGCACACCTCTAGGCCCACCTGCATCCAGGATGCGACCCGGGCCACCACAGTGCGCCGCATACGGTGGTGTGATGACGACCGCGCTGACTCCCATCGAATCCCTCCTGAGCGACGAGCCCTTTTACGTCGCGCACAGGTGCGGCGGCGGAACATGGCCGGAGTTCTCCGAGCGCGGAGTTGCCGGCAGTCTCGCGAGAGGTTACCGAGCGCTGGAAGTCTCGGTGTACCGCTGCGAAACTGGCGAGTACGTGGCATCCCACGATGCCACCACCGAACGTATGACCGGCTCCTCGACTCAAGTCGGGCACACCCCGTGGTCTGCGCTCGGCGCCCTCACCTCGACCCCGGCCCACACCACCGACCCCACCCAGTCACCAACCGCGCTCATCACCCTGGAGCAGATCATGCACTGGGCACCGGACGCGGTCCTGTTCCTGGACCACAAAGCAACATCATCTGGGCCCGGTAACGAGCACGATAGAGCCAGCGAAGCCGACCTTTTCGATCATCTGGATTCCCTGCCGGGCGCCACCGGCCGGATCGTGTGGAAGGTATTCAAGGCTGGATGGGAGTCCGCGCAGCGGGCCCGCGAACGCGGGTACCCCGTGTGGGGCATCTACTACGACGACGAGGTCGTCTTGGCCCCGACCCGGGCCGAGCACTTCGATCTGGTGGGCCTCAACTGGGACGCGACGCCCGCGCACTGGTCAGCCCTGGTGAGCCTCGGTAAGCCTACGGTCGGTCACATCATCACCACGCCCGCCCAACGCGACCAGGCGCTACAGCTTGGCGCCAACGGAATCATGAACAGCAACGTCGGTCAGATGCCGTGACCGGCTCCTAGCCCGGGCCGTCCAACCACGTCCCGATCAGCGGCTGCGTGTGCTGCGCCACCCGGCTGATGTACTCATCCGGCCATGGGTACCCGGTGCGGTCACACAGTTCCCGCGCCGCAGCAATGAAGTGCTGCGCGCAGTATCTATTGGCCTGCGCCACCGACTCGCGGGTGGCTTCGATCGGCGGTATTCCGGTGACCACCCGATAGTCCTGCGGCGCCAGCAGCCGCTTCAGATGCAGCACCCCACCGCGATCCTCGACCGAGACCCGCTGACTCAAGGCCTCGATCAGCATCGAGCGCAGCAGCATCGCCCCGCTGACCCCCACGGCATAGTCTTCTCTGCCCAGCACGACCGACGTCAACGACAGCACGCGGAAGAATTCCGGCACCAGCCGCTCGGCCACTTCGGCGGTCGGCTCGGGCGGCATGTTGGATTCAGGGAGCCGCGCGTACAGACCGGTGGGGTCGTGCAGGGCGCGCACGGTGGCCTGGGACCGTCGGCCAAGATCGGGTTCGGTCGTGACGACGACGTCGAAGCGCATCCTGGCGGTGGTGGTCTGGTTGAACAGCACCGAACCCGGGAGGTCCAGGCGGTTGTCATAGGCCAAATCGTTGGCGAACGGCCGCCGGGCCGCCCACCGGTCGGCCACCTCGACCACCCTCCCCTCCTTTGCCACCAGTACGAAGTCGACGTCGCTAAAGTCATCGTGCACCCCCTGCGCGCGGCTGCCGGTAAGCAGCAACGCCACCACCCCAGGTTCGCTGCGCGCAACCGAGCGCACCTGGCCAATCAGGGATTCGACGTCGTCCATGTTCGATCCTTGCTGCACTTCGCCCTCACGACTCCACCGCATCGGGGAGGTTCGCGGCCGTCACCACGTCGCCTTCAGCAGTTCGAATCTCCAACCGCACCACCTCATCGCGCATCACCGCTGCGTTCATCTGGCAGTCGATGCGCACCTCACTGCCGAGGAAGGCACCCGAGTCGAACTCGACCCCATCGCGGGTAATGAGTAGCACGTCATATCGCTCGCCAACGATGAGCCCTTGAACTTCGAGCACGCTCTCGGTGCCCCAGGTGTGGGCGATGAGAGCAGCCTCGATCTCGACATCGCCATCCACGGGGCTGAGTTCTACCTCTTCCACGGCGCCCAAGGTCCCCGGAGGGCCCTGCGGAGGACGATCCTGGAGAGAGACAACACTCAACGCCACTGCGATTCCGAGCACGAAGCACGCAGCGGCAACGAATACCGGCTTGTGCCACGCACCCTTCCTCCGGGCGGATGGCTCGTTTCGTGTCTCGGGTTCGGGCTGGGCCTGTGGCTCGGGCTCGGGTTCGGGCTGAACGACGCCTGGCTCCTCACCGGTCTCGGCGCCGGCCTCGGCGGCAGCCATGATCGAGTCACGCAAACCACGGGGAGGATCCAGATCACGCGGACTCAACGCTTGCGGGTCGATTCCGCTCGCGCCACGCTGCACACGTCCAACCACCGCAGACAACGACTCAATCTCCGCCTCGATCGTGGGGTCGGAGGCTTTCAGTTGCTCCAACTCAGCACACTCAGCGTCGTTGAGCTCTGCGCTCAAGGCAGCGGCGATGAGCTGCGCTCGTCTTTCCTGATCACTACTACCCACGTTGCACCGTCCCTTCATCAAAGTAGCGCCTCAACGCCCGTAAGGCGTAGAACGTCCGCGTGCGCATCGTGCCCACGGGTACCCCCAAAGAATCCGCGAGCTCGGCATGCGAGAGCCCCATGATGTGTATACCGATCACGGCCTGTCGATGTTCATCGCTCAATGTGGACAGTGCCTCCACGATGACCAACCAATCGGTCGGGTCGCCGTCATGGTGAGCGATGTCGAGTTCAGCGTCAGACAGCACCGTCTGCGGTTCCCGGGCCCGACCTCGAAGGTGATCGCGCACCACATTCCGCATAATCGCAAACAGCCAGGTACGCGCGGTGGCACGCTCGGCGTCGAAGCGCTCTCGCGATCTCCACGCCCGCAGAAATACGTCTTGAACGCATTCTTGGGCGCGTTCACGGTCACGAAGAGCGTTAAAGGCAAAGCCGAATAGCTCACGTCCATGGGCGTCATAGGCCGCAGGCAAGTCAAAACCCGCAAAGGCAGGGGGCCGATCCACAGTCACCACTCTTCGGTCTGCGCAATATCCATCAGGTGGGCCGTTTGAGTCTACGGGCACCGATGGGCACTTCCGCCGCCCCGGCCCCGCGACCACCGCTCGCGGCATCGATTTGGAAGTTTCTTCTCGGCCCGATGAACGAAACCCCAATGTGAAACGTAAATCACCTCGACACCTGGACGCGACATTCCGAGAAACGTCCATGACGAAGGGTTAATAATGCGAGCCACCAAGCAGCACCACCGCCTCACAGTCCTGGGAGGTCTCACCGGAGCGGGAGTCCTCGCTCTCATGACCATCGCGGGGCCCGCCAGCGCGGACACCGAAGTCGATGAGCCCGATGAGTTCACTAGCGCGTTCACGGTCATGGCCACTGCTGACCAGGTCATCGACTCCGAAGGCGAGGTGGCGCCCGGTGAGGAGGGGGCGACCGGCGAATTTAACTTCAGGATCAACTCCGAGCAGGAAATCATCTGCTACGACATCACGCTGCGTGGCGTGACCGGGGAATACGAGAGCCCGGCTCGGACCGCCACTCACATCCACGAAGCCGATGCCGGTGAACCGGGACCACCACGGCTCGCCTTCCCCAACCCTGAAGGTGACGGCGATACTCGCACCGCCTCTGGGTGCATGGAAGGACCGTTCACCACGGGGCTGGAGGACGACGACGGCAACGACACCGCCGAAGGCTTCTCGCTAGCTCAAATCGAGGCCAATCCCGAGGGATTCACCGCCGACACCCACACCGCCGAGTTCCTCCCCGGAACCGTGCGCGGCCAACTGTCCCAGGTCCCCGTAGGCGGCGTTGAGTCCGGTGGCGGCGGGACCGGCGTTGAGTCCGGAGCCACCGGCACCGGCACCGACGCTGGTTCGGCGATGCCCTGGATCGCCCTCGGGGCGGCCGCAGCGGGCGTTGGCGGGTTCGCGCTGCTGCGTCGTGAGCGGAGTTCGCGGAGCGCATGAGGAAAGCTCGCGAGAGTCGTCGTTTCGGCACTCCCGCCGGTCGCGGCGTCGGCTACCTAGTCGGCGCCGTGGCATGCGTTCTCGCGCTCGTGGGGTGCGGGAGCGCTGCTCCTGAGTCACCCGCTGATTCGGGCCCGGTCGCTGCGCAAGACACAGCAGAGCAACACACAGCAGGGCCGGACACAGCCGAGCAACACACAGCAGAGCAACACACCGCAGGGCCGGACACGGCCGAGCCACAGACTGCTGAGTCGGCGGCGCCCACCCCCGGGCACTCACAACGCCAGGACGAGCCAGAGCCCGACTCCGCCACCCAGCAGGCGATATCCACTGAGGTGAGTGCGGGCCGTGAACCGGCAACCCTCTCAGTGCCCGCAATCGGACTCGATGAGGACCTCATCGACCTGGGCTTGCAGGATGACGGGAGCCTCGAGGTCCCCACTGACTGGAGCCGGGTGGGTTGGTTCACCGGGGGCGGTAAGCCGGGTGGGCACGGCCCCACGGTGATGGTCGGGCACCTGGATTCCACTACCGGCCCGGCAGTGTTCTATGAGCTCACCGAGGTGCAGGCCGGGGACCTGATCGAGGTGACCGATGTCGATGGCACGCTGCACACCTATGAGGTCTATCGGGTGCAGGATCTGCCCAAGGATGACTACCCCACGCAGGAGGTCTTCGGCGCGACCAGCGGCGATGAGCTCAGGTTGATCACCTGTACCGGGGAGTTCGATGCGGCAAACTTCCGTCACCTCGATAACCGGGTGGTGTTCGCCGCAACGACGTAACGTCGGCACTCACGACGTCCGCTGCCCCGGGCCGTGGGTGCCCGGTAAATGCAAGAAGGCCACCATCGGAGTTCACCGATGGTGGCCTTGTTGCTGTGGTGGATCAGTCGTCAGCGTCGACCAGGCCACGCTCGACGGCGCGGGCGAGGCGCCGAGGCACCTTCACCTCACGCCCGCCAGCGCGGACGGGCACGAGGTCTGCTGCCTTGGTCTTCCACTGCGAACGACGCGAACGCGTGTTGCTGCGCGAGAGCTTCCGCTTGGGAACTGCCATGAGCCCTACCTCCCCTTCCGTCGTGAGTTTGAGCGTCGATGTATCCGAACCAGGTGGTCCGGATGAAACCTACTTGGCGTAACGGCGGCGGAACTTCTCCACCCGGCCAGCGGTGTCCATGATCTTCTGCTTACCCGTGTAGAACGGGTGCGAGGCGGCGGAGATGTCGACGTCGACCACCGGGTAGGTGTTGCCGTCTTCCCACTCAACCGTGGTCTCGGAGGTCATCGTGGACTTGGTCAGGATCGAGAAGTCGGCCGAAATGTCGCGAAACACCACCGGTCGGTAGTCCGGGTGAATGTCCTTCTTCATAACTGCTTCCTCGTCTTGGCGATCTGGCCGCTGAAATCCGGTGCACACAGCACTCATGCCACCCATCGAACGATGGTGCCTGTAGTGCTCTTTTGCATCCGAACCGTGGCGGGCCGGTACACGTACGCGCAGTTCGCGTCTGTTGCTCAAGTGAGCAAGACAAATCACGCTGCGCCCGGAACATCATACCCACATCTGAGCCGCGGTTCGATGTGGCACCGCGCACACCGGCGATGTGGACGAAACCTCGGGTCCCGATTGCTCCGGTTGGTAGGCCAACAGTAGCCTCATTCGATGCTCTTTGTGATCGGCCAGCGGCGCACAGCGCCGCTTGCCCAGACTTCTCGATGACCTCCAGCACACCCTCCCCGCACCACGGCCGCACCCTGCTGTTGGGCGTCGTTTTGCCGTTGGTAGCAATCGGTGCCGCGGTGGCACTGGTGGCATCCTGGCGCACGCGCCTGCCGGATGAGGTGGTGGCGCACTGGGGGCCCGATGGCCCGACTCGGACTGCCGATTTCGCGCAGAACCTCATCGTGCTCGTGGGCTTTGCACTCATCACGCTGGGGATCACCGCAACCATCAGCCTCGCCTTCGGCCAAAGCTCGGTGGCTCGTCGTACCGGCGTCGGCGTTTGCGCTAGTACGGGCACATTCTTCGCCGGGCTGATCGTCACCGTGCACGCCATCCAGATGGACGGCGTGAGCGACACTGCATCACCGGGGCTGGGAATCGGGCTGAGCACCTTCGCCGCCCTCGGTGTCGGTGTCTTAACGGCGGCGTTGGCGGGGGCGGACCCGGCCACGCCCGCACGCGGACCGCTGCCGCACGGGGCACCAACACTCCAGTTGCCCGAAGGGGCTGAAGCAACCTGGTCGGGGCGCGCGCGGATTGCGTCCCGCTGGGTACTGGTCATTTCGGTGCTAGCGTGCCTGATTCCCGGGGTCGTCGTTGGCTTGGTCTCAGGCCATTGGTGGATGTTGATCCTGTTCATCGCCCTCGCCGCGCTGGTGGTCACCGCGGCTGAGTTCACGGTCCGGATCGATCAAACCGGCTTCACTGCCACAGGCCTGTTGAAGTGGCCGCGGGTGCACGTCCCGATCGAGGAAATCGCGCACGCCGAGGTGGTGCAGGTGCGGCCGTTCACAGAGTTCGGCGGCTGGGGGCTGCGCACGGCGATCGATGGCCGCTCCGGGGTGGTCACCCGGGCCGGGCAAGGGATCGCAATCACTCGCTCTGCCGATCGGGTTTTCGTAGCCACGGTCGATGACGCCAAGCACGGCACGGCCCTGCTCAACACCTTGGCGCAGGCTTACCGATCCACGCAGTGAGACACCGACCACCAGCACAGGCTGAACGCAGCGGCGCGGAATAGGGTCCGATGAGCACCTGTTATCGCCAGCACCACTCGCGGCCGGCGCGCCCGGGTGGGACAGTGAGAGCAGGATCCGAGCGAGTAATTCGCACGGAGATCATCGAGCCTTAAGGAGGCACGCATGGCCCGCATTTATGACAACGCGACTGACCTGATCGGTAACACTCCCCTGGTGCGCCTGAACCGGCTAACCAGCGACTCCAAAGCAACGGTGCTGGCGAAGTTGGAGTTCTACAACCCCGCCTCCAGCGTCAAGGACCGCATCGGGGTATCCATCGTGGACGCCGCCGAGGCCTCCGGCCAGCTCCCGCCCGGTGGCACGATCGTGGAGGCCACCAGCGGAAACACCGGCATTGCGTTGGCGTTCGTCGGTGCCGCACGCGGCTACAACGTGGTCCTGACCATGCCCGAGACCATGTCGAATGAGCGCAAGATGCTGCTCAAGGCCTACGGCGCCACGGTGGTGTTGACCCCGGGCTCCGAAGGCATGAAGGGCGCCGTGGCCAAGGCCGAGGAAGTCGCCTCCCAGACCCCCGGCGCGGTCCTGGCCCGGCAGTTCGCCAACGAAGCCAACCCCGAGATCCACCGCCGCACCACCGCCGAGGAAATCTGGAACGACACCGACGGCGAGGTCGACGTCGTCGTCGCCGGAATCGGCACCGGCGGCACCATCACCGGCGTCGGTCAGGTCCTCAAGGAACGCAAGCCCAGCGTCCAGATGATCGCGGTGGAACCCGCCGAATCCCCCATCCTCAACGGCGGTGACCCCGGACCCCACAAGATCCAGGGCATCGGCGCCAACTTCGTGCCCGAGATCCTGGACACCGACATCTACGACGAGGTGATCGACGTCGATGCCGCCACCGCGATCAAAGTCGCCCGGTCCGCGGCAACCGATGAGGGACTGTTGGTGGGCCTGTCCTCCGGGGCGGCGATCCACGCCGCGCTGCAGGTAGCGGCCCGGGAGGAGAACGCGGGCAAGACGATCGTGGTGATCATCCCCTCCTTCGGTGAGCGTTACCTGTCCACGATCCTGTTTGAGGACCTCACTGCGTGAACCAAGAAGTACCCAAACCCGATGCGGGCGCATGCGCGGTCCACAGGTCTAGCACCTTGGCCGGCGTGCGCTCGCTGGTGCGTGAAGATTTGGCCACCGCCAAACGGCGCGACCCCGCGGCACGATCCTCGATCGAGGTGGTGCTGACCTACCCGGGTGTGCACGCGCTCTGGCTCTACCGCTTGGCCCACCACCTGTGGCATGTCGGCGGGCCCGCGAAGTTGCCCGCACGGGTGATCTCCCAGATCGCGCGGATGTTCACCGGGGTGGAGATCCACCCGGGCGCCGTGATCGGCCGGCGGTTCTTCATCGACCACGGGATGGGTGTGGTGATCGGTGAGACCGCCGTGGTCGGCAACGACGTGCTGATGTTCCACACCTCCACCCTGGGCGGACGGTCGATGTCCAAGGGCAAGCGTCACCCCACCGTCGGGGACCGGGTCGTCATCGGCGCCGGCGCCAAGGTGCTGGGCCCCATCACCATCGGCAGCGACGTGCAGATCGGGGCCAACGCCGTAGTGGTGCGCGACGTGCCAGGCGACACCGTCGTCGTCGGTGTTCCCGGCCGGAACCGGCCGCGGCCGCAGCAGGCCAGCACCAAAGACTCAAGCGATGACGACGGGTATGCCTTCGAGGACCCGGCGCTGTACATCTGAAACAGTTGAACGCCTGAGCCAGCTGAACAGCTGAGCCTGCTCCTGGCTCACAACTGCGGCGACCAGCCCGCCTCTCGCATGTTCACGTGCGGCGACTCACCGCGGGTCATGGGCGTCCCTTCGGAGCGCCAATGAGGCACCGCCCGGGTGCGTAGGTGCTCGGGCAGCGTGCCCTTGGCGTTCACCACCCGCCACCACGGCACCTCATCCCCGTGCCGGGCCATCACCGCCCCCACGGTGCGCGCCGAGCCGCGGCCGGTGAGCACCCGCACCGCAGCGGCGATCGCGCCATAACTACTCACCTGACCGGCAGGGATCTTCGCGGCCATGTCTAGGACCAGTTCGGCGTACTCACCGAGGTCCTCGGCTGCATCATCAGGGCCCATAGCGCTCTACCCTAGGAGGCGATGAGCGCACACCACGACTGCACTAACTGCTCGGCCGATCACGAGCACTTTGATACCGGCGCGCACGCCCACAAACGGCGGGCCGCGATGGCCTGGGCTGTCGCCGGGCGCCTGGCCGTTCTGAAAATCGGAGTGGACCTATTGCTCCTGCTGCCGTCGATCGGAGGCGCGAGTATTGCGATGGGCGCGGGCCTGGCGATCTGGGCCCTAGCCACCGGAGTAGGAGTCTTAGTCGCGGGCCTGACGATGGCCAAGCGCGGAACCCCCGCCGCTGCGATGGCAGGGTCTTTGGCCACCGCAGCGATCACCCCGTTGCTCATCGGCGTAGCCGTGCTGACTGTCCCCGGCCCGGCGTTGCATCCCCTCGCTGTGGCGGTGGGCTATCTGATCGGCGGGTTTGGTGCCGAGACTCTACGGTTGGTGCGCCTGCGGGCACTCCTGGGCGCTGAGAGCCGTGAGGGTGAGGTGGCCCGGGAGTCCGCCGCGATCACGGCGCACCGCGATAACGACCTCGCCGACTTCCTGGGCACCGGAATGATCGGTGTCCTGGTGGGTGCCTACACCTATCTGATCGCACTGTTGCCGCCACTGGCGCTGGTGCTCGCACCACTGCACGTGGCCGGCATCGCGCTGCATCGTCGCCGAGCTATCGCGGCCCGACGACGTAGCGAAAGCGAGCCTCAGCGAGCGGCTTCGTAGCTCGCTAGTTGGTCGATGCGGCGCTGGTGTCGCTGCGCCCCGGAGAACGGTTCGGCAATGAAGGCGTCGATGATCTCAAGGGCCTGTTCTTCGGTGTGCTGGCGCGCCCCAATGCCGGCCACATTCGCGTCGTTGTGGGCACGGCTGAGTTTGGCGGTATCCACGCTCCACACCAGCGCCGAGCGGGTCCCGGTGACCTTGTTCGCGGCGATCTGCTCACCGTTACCGCTGCCACCCACAACGATTCCCAGCGAACCGGGTTCATCGACGGTGGCCTGCGCCGCGGCGAAGCAGAATTCGGGGTAGTCGTCCTCGGCGTCGTAGGAGTGCGCACCGTGGTCGGTTACCTCGTGGCCCTGGCCTTGCAGGTGTGCAACGAGGGCGTTCTTCAATTCAAAGCCCGCGTGATCGGCGGCGATGTGGATGTGCATGGGGCTATTGTGCCCGAACCCCGGACCTACCTAGTCAACCGGTAGGCCGGCGCACTGCCACGCCGCAAAACCACCCTGCACATAGGCGACGGTCGCCAGGCGCACCTCGCTCAGGGCCCGGGCGATCCCGGCTGCTTGTTCACCGTCGTCACTGATGACGATGGTGGGTCGAGCGTCCCCGCGTTGCACCAGCCAGGTGATGAGTTGCGCTACGTCAACCACCGAGTGCGCCAGTACCGAGGGGATCTGCCCCTGCACCACGCGGTCGGCGGCACTGCGGATATCCACGAGGTGCGCGCGTTGATACAGCGCGCTTTGGTAGGCGCTGCGGGCGCTAGTGCCCTGAGCTGCGCTAGTCGCAGGAGCGCCAACGTGCTCGGTCTGTTCGAGTGCTAGGTCCCAAGGGGTGCCGGTGACAACGGCCATGCTGAATTCCTTCGATTAGTGGCTGAGTGGATGCAGGGCGAACTGGGCATTCGCATCCAACAGCTACGCATCGCATTCCCAGGCACAGCGGTAGCGCGGTGGGGCCGAAGCGTCGAAGGAGCCATATGGGCATTTAAGCCGGGACCGGCGGCAACGAACAGCACCGACCGGTGAATCTCAGAGTGCGAGACTAGAAGGTGGAGTAGCCGCTGCGCGCCAGGGTGAAACCGCTCCCGGTTTGGGCATCGACGCACCGCACGCCGCTTTCGGAGCTGGCGCACCAGTAGCCGCCGACCGACGTTGCCTCCCCGTAATCCAACGCGGTGAAGCCATCCGGTGCGCTCTGCGGCACGTCTTCGGTGACGCACGGCAAGGTGACGCCGTCGGAGTCCACGCGCAACGCGGGGCCGACCTCGCCGTCGCACCCCTCTTCCTCGGGGGCTTCAAAGTCGTAGCCCGCGATGAAGCAGTCCACTCCCTCATCGCCTAGATCGCACCAGATGTTGCCCGACGGCAACGCAAACGCCGCCTGATCCAGCGCCCCATCCGGGGCCGGGGCAACGTCCTGGTCCGGCTCGGAGTCCTCGCCCCCGGACTCATCGTCCTGCGCACCCTGGCCATTGTCGTCGCCTTCGTCCGTGGTTTGCTCGGTGGCGCCGTCTTGGTCGGCTTGAGTGTCGCCGTCGCCGGAGCGCGGGTGGGTAGCGATCAACACGACGAGCACACCGAGCAGAATGACGTTGAGAACAATGAGCGCAATGACGCCACCACCTAGTTTCCGTTGAGCCACGCCACGCACCTCCAATCGTCCGCCAAAGCAGTCACAAACACCATCGAGCCTACGACAAACGGCACAGCCTAATCGAAAACGGGCCCTTGGGTACGAGTCCGCTTCAATTCGTAGAACCCATCAAAACCGGCAAGTCCGACGACGGCGTCCCACAGTTTCCCGGCTTCCTCGCCCTTGGGCGCGGGTGTGATCACCGGACCGAAGAAGGCTGACCCGTTGAAAGCCACCACCGGGGTTCCAACTTCTTGGCCAACGAGCTCGATCCCCTTGTTGTGCGAGGCGCGCAGCGAGTCGTCGAATTCCTCGGAGTCGGCATAGGAGATGAACTCGGCGGGCAATCCGACTTCCGCCAATGCCTCGATCAGCACCTCGTCGCGGTCTTTGCGACCCTGCGGGTGATAACGCGTGCCAATCGCGTCATACAGCGGCTTGAGGTATTGCTCGCCGTGCAGTTCGCGGGCCGCGTTCACCAGCCGAACCGCTCTCCAGGTGCGATCCAGGCCCTTGCGGTAGTCCTCGCCAATGTCTTTGTCTTCGTTGAGGACCGCAAGGCTCATGATGTGCCAGCGCACGGTGATGTCACGAACCTTCTCCACCTCGGTGATCCAACGCGAGGTCAACCAAGCCCACGGGCACGCGGGGTCAAACCAAAAGTCTGCAGTGTCGCCGGTTGTGGACATGAACGCTTCCTCCATTGTTCGGTCACTTTTATTGGTCAATGAACTCGGCCGATGCGCCCTCTTCATGAAAAGATCGCGGTGGCTGACCAGCCGATCATCTCAAGTTCTCGAGGAGAAAACACCTGTGCCTGGCCAGAATCTGACCCGCGCCGAAGCCGTCGAACGCGCCAACCTTATCGACGTCACCTCCTACCACGTCGAGTTGGACCTCACCGCGCAGGCCGACACGTTCGCCTCCACCACCACCGTCCGGTTCACAGCCGAGGCTGGCGCCGCCACGTTCATCGACCTGATCGCCCCGACCGTGCACGAAGTGGTGCTCAACGGCGCGGCGTTGGACGTTGCCGAGGTATTCGCCGACTCCAGGATCGCCCTGGCGAACCTGCAGGGCGAAAACGAGCTGCGGGTCGTTGCCGACTGCGCGTACATGAACACCGGTGAAGGACTGCATAAGTTCACCGACCCCGTCGACGGCGAAACCTACCTGTACAGCCAGTTCGAGGTGACCGACACCCGCCGGATGTTCGCGGTGTTCGAGCAGCCCGACCTCAAGGCCACCTTCGCCTTCACCGTGACCGCCCCGGACCACTGGCAGGTCATCTCCAACTCCCCCACCCCGGACCCGGTGCCCGCCGACGCCGGGCGCTGCACCTGGGCGTTCAGCCCCACGGTGGTGCTGCCCTGTTACGTCACCGCTCTGATCGCTGGGCCCTACCACCGGGTGGATGACGAACTCCTCAGCTCCGATGGCCGCACGATCCCCCTGGGTGTGTTCTGCCGTGCCTCGCTGGCTGAATATCTCGATGCCGAGAACATTCTCGAGGTCACCAAACAGGGCTTCACCTTCTATGAGGAAGCGTTCGACTATCCCTACCCCTACGCCAAGTACGACCAGTTGTTCGTCCCGGAGTTCAACGCCGGAGCGATGGAGAACGCCGGTGCGGTGACGTTCCTGGAGAACTACGTGTTCCGCTCCGCGGTGCCGCAAGCGCTGGTGGAACGCCGCGCCGTCACCGTGCTGCACGAGTTGGCGCACATGTGGTTCGGGGACCTGGTGACGATGCGCTGGTGGAACGACCTGTGGCTCAACGAGTCCTTCGCCGAGTACGCCTCCACCCTGGCCGCCGCCGAGGCCACCCAGTGGACCCAGTCGTGGACCACCTTCAACTCCCTGGAGAAGTCCTGGGCCTACCGCCAGGACCAGCTGCCCTCCACTCACCCGATCGTGGCGGAGATCAGCGACCTGCAAGACGTGCTGGTCAACTTCGATGGGATCACTTACGCCAAGGGCGCCTCGGTGCTCAAGCAGCTCGTGGCCTGGGTTGGCCAGGAGGAGTTCTTCGCCGGGGTGCGCTCCTACTTCAAGAAGTTCGCGCACGCCAACACCGAACTGACCGACCTGCTCACCGAGCTGGAGGCCACGTCCGGTCGGGATCTGAGCGCCTGGTCCAAGGTGTGGCTGCAGGAGGCCGGGGTGACGTTGCTGCGCCCGCAGATCGAAACCGACTCTCAGGGCCGGATCGCTTCCTTCGTCATCACCCAGGAGGCCCCCGAAACTCACCCCGTGCTGCGCCCGCACCGGATCGCCGTGGGCGCCTACACCCTGACCGACGGCAAACTGCAGCGCACGCACCGGGTCGAACTCGACATCCGTGGCGATGCGACGCCGGTGCCGGACCTGGTGGGGCTCGATGTGCCCACCCTGATCCTGCTCAACGACGATGACTTGGCCTACGCCAAGATCCGCCTCGATGAGCGCTCGCTGGCCAACGCCACCGAGCACTTGGCCGACTTCACAGATTCCCTGCCCCGCACCTTGGTGTGGAGCGCCGCCTGGGACATGGCCCGCGATGGGGAATTGCCAGCGTCGCAGTTCGTGGAACTCCTGCTGGGCAATATCGCCGCCGAGACCGACTCCTCGGTGGTACTGGTGCTGCTGCGCCAACTGGCCACGGCCGTGCAGTTCTACCTCGACCCCGCCACCCGGGAGGCCACCGAGATCGAAGTGGCCGACAGGTTGTGGCAGCTCGCCAGCGCGGCCCCGGAAGGCTCAGATGCACAGTTGCAGTTCATCAAGTCCTTCGCCACGTTCGCCGGCGCCCAGGGCCAAGTGAAGATCCTGCTGGGACTGCTCGACGGGTCCCAGACCCTGCCTGGGCTGAAGGTCGACACCGACCTGCGTTGGGAGCTGCTCACCGCGGCCGTGGCGAGCGGTGGGGCCGGGCAGGAACAGATCGACGCCGAACTCGCCAGCGACGCCACCGCGACCGGCCAGCGCGCCGCCGCCGGGGCCAGTGCCACCATTCCCACGCCGGAAAACAAGGAACGTGTGTGGAATGACGCGGTCAGTGCCGATGGCCTGGCCAACGCCGTGCAGCGGGCCGTGATCGGCGGGTTCGGGCGGGTCAAGGACACCAGCCTGCTGGTGCCCTTCGCCAGCAAGTACTTCGAGTCCATCGAGTCCATCTGGGACACCCACACCCATGAGATGGCGCAGAACATTGTGGTGGGCCTGTTCCCCTCAACGCTGGCCGACATCGACGCCAGCAACGGCGTGGACGTACTGGCCATGGCCCAGGAGTTCCTGGACGACCTCGGCGACCGCGCCCCGGCGCTGGCTCGTCTGGTTGCGGAGAACGCCGATGGTGTGCGCCGCGCCCTAGCCGCACAGCAGGTAGACCGAGACGCTTAGGGCGTCCACTGCAGGAGGGGGTCGCCGGCGCTCACGGCGGCCCCTTCCTGGATCAAAGAACGCACCCCGCTATCCGAGGCCCCCATCAGCACCACCGGGCTGATCGAACTGAAGCCAGCGGAGAGGCTCGCTGCGACATCCCAGGTGATCAGCCGCTGACCGTCAGCCACCTGCTCGCCGTCGGCCACGTGCAGCGCAAAGCCCTGCCCGCGCTGTTTGACGGTGTCGATGCCCAGGTGAATGAGCACCCCCGCACCGGCGGGCGCGCCGGGCAGCGCGAGCGCCACCGCGTGCGGGTGGGCTTTGCCGATGGTGCCCGACGACGGCGCGAGCACCTCCAGCGGCCCGCTCCGCGCGGGTTCGATCGCCACGCCCGGGCCGAGTAGACCGGTGGCGAATACCTCATCGGGCACATCGGTCAACGCCCGAAGCACACCATCCAGAGGGGCCCGCAGCACCCACGTGCCCTCGCCGTCGTCCTGCCCCATTCCCAGCCCGCTTACTTCGTGCGCAGTTCGCGGGTCAGGGAGGTGACCAAGGACGCAAACCGGGCGTTGCCGGGTAGGTCCTCGATGCTGATGCACTGCCCGGAACCGTCGGCCAACGGGATCTTCCAATTCGGGTACTCCGTATCGGTACCCGGTTGGTTTTGGGCCCGGCGCTCTCCGACCGCGTCGGTCAGGGCCACGCCGATGAGCATCGAAGGGCTGCGGGCGATGTACCGGTGCAGCGATTCCACGCGCTCACGTTCGGTGGGGTAATCGGGCAGCAGTCCCTCGTCCAGGAGCGCTTGTTCCATCATGGCGCGCTCTTGGCGGGCGGCGCGGCGCACGTGCTCCACCGGTTCGGTGAGCAGGTTGAGGCTTTCGCGCAGGTCCACGTGCTCTTCGGCCAGGTAGCCGGCTGTGGGCGGCAGATCGTGGGTGGTGACGGTGTTCAGCGCCAGCCGCCGGAACTTGCTCGGGGGCAGCGCGGCGCCGTCGTCGTTGCGCTCGAACCACAGCACCGAGGTGCCCAGGATGCCGCGCTGCGCCAGGTACTTACGCACCCAGGGCTCCACGGTGCCCAGGTCCTCACCGATCACCGTGGCACCGGCCAGGTGCGCCTCCAGGGCCAGCACACCGACCGTGGCCTCGTGGTCGTAGGTGACGTAGGTGCCCTCCTCGGCGCCCATCCCGCGCGGGATCCACCACAGCCGGAACAAGCCCATGACGTGATCCACCCGCAGCGCGCCGGCGTGGCGCAACACCGTGCGGATCATGTCCCGCAGAGGCGCGTAGGCGTTCTCCTCCAGACGGTCCGGACGCAGCGGCGGCTGGGACCAGTCTTGGCCCTGCTGGTTGTACATGTCCGGGGGCGCACCCACGGAAATGTTGGCGGCGAGCACGTCCCGCAGGGACCAGGCATCGGCGCCCTCGGGGTGAACGCCCACGGCCAGGTCGTGCATGATGCCGATGCCCATACCGCCGGCCTTGGCGGTAGCCTGAGCGCTGGCGAGTTGCTCATCGGCGATCCACTGCAGCCAAGCGTGGAAGTCGATCCGGTCGGCGTGCTCTCGGCGCAGGGCGGCGAGTTGGGCTCGGCTGACGTCATCGGTCAGGGGCCAGGTTTCACCGTCGAAGGTTTCCTGCACCGCGCACCACAGCGCGAAGTCCTCCAGGCCTTGACCCTGACTACGCCGGAAGGCCGCGAATGCACGGTTGCGCGAGCGCGTGCGCCCGGCGGCGAAGATCGTTTCTAGCGCGGGCCGCTTGGCCTCCCAGACCGCGTCCCGGTCGATGGGACCGGGGTCTGAGTTCATCGCGGTGACGTCTTCGCGGCCCCACTCCAGCAAGGTGCGCTGGGAGTTGGGCAGGTAGGCGGTCTCGCGGATGTCTTCGGGGCGAATGTAGATCGGGTTGACGAACCGCCGCGTGGTCGGCAGGTAGGGCGAGGGCGTCATCGGGGTAGACGGCTCGGCCGCGTGCAGCGGGTTGATGAGGACGAAGTCTGAGCCCAGTTCGGCTCCGATGCCGCCCAGTTCGGAAAGGTCGGCCAGGTCCCCGATCCCCCAGGAATTGACCGAGCGCACCGAGTACAGCTGAGCCATCAGACCCCAGGAGCGGTCCCCGAGCTCGGGGCGCAGGGCGGGCTCGGTCATCGTTGCCGGGGTCACCGCCAGGGTGGCGGTGACCCGGTCGCCGCCCTCGGGCTGGGCCACCAGCCGGTGCCACCCCAGGGGCAGGTCTTTGGGGAGTTTGAAGGTGGCCCGCCCGGTCATCACCCCGTCCACGTCGATGGGGTCTACCCAGTCATTGCTTTGGGGGCACTCGGAGGTGGATCCGTCATCGAGTTCGACGGTGAGGGTGACCTGCGAACCGTGCGGCACGTGCACCGGGACCGTGGTGCGCTTGCCCTCCCGCACCACGACCGTTGCCGGCAGCACGTTGCGCCACGGAGCGATCCGCTTGGCCTCCAGGGACTCGGCGATCTGCTGGGGATCACCGGCGGGCACGTCCATGGCGTGCAGGACCGCCACGATCGTGCGGGCCAGCACCTGCCGGTGCTTGCCGTGGAAGTCGGTGAACTCCACCGCCACGCCGTAGGCGCGGGCGAGTTCTCGCAGTTCCTCGCTGGGAACGTCGGTGTTCACGTCGGGGGTGTTCACAAGTCCTCGGGTGATGGGAAGCAATGGGTGGCGATGGGTTAAAGCCATTAGTGAGGTAATGGGGTGGTGCACTAGGTGTGGCGAGGGTTGTCGCCGCACGGTCGATCTTGCCAGAGAGCGCGCGGTGCACGCGCGTGCGGTGCTGCGCCCCCGAAGTACTGCACCCTAGGCTGTGGTTATGGATTGGCTTGATGTGGCTGCCGTACCTCTGCGGATTCTACTAATAATCGTCGTTGCAACGCTGGTAGTGGTGGTGCTGCGTTTTGTGGTGGGGCGGGTGATCAAGCGCCTCGCCGCGATTCCGTCGGCGAAACTCGGTCGCAATGCGCGAGTGAACCTCGGAGCGCCAAACCCCAGGCGCCAGCAACGGTTGATGACGCTGAAGACCATCCTGAACTCAACGGTTGCGGCCCTGATTGCGGCTGTGGCGATCATCATGATCGTTGCCGAGTTGGGCGTGGACGTGCGCCCGTTGCTGGCATCGGCGGGTGTGGTGGGTATCGCGTTGGCGTTCGGGGCGCAGTCGCTGGTGGCCGATATCCTTGCCGGGGTGTTTGTGCTCATCGAGGACCAGTACAGCGTTGGCGATCGGGTAGAGGTGGCCGGTGCCGGGCCGCTGGCCACCGGCACGGTGCTGGACGTGGGACTGCGGATCACCACCCTGCGCGATGACGATGGCCGGATCTGGTACGTCCGCAACGGCCAAATCGTTCGAGTCGCCAACGAATCTCAAGGCTGGGCGCTGGCGATCGTCGATATCCGAGTAGCCCCGGCAGACTTGCCGGCCGCGAAAGAGGCGCTGGCCGCCGTCGTCGAGCAATTACAACAAGACTCGGCGTACGCGCCGATGATGCGCACCGATGCCGAGCCGGAATTCCGGGTGGAGGACCTGCTGGCCGCGGGCATCACGCTGCGTGCGACGCTGCGCACCGAAGCTGGGCAGCAGTGGGCCCTGGCCGCCGAGCTGCGCACCAGGGTGGCCAGTGAGTTCGGGCAGCGGGAGATCACGCTCGCCGAGTAGCTGAACGCCAGCACCTACCCCGGGCACCTAAACGGGTACCGCCCCGCACGTCGTGTACCGAATCTGCTGCCCCGAACGCCCACACGGGCACCCACCCGCACACCGTGTACCAAATCTGCTGTTCGGAGTCCGGGGACGACGGCGTCAGGTCAGGTTCAGGAATCCGGTGCGGGAGTGCCAGTGCTCACCGGCATCCAAGTGCTCCAGCACCGCACGCTCCAGGGAACTACGCCGCGGCAACGCGCTGCGGTCCAGCTGCTCGCCCGGGCGGGCGCGCGCGTTGAAGGTGAAGTACAGCACCGCGTCGTCGGCTTCCTTCGCCTGGCCGTACAGAGTCCACCGGCGCTGAAACTTCGCCATGTTCGACTCCGGCGACAGCACCGCAGCGATCTGCGGATCCAGCAGCCAAGAGTCGCAGTGAAAGGCGTGAATCCTCAGGTCCGCGAAATGCTCGGCGAAGAACGCCCACGCTCGCCGCAGCGAGTCATCGACCGACTCGGGAGTCAGCGGCCCGGTCGCGGGAATGTGGACCGACAGCAGGTAACCGTCGTCGAACGGAAGGTCGCGCTCATCGCCCTTGACCGGATGAAGGTTCACCTGCAACCGTCCAAGCCAGTACAAAGCACCAGACCACGCCGTCAGCAGCCACTGATGGTTGTCTAGACCGAACTCGCCGAAGGTCCGGCGGAACACCAGAATCTGCTGGGTCAGGTCCGACAGCGTGGTGTAGGTGTCGCGCTCGCTAATCCCCCGGCTGGCGTGGAACTCGCGCACCTGATCCACACTTGCGAGCAGCGCCAACATGGGCACGAGTCCGCGTGGGCGGCCGGGAATGTCCGGCCATGGGTCAAAAGCACCCGGGGTATAGGTCCAGTCACCGACCTTGGCGCGGACCATCTGGGTGGCGGCGGCTACATCCCGCCACTGGTCCTCACTGAGGTCAGCCACATGGCTAAGGAGCTCGGCGCGATCGGCAGGCTCGAACGTCAAACGCTCCAGCAGGTCGGCAAGAACGTCGGGGGCGATAGCGGCCCGGGCATCGGTGTTCACAGCGGATTAAGACCGCAGCCCATCGATCCGTTCTGCCAACTCATCGGCTTCGGGACCGACCACCACCTGCACCACTCGCCCCGACCGCACGACGCCGAACGCGCCGTGGGCGCGCAGGTCTTCTTCGTCGATCAAATTCGGGTCGGTGACCTCGACGCGCAGCCGGGTGATGCACGGTTCGAGTTCGACGATGTTGTCGTTGCCTCCCAGCGCCGCGAGGATGCGCTCAGCCTTACTCAACGTTCTGCTCCAGGTTCTCCGCGCCCACACTGGGCCGGCGCTACTTATTCTACCGGTGTGCGCGAATTGGCTCATGCCGTGGACAATGGGGGCAGTACCGATGGTGTGAAGGATGTGTGTATGAACCCGCTTCGCGGTCTTGGGGTCAGCCCCGGGCGCGCCTATGGGCCGGTCGTCCGAATGACGTCAGCCACCTTCGAGCCTGCCCCCTCGCGCACCACCACCGATCACGAGCGCGCCTGCGCGCGCATCGACGAGGCCTCCGATCGGGTCGCCGCCGACCTCACCGAACGCGCCGAGCGAGCCGAAGGCGCCAGCGCCGAACTGTTGGCCACCACCGCGCAGATCGCCAAGGACCCGACCCTGCTCGCCGACGCTAAGCGGCTCACCCGTGCACGCAAGGTCACCCCCGAACGCGCCATCTGGGATTCGGCCGGTGCGGTCACCGAGAAGTTCGCCTCCCTGGGCGGATATTTCGCCGCGCGGGTTCCGGACGTCTGCGATGTTCGCGACCGCTTGATCGCGCACCTGACCGGATCGCCGATGCCGGGGGTTCCGGTCCGCGAAGAACCCTTCGTGCTGCTAGCCACCGACCTGTCCCCCGCCGACACCGCCAGCCTGGACACCAACTTTGTGCGGGCGCTCATCACCATCGAGGGCGGCCCCACCTCCCACACGGCGATCTTGGCTCGCGAGCTCGGGATTCCCGCCGTCGTCGGCATCGGGCACGACGTCGATAACGTCGCCGATGGCCGGTGCGTGCTGGTCGACGGTGCGATCGGTACCGTCCTGCTCGACCCGGACACCGAGGCACTGGCTAGCGCCCAAAGCCCGTGGGTGCACCGGGAGTTCGACGGCGTCGGGCAAACCAAGGACGGCCACCAGGTGTCCCTCTTCGCCAACGTGGGCGATCCCGCCGGCGCCGCCCAGGCAGCCGAATCCGGCGCTCAGGGGGTGGGGCTTTTCCGCACCGAGTTCTGCTTCCTAGACCGCGAAACCGAACCCAGCGTGGCAGAGCAGATCGCCGCATACTCCGAGGTCCTGGGCCAATTCGCCGGCAAACGTGTGGTGGTTCGCACCCTGGACGCCGGTGCCGATAAAACTCTGCCGTTCCTCACCAGCGAGCCGGAGATCAACCCGGCGCTCGGGGTGCGCGGCTACCGGACCGCAGCCGCCCACCCCGGTGTGCTGGACCGACAACTGGCGGCGATCGCCGCTGCCGCGAACTCTCAAGACGCCGAGGTGTGGGTGATGGCCCCGATGGTGTCTGGGGTGGCCGAGGCCGAGGACTTCGTGGCCCGGGCCGCCGGGCACGGCCTGGACATGGCTGGGGTGATGGTGGAGATCCCGAGCGCCGCACTGCTCGCCGGGCCGTTGCTGGCCCGCGCCCAGTTCGCCTCGATCGGCACTAACGACCTGACCCAGTACACCTTGGCCGCGGACCGCCAGTTGGGCGCGCTGGCTCGGATGTCGGACTCCTGGGATCCGTCCGTGTTGGAGTTGGTGCGCTTGACGTGTGTGGGCGGAGCGGCGCAAGACCGGCCGGTGGCGGTGTGCGGTGAGGCCGCCGCCGACCCGGCGCTGGCTCCGGTGCTCGTGGGCCTGGGCGCGAGCACCCTGTCCATGACGCCCTCGGCGCTCGGCAACGTGGCCGCGGTGCTGAGCCAAGTGACGTTGGCCCAATGTCGCGAGGCCGCGATGTTGGCGTGTGCCGCGGCCAGCGCCGCCGACGCCCAGGCGGCCGTTCGCGGCCGGCTGACGGTGCTGTCCGATCTGGGCCTGTGAGGCCTCTACCCTGGGGTAGTGGCTGATATTCAAGGACCGGGTGAACCAACCGGCGAGCGTTCGCAGATCCCGCTGACTCCGAGCCGTCAAGCCAAACGTGCTGACTCGTTCTGGGAGGCTGTTGGCGGTGAAGAAACCTTCACCAAAATCGTGCGCCGTTTCTACGAACTCGTCGCCACCGATGACCTGTTGCGCCCGATGTACCCCGAAGCGGACCTGGGCCCGGCCGAAGATCGGCTGCGGATGTTCCTGGAGCAGTACTGGGGCGGCCCCACCACCTACTCCGAAACCCGCGGTCACCCGCGTTTGCGAATGCGCCACGCCCCGTTCCCGGTCACCCCCACCGCCATGGAGCACTGGCTGGCTCACATGCGCATCGCCGTCAAGGAGGCAAACCTGGCTCCGATGCACGAGGCGACCCTGTGGGACTACCTGGAGCGCGCCGCGCACTTCATGGTGAACACCCCCGAAGACGGCGCGCCGTGAACGCCTGGCGCAAGAGCGAACCGGACCCCTTGGGCCAAGTGCTGGAGCACCTGACCCTGGAACAGACCGGGGACGATGAATTCCGGGGCACCTCGGTGCCGCAGCTTCATGGCCGTGTCTACGGCGGGCAGGTCCTAGCGCAGTCCTTGATCGCTGCCGCGGCCACCGCCCCCGATGACCGCCTCCCACACTCGGTGCACGGCTATTTCCTGCGCCCGGGTGACCTGGAGGAGCCCATCACCTTCGCCGTCGAACGTCTCCGCGATGGCCGGTCCTTCAGCGCCCGTCGCACGCACGCGCTGCAGTTCGATAAGCCGATCCTGTCAATGATCTCTTCCTTCCAAGTGCACCAAGAGGGTCTGGAGCACCAGGTGCCCGCACCGCAGGTCCCGGGTCCCGATGAGCTCCGCAGCGCGGTGGACACCATGCGCACCATCCCTCACCCCACCGCCCAGCACTACTACCGCAACTTCGCCTTCGACTTCCGGCACGTGCAGGGCTCACTGTTCATCAAAGCGGACAAGAACCCGGCGCCCACCCAACAACTGTGGATGCGGGCGCGGGGGCAGGTCCCCGGGGACCAGGTGCGGCAGCGGGCGCTACTGGCCTACGGCTGTGACCAGATCATGCTTGAGCCGGTGCTGCGGGCGCACTCGATGAACTGGCGCCAGCGCGGCGCCTCGATCGCCTCCCTAGACCACGCGATGTGGTGGCACCGAGACGTGGACATGAACGACTGGCTGCTCTACGTCCAAGATTCTCCCTCGGCCCAAGGCGGGCGCGGCCTGGGCACCGCGCGGGTGTACTCCCCGGCCGGTGCCCTGGTCGCCACCATCGCCCAGGAGGGCATGGTGCGGGTCCGGGACTAAGGCGCCCGGCCCCGCACACCCTGCCTACCGCTCGCGAGCGGTGAGGGTCACGTCGCCAACATCGCCGGCTTCAACGAGCAAGCTGCGCGGCGCGGTCGCGTCATATCCCTCGCCGGTGACCTGAACCCGGTAGCGACCGGGCTCCAGTTCGGTGACGCCGAACCATCCGGACCCGTCGGTGAGGGTGGTGGTGCGATCGCCGCCGATCCGCTGGAAGGTGACCTCCACCCCGTCGGCCACGGCGCCGCCCCGTACCTGCACCTGACCGGAGACCATGCCGGTGGTGGGGTCGGTCTTCCACGTCATTTCCGGCACGGTCACATCGTCTGCGAACGGTCCGGCACGCAACTGCTCCAGCAGTGATGCGCGCTCGTCGTCCAGCGTGGCCGGGTCGGCCACGACCGTTTGGCTGGGGTTGGCGTAGGCATACCCCATCCAGCCATCCAGGCCGGCATCCACGGTGATCTGGGCTTGATCAACGGAATCTTCGACGTCGTTGAGGTACAGCGCAGGTCCGTTGACTAGGTGCCGCTGCGTGGGCAACTGCGCCATGAAGTCGGTCCACTCGCTGAACATCTGGTTCTGGTCGGGGTCGAAGTTCCGCTTGTAGTTCATCGCGGTGACGGTGTCGATGATGCCCTCATCCAGCCAACCGCTCCAGTCCTGCATCACGTTCGCATACGGACGGGACTCTTCCCACCCGCCCAGGGATTGAGGACCGAAACCGTAGGTGATTGCGTTGATGCTCAACCGCACGCTCGGGTCGACCTCATTGATGCCGAGGTAGATCTTGCGCACCAGGTTGCTCACCTGGTCGCGTCGCCAATCGCTGAACTCTTCATCGTCAGGCTCGGGCCGATCGGTGCGCCCAGTGTTCGCGGCGAAGCGCTCCAGGGAGACTTCGGTGTAGCCCCAGTCGTTAGCGAAGTCGTCGCTGTTGTAGTCCGGGTAGCGGATGTAGTCCAGGTTGATGCCGTCGATGTCATAGTTTGCGGCGACCGACTGCATCCCGGCGACGACGTAATCCACTGCCGCGGGGTTGGCGGGATCGATATAGGACGCAGTGCCGTTGATGATCTCTTCGCCGTCTTCGCGTTGATTCAGCCAACGGTCGGCGCCGCTAGCGGTGGGGCCATTGGTGTTGAACGCGTGCTCGGGATCGGCGGGCGGGTCGGCCATGTTCCACAGCGTGGTGGCGTTGATCCAGGCGTGCACCTCAATGCCCGCGGCGTGTGCCTGGTCGATGATCTCCTGCAGCGGGTCAAACGGTGCCGGGTCGATTGCCGCCTGGGTGCGCGGGTAGGCAGCGTCATTGCAGAAGCAGTCGAACCGCCGCCCGATCTGCACCACCAGGGCGTTGACCCCCAGCTCCTGGGCGTGCTCGACCAGTTCGCTGACCTGGTCGGAGTTGTAGATCCCCTCATTGAACGCATCCACCCACAGCCCGCGCCAGTTCTCATCTCCTTCGATGATCTGATCGGGACTTCGATCTTGTGGCGTGGCCATGGTGGATCCCGGGGTGGTGATCGCCAGAATTGGTAAAACCAGCAACGCCAGCGTCGCGGTCAATACTCGTCTCATTCGAGGCTCCATCGGTTTGCAGTGTTTAGGCCATGCACCTAGCCACGATCTCGGAGGAATTGACTAGGCCCGCGCCGTGCCCAAGGACGCGGTTGGGAGCTTCGGGCGCCGCGCCCGGAACTCCGAGGTGAATGACGACGGCGTCCGGTGCCTGGGCGAGCACCGTGGTGACGTCGTCGCGAACGTTCTTCGTCAGAACAGCTACGCGCTTACCCGGGTTCTGCGACAACCAGGTGGGCAGATCATCGGGTTCGACGAGGCTCAGCCCGACCTCACCGGTGAGCAGGTCGAGGATCGCTCGCACCCGTGCCCCGGCGGCAAGGTTGATGCCCTGGCGAAGATCCACCAGCGCATCGCCGGCTTGCAGATGTACGTCCCCTTGGTGGGACACGGCAGCGGCCGCGGCTTCGGTGCCCGCGGCCTCGAGTGCCGCCAGGGCCTCATCGAGCGTTGGCGGGGTGCCCGCCGCCCGGGACCGAGCGGTGGCCGCGAAGTCGCGGTTGATCTGTGCGGCCCGGGCGATGACGGCGGGATCCAGTTCGCCGTCGTTGACGGCGCGAACCAGTTCGGCGACGACGGCGTCAAAGAGTGCCTCGTCATCTCGCCCTGGGGTAGAACCCAAGCAGAGCATTGTCGCTCCGCCGAGCAGCGCCCGCACACCGGCGATGCCGATGAGGGTGGGGTCGGTGAGCGAGGGCCCGGAGTCTTCGCGGTCGTGCAGAGCGGCCATGTCCAGGGCGTCGGTGATGATCGGGCCTGCCAGCCCCATCTGGCG
>JBMDWZ010000231.1:0-26656 GCA_048594865.1 Beutenbergiaceae bacterium
TGGCGTCAAAGTACGACGGCGTCAGGTCCCGTTATCCCGATGCTGCGGAGATCAATGCCCTGGCCGCCGATCCTGCGGGGCAAGGCACCGGAACCGCCCTCATTCGCGTCGCGGAAGACCACGCGATCGCCCGCGATCGCACCGCCGTCGGCCTGGCCGTTGAACCGGGCAACCCGGCGGCCCGGCGCCTGTATGAGCGCTTGGGCTACCGCCTCTGGGGTGGCGGGCAGGTGATCGATGAGTGGACCCACGTGGCCGATGACGGCACGCTCACCCACCACGCCGAGACGTGCGACTACCTCATCCACTCACTTCCCGACACGTAGCCGCCCGCGGTCAGCCGCAGCGGATGTGCGAATCAGTCGTCGCTGTTCTGACCCCAGGAGTTCACACGCTCAGCGTTGTCGGCGATCCATTGTTCGGCGACCTCATCGGGATCTAGATCTTGAGTTTCGACGGCATTGATGAAGCCGCTGAGGTCGTCCTCATGGAAGTCCACATCCGCCAACACCCGATCCGCGGTGGGCGAGATTTGGCTCAACTCATCGGACCACGCGACGTGCGCATCGACGTCGTCCCCACCAGCGGGCGTGCCACCGGGGATCGGGCCAAGAAGCCGCGGGGAGAACTGTTCGTGGATCCCATCTGGCTCGTAGCCGTAGAACAGCAAGGGCGCACCGGAGCCAGCGTCTCGTTCGAGGCGTGCCTTAAAGATCGTTGTCGAGTACGCCTCGCCCTCGATGAGCTCATGGTCTAGTCCGTCCAACCACAGTTCAAGGTTCTGAGTTGAGGCCCAGCCGCGCGGGCCGATCCACATCTCCCCCACCCCATCGCCGTTGGTGTCAAAGAGGGCAGCGACGTCGGGATCTCCCAGGTCGTCCAGAGAATTGAGGACCCGATCGGACCCCTGCGCGTCCAGCACGTAAATCCCCTGAGTGCCGGTGTAGGAACTGTCGCTCAGCTGGATGTCTCCGGCGATCACCTGCTCCCGGATGCTCAGGCTCTGGTTCTGCAACCACAGGTCGGGGTGCACATGCAGGGCCGGATCCGACGTTCCCAACTGAGCGATGATGTCGAGGTGATCGGCGGCCTCCACCTGCACCCGCACGCCGCGATCTTCGAGGACTTGTCGAATCACGCTTGCTGACACGCTTGCTGCCGGCCACCCCGGGTCGCCGATCGTCATCAGCGCTTGGCCATCGGCCTCGACCTCGCCCTGCGGCTCACCCGGCCGCGGAGCCGCCGCGCCGGGCGACCCCATCCCGCTGACCGTTGTGGTCGGCACCAACATCACGCCGAGGATCACCAGCGCTGCAGTACCGAGATAGAAGCCTCTAAAACCGCGGCCGCTGGGGAGTTCTTCCACTAGCCGGGTTCCACCGTCGGAGGAACTGGTGCGAATCCCTCCGCGGAGGTGGTGTGGACCGATCTCACCGTTGGCTAGTACATCTTTGGGCACGTAGTGCTGCTTGCCGATCTCGCGGAATCCTTGTTCCAGGCGCCACAGCTGGGACTTGAATCCGTGAATGTTGTTCCGGTCGTAGTCGCCAATAGCGAACATCGCTAGAAAAGCGCCGCCCGCGAACACGATGGCGCCCACGTTGGCGAGCGGTGAGTCCCCTCTCAGCAGTAGGACGAACACAATGCTGCCCAGCCCAGTGAGCCATAACGCTGCGCGCTCCCCGGTGGACAGGCGGTCCATGTGGATCGTCATCCACCTGTTGAACGCCTCCAGCGCACTCTCCTGGGCTGGGGACCGATGCTCATCATCGGCTGCCAGGCCTTGGCGAATACGGGCGGCTCGTGCCTCTTTGGCCTCGATGGAGTGTTCAAACTCCAACTCGATCAGGTGCTGCAACAGCTCATCGGCACCGTCTTTGCTGTCCGAGGAGTCGGTGGCGATCAGGCGCCGCACGAGCGTGGCCCGGGCGTCTAATTCCTCGGTGCGGCGCTGGGCTACTCGAGACAGCGTGAAACCCGCGAGAATCGCGAACAGACCGGTGATCGCGGCTGCCATTTCCGGGACCGAGGCCAGCACATTGACCGGAATGATCTGCGCCGCCAAAGCCACGTACACGGTGGCCACCAATGACAGCGATAGCGCATTGGTCGATCTGTGCCGGGCATGCAGGGTGAGGTTAGAGAACAAGATCAGCACGAGTCCCACGATGGCGATCGGTCGCACCGGCTCATCGAAGAACAGGTACAGCAGCACCACCGAAACCGCGGGTGAGAAGTACGGCAGCGAAGACAGGGTCAGCGACTTGTACTCCTGGAAGGCCCACGTCCAGGTGATCTCCGCGATGAGGTAGGTGCCGATGCCGATCAGCGCGCAGACGAACAGCACCTGCGCGTCGAAGGCATAGAACCTCAGCGTGTGGCCACTGAACTGCAGGGCGGTCAGCACCGCCCCCAAGGCCACCGCGTTAGCTACCGAGATCGCGTAGAACGTGGAGATCGGGCGCGACTTCACCGAGGAGTCGAACGACTTCGTGGCGTTGATCGCAAAGGGCAGGTACAACCCGCTTCCCAGGGCGGCGATGAAGGCCCAAATGATCTCACCACTCGGCCCGGACCCTGCCTGCTCCACGCCCAGGTTCGAGACTCCGATTGCCGCGGCGCCCACAAAGGAGGCCAAGACCATGAGCCACTGCGCCCACTTTAGTTTCGGTGCTGTCGATGGTGACAGCAGTGGCATCACTACGACGGCGATCAGTGGCCAGGTGAAGGCGATGATGGTGGCGTCGACCTTCGGCGCCCCGTACAGCGCCCGGTAGAAGCCGTAGTACCACAACGCTAAGAACAGACCGGAGAGCGCGGCCGATGCGACACCCGAGAGGGTGGCGCGCCCGCCTCGGATCAGCGCCAGGGACTTCTTGCGAAGGATCAACACCCCCAAAATGCTGACCGCAACGGAGATCGCCCCAGAGGCTACGTAGACCTCAGCGAAGTCTCCGCGTTCACCGATGATGGATATGAAGATCGGCTTCAGGGACCAGAACGCTACGGCCGTCAATGCAGCGATCGTGATCGCGGTGACCGGCAATTTCTGCGCCGGTGTCTGGCTGGCCAAATCGTCTCCCCGAAAGTACGCATCTGATGTCGGCCCGTTCGCCTGGCCACGCGGTTACGTACCCTATCGCTCGCCGCTGCTACCACCCTCGGCCCACCCAGCCCGAGCTGCTACCGGGCACGTGCCTCGTGTCATGTCAAACTTGGGCCGTCACGCCTCTTCGGCCTTACAACAACCTAGGAGCAACCCGATGTTCACCGGAGTCAGCGCGTTTCCGCTCACGCCCATGCGGGCGGATCGGCCGGACCTGTCCAGCGTTGCGGACATCGCCGCGACGCTCGCCGCCAGCGGCATGGACTCGATCACCGCGCTGGGGTCCACCGGGTCCTATGCCTATCTCAACCGAGACGAACGCCGCCGGGTGGTGGCCACCACCGTGAAGCACGCAAAGGACATCCCCGTGCTCGCCGGGATCGGGGCGCTGCGCACGGCGCACGTCATCGACCACGCCCGCGATGCCCTCGATGCCGGGGCGAGTGCTCTGCTGCTGGCGCCGATGACCTATCAGCAGCTCTCTGAGGATGAAGTGTTTGGCCTATTCGCCGAGGTCAGCGAGCGGCTCGAGGTGCCGGTGGTGGTCTATGACAACCCGGGCACCACGCACTTCACGTTCACCGATGAGCTCTATGGCCGCCTTGCCAAACTGCCCCACGTAGCCTCGATCAAGATCCCGCCACCCCAGGCTGTGGACGCGACGAGGCGGCTGGCTCAGATCCGGTCTGAAGTATCCAATCGCGTCACCATCGGCATTTCCGGGGACCCGTTCGCGGCCGCGGCACTATGCGCCGGGGCCGATGCCTGGTACTCGGCAATCGCTGGGACTCTGCCGCAACTCGCGCTGAGCATCGCTCGCCCGGCGCTGTCGGGAGACCACGATCGCGCGGTAGCGCAATCCAAGCGCGCCCAACCCCTCTGGGACTTGTTCGCGCAGTTCGGCAGCCTTCGGGTGGTCGCTGCGATCGCGGAAATGACCGGGCTCGCACCCGAGAACTGCCTGCCAGCACCGATCCAGGGTCTTGAGTCCCACGCTCGAAAGCGGGTGGCCCAAGCGCTGGATCAGGTGCAGGTGAACAGGTGACTCAGTAAGCGGCGACCTCAGTGGCTGGAGGCCGCGCCGCGGCTGCGCTGGCCTGAGCCGTGCTGGCCGGAGCTGCGCTGGCCCGAGGGACGTCCGTTGCGACGGCGGCGGTTGCCACCGCCACCCTGTCCCTCACCGGTGCGTGGGCCACGCTGGGAGCCATCGGAGCGCCGTGCACCGTCGCGACCACCGGAACGACGACCACCCTCGGAGCCACCGGAACGACGGCCACCCTCGGAGCCACCATTGCCCGCCGAGCTTCCCGCGGAACCGCGGTTACGCCGTCGTCCATTGGAGTTGCGGCCGGAACCGGACTTGCCGCCAGAACGAGCCGGCTGGGCCGCCGGCGCCGGGGGCGCGGGCTCCACGTGCGGTGCCACCTCACCCACGAGCGATGCGACCGCAGCGGATGACGCGGTCACCGATTCGGGCTTCACCGAGATCTTGGCGCGGCGCATCAGCTGCTGCAGGTCGCGGCGCTGCTCCGGCAAGGACAACGTAAGCACGTTGCCGTGCGAACCGGCGCGCGCGGTGCGGCCGCTGCGGTGCAGGTAGGCCTTGTGCTCGGCCGGCGGGTCCACGTGCACCACGAGCTCCACGTCATCGACGTGCACGCCGCGGGCGGCCACGTCGGTGGCCACGAGCACGCGGGAGGTGCCGTCGGAGAACGCCTTGAGGTTACGGTCGCGCTGCGGCTGGGACAGGTTGCCGTGCAGGTCAACGCTGGGAATGCCGGAGGCGGTGAGCTGCTTGGCGAGCTTCTTAGCCTGGTGCTTGGTGCGCATGAACAGGATCCGGCGACCGGTCCCCGAGGCCAGCGTGCGCACCACGTCCTTCTTGGCGGCTACGTCTTCGATCTCGAACACCCGGTGGGTCATCGCATCCACGGGCGACTCGGCGCTGGCCACGGAGTGCCGCAGTTCGTCTTTGAGGAACTTGCGGACCAGTTTGTCCACGCCGATGTCCAAGGTGGCGCTGAACAACATCCGCTGCCCGCGGGCCGGGGTTTTGTCCATGATGCGGGTGACAACGGGCAGGAAGCCCAGGTCGGCCATGTGGTCGGCCTCGTCCAGGACCGTGATGGTGACGTCTTCGAGGTTCGCGTGGCCCTGCTTCATCAGGTCGTCCAAGCGGCCGGGGCAGGCCACCACGATGTCCACGCCGGAGCGCAGCGCCAGGACCTGGCGGTGCTGGTTCACCCCGCCGAAGATGGTGGTGACGGTGAGGTTGTAGGCCTCAGCCAGCGGCTCGATGGTCGCGGTGATCTGGGTGGCTAGTTCGCGGGTCGGCGCCAGCACCAGAGCGCGCGGGCGGCCCGGGCGGCTGGAGTGGCGGCGGGCGCCGCGATGTTCGGTGGCGCCCTCGCCGAGGCGGGTCACCAGCGGCAGGGAGAAGGCCAGGGTCTTGCCCGAGCCCGTCTGCCCGCGACCGAGCACGTCACGTCCGGCGAGGGTGTCGGGCAGGGTGCTGACCTGGATCGGGAATGGTGCGTCGATACCCCGTGAAGCGAGGGATTCAACAAGTGCGGTGGGCACGCCGAGCGCGCCGAAAGTCTGCTGGGACAAGTGGTGTCTTCCAAAGTAATTGGTGCCGGTGTGCGGCAGGGATCGATGACGATCCGATGGCGAAGGCGGCAAGTCGCCGCATCCGTTCGCCGAAGAAAGTGTCTCCCGGCCGCATGTGCGATGGGCCCTGGAAGATGAAGCGTTCTGCGACGCAGGAAACCGCCGGGGCGGTCTCTCAGTAGTTCAAGCCTAGCAGCGTCACCGCTCAATTCGACTGAGGTGTGGCGGGAATCAACTTTGGGCTTGACCTTGAGTGCACTCAAGGCCCGAGACTGCTCAGAATGGATACCGAACAGAAAAACTCAGGGCTCGTTCTGGGCGCCATGATGCTGGGGACCAGATTCGATGAAGAAGCCTCATTCGCACTTCTGGACCAGTTTATGGACGCCGGCGGGCAATGGATCGATACCGCGGACTGCTACGCCTTTTGGGCAAGCAACTCCGGATTGGGAGGAGACAGCGAGACCGTCCTTGGCAAGTGGCTGCGGGCCCGGCCGCGAATGCGCGAGCGAGTGCGCCTATCCACCAAAATGGGGGCACAGCCGCTATGGGCTGGGTCGTGGCCACAGTCCAGAGAAGGGCTGTCGGCACGCGCAATCAGCCAGGCGTTACAAGGCAGTCTGAAGCGTATTGGCACCGATTACGTGGACTTGGTCTGGATTCACCAGGAGGACCGCAGCACCCCGATCTCCGAGACCGCCGATGCCTTAGGCAAATTGGTCTCGGCCGGCTCGGCGTTGCGCTTGGGCGCATCGAACCATCCAGCATGGCGGGTAGAGCAGGCCCGCAGTCACGCTCTGCAGGCGGGGCTCACCCCAATTGACGCCCTTCAACTGCAGGCCAGCTACCTGCAGGCACGCCCGGGCTCTCCCGCCCCGGGCGCGCACCCGTTCGGGTTGCTCACTGCGGAGCAGTCCGATTACGCCCGCGCTCAGGCACTGGAGGTGTGGGCGTACAGCCCGTCGATGAACGGCACCTACGACAACCCCAATAAGCAGCTTCCTCCCGAATACCTGCACGAGGGAAACACTGCTCGGCTCGTAGCCCTTGACCGGGTAGCGCAAGACACTGGGCTGATGCGGGGCCAGGTGGTGCTCGCCTGGCTCCTTGATCAGGGCATCCGCCCCATCATTGGGATCAGCAGCTCCGAGCAACTCACCCAAGCGATGGACGCCGGGCGGCACGCACTAGATCCCCAGCATCGCGCGCTGCTGGATGGCGCCTACTGATCGCGATCGTGGCCAGCGGCCCACGCCTCAAGCGCACGTACATCGTCTCGGGGCGGGACCAACTCCGAGACATTCGGCCAGCCCGTGGGAGCCTGAGGCACCGCGGTGTCGTTCTCCAGGGCCGTGTAGGCATCGATTTTCCACTCGACCACGGCTAGATCCCGGTGTAGTTGGGCCAGCTGGTCTCGGATCCGCTTGCGGTGCTGAGCAAGGATTGCGATGCGTGCGTTGCGGTCCTCATCGCGCCGAACATGATCGACGAACTCACGCACCTGGCCGATCGGCATTCCGGTTCGGCGCAGCCGGAGCACGACGTCCAGGAGGCCGAGGGACGCCTCGTCGAAAACCCGATGCCCACCGCTGGTACGGGGTAGGTCGCCTAACAGGCCGCTACGGTCATAGAACCGCAATGTCTCAATCGGGATGCCAGTTCGGGTCGCCACCTGGCCGATGGAGGCGCCTTGCATGGAGTCTGGTGCTGATAGTTCGCTCACAGCCCCAGTCTCCAACCTGTAGCGCACTCCAGGTCAAGGTTTTGAAGACCTCTACGATCTACCGTTCGGTGTAGGCGCGGGCTTGCGTGGTGTACAACTCCGCGTAATGCCCGCCTTTGGCCATCAGATCGGCGTGGCTGCCCTGCTCCACTACCCGGGACCCACTGAGCACGATGATCAGATCCGCCATGCTCACCGTGGAGAACCGGTGGGATACCAGGATCGTCACCGCACTCGACCCTGCTGTCTGGTCGGCATATCGGGCGAAGATTTCATGCTCGGTTTCGGCATCCAGGGCGGAGGTGGGCTCATCGAGGAACCGCACGCTCGGCGCGCCCCGCATGTAGCACCGGGCCAGCGCCACCTTCTGCCACTCCCCTCCGCTCAGGCCCACACCACCAGGCCACTGCCGGCCGAGTTGAGTGTCCAGCCCATTGGGGAGCTTGGCGAGCACCGAATCTAGTCCGGCTTTTCGCGCTGCCGCCTGCACTCGCTCGGCATCATCGGCGGCCGGCAAGTCTCCGACTCCGACCGACTCGCGCACCGGCATCTCAAACCTGCTGAAGTCTTGAAAACAGCCCGACAGGCGTTCACGCCACCCGACGACGTCGATCCGGTCGACGGCGAGTCCGCCCACCTGCAGATCGCCCGAGTCGGGCGTGTAAAAGCCGGCGATGAGCTTGACTAGCGTGGACTTGCCCGCGCCGTTCTCTCCCACAATCGCCACCACCGTGCCCTCGGGAATGTCGAGGTTGACCGACTCCAGCGCCGGTGAGGTGGACCCAGGATAGGTGAAGGTCAAGTTCTGGGCCCTGATGCCAGCATCGGCGCTGGTGGGCAGGCGTGTGTCGGGGCGCTGGGACATCCGGTCTGCATAGCTCTCCAGCCAAGCCATCCGCTGGGCGCCTTCCATCCAGGTGCCGCGGATGTATCCGACCTCCGAGAGCAGCGTGGCCACGTGCCCACCCAGTTGCTGCCCAGCGATCAGCAGGATGACGGCGCCACCGGGTGTGAGGTTCGAGGCGCTCGCGAACACGATCACCGCGGTCATGGCAATGAAGAACACGCTCCACGCCGCCGTCGTCATGGCCGCGGTGGCGTTGCGTCCACGCGCGACCGCGCGATGCCACCGGTCCCACTCGGCACGGCGCATACCTCGAAGCGCGGGACCGACACCCAGCACCCGCAGCTCCATCGCACCCTCGGCGTTGGTCAGCACCCGGTGCAAATGGTCGGCGAGCCGCTTCGTTGGCGCCGCCCCCTCCTCGATTCGCCGTTCCCGCACCGGCCGCCGCAGGCTCCCGACGAGCGCCGGAATCAGTGCCAACAACATCACCAACGACATCGGCGTCACCGCGACCAGCAGGCCGAGCACGGTGAGGATCCGGGCAATCACGGTGACCGTTGACAGGGCCGTGGCATACATGTGGTCCAGCACGTATGTTTCGTTGCGCAGCACCGCGAGGCGGTCGAGGATGGCGGGGCGCTCTTGGTGCTCCAGGGTGGGGATCTGGGACTGCAATTCGGCGATTCTGGTTTCGAAGACCACCGTCATCGCCACCCGGAACCGGCGGGCGGTGCGCTCGCTGATGACCGTCAGCACCCAGCCGAGCGCGACCGATGGACCTAGCGCTGCGCTGGCGGTGATGATCGCGGTCGAGTCGGAGCGGCCCAACCCGTCGGCCAGGAGCCCGATCAGGAAGATCATGAGGATGGCCGGCAGGCTCGCAATGGCCGCGAGCGCCGTGGCAGCGATCATCAACGGCAGCTCCTGGCGGGCGCCGTATCCGAAGAGTTGCCGCATCGCGCGCAATTGGCCGATCCCGGAATCGGCGGGCAGGGACTGGCTCATCGCGACTCCTCGAATCTGCTCGCTTGCAGCTGGTACATGTGGGCGTACCGGCCGCCGAGGTCCATGAGCTCTCGGTGTGACCCGAGCTCGGCGATCTTCCCGGCCTCCAGCACCGCGATCCGGTCGGTCATCCGTACCGTGGAGAACCGGTGGCTGATAAGGATCCGAGTGGCCCCGGCGGTGTGGCGCAGGTAGGAGGCGAAGACGTCCAGTTCACCGCGGATGTCCAGGCTCGCGGTCGGCTCATCGAGGAGCAGGACCTTGGCTCCGGACCCGACCGAACAGATTGAGCGGGCCAGGGCGATGCGTTGCCACTGCCCTCCGGATAGGTCCGTTCCCCCGGGTTGGGTTTTGCCCAGCATGGTCGATGGGTCCAGGTCCAGGCCCGCTAGGTCCAGTGCCCGGGCGATCTGCTCATCGGACAGGGCGCCGCTCGGATCGACGTTGGCGCGGACGCTCAGGTGCAATTTGAGGACATCTTGGAAGACCGCGGCCACCGACCCTAGATGGTGCGCGGGATCCAGCGCGGCGACATCGGCATCATCGACGTGCACCGCACCGGAGTTTGGTTCATAGAACCGGCACAACAGCTTCGCGAGCGTCGTTTTACCCGCGGCGTTTGCGCCCACGATCGCCAGCGCCTCCCCCGGCTTGATGTCCAGGGAGAGGTTGTCCAGCACCGGCGCTGAGTTGCCGGAATAGCTGAAGCTCACATGCTCAAACCGCACCCGCACTCCCGAGCCGTGCTGCGACGGCTCGCTCGCGCTCGGTGCCGAAGGCTCGCTCGCGCTCGGCGCCAAAGGCTCGCTAGCGCTGGGTGGCGCCGGCACCTCATCGAGCACCGCACCGTCGCCGCCATCGCGCCGCCTGACCACGATCCGGTCGGCGAGCCGGCGAATCGCCGCGATCGGAGACGCGGCATCATCGATGGCCCACCCCAGAGCACCGAACGCGATCGCTTGGATCCCGACGGTCAACTGGATCGCCGTGATTGTCTCCTCGCCCGGGCGCCCCTCGATCGCCCGCCACCCCAAGTAGCCAAAGACGGCGCAGTTGACCGCGAGCACCACCGCCGCTGCCGCGATAAGCCACGGGATGGCGAACCGCATCTGATGGTGCTGGAGTTCCAACAGCCGCGTGCGCGAGGTCCGGAACCGCTTGACGACCCACTGCGCCAAGCCGAACAAGCGCACTTCCTTGGCATCTGGTGGCTGCACCGCCACGTCGAAGTAGTACTGCGATTCCCGACGCGCATCATTGGCCTCGGCGCTCGAACGCCCTTCCCAAGCGGCCGAGCGCCGCATCGCCCAGTGTGTGAAGAGCCACGCCGCCACGAGCACAAACGGCAGCCACAGGTCATAGAAGCCAAGGGCGAATGCGCTGACCCACCCGGCCATAAACGGCACTAGGGCAGCGGTGACGAAGTCGACGGATAGGAACATCGGCATCGCCGTGACGCCGTGGTCAAACTCTCTGGCCATGTTCAGATCGTCGGCGAGCTCGGAGTCCTCCAGGTGCCCGATTCCGACTGGCTCGGTCGTGAGCGAGGTGAGTTCATCGGTCAGATGAGCACCCGTGAGGGCGCCGAGATTTTGGCTCATCGCCGCGTGGATCGGGGGCAGCACCTGAAGCACCAGCGCCATGGCGATAGCGCCCAGCACCGTCCCGTGCCATGGCCCCACCTGGATCAGCGCGGTCGAGGCGACACCCAGGAGCACGGCGAAGACCGTCGGCGCGACCACCCGCACCAGTCCAATACCCGCCCACCACACGAACCGGCGGCGGTCGGCGCGGGCCATCCTGGCGAACAGGGCCGCCAACCGGCTGCCCGCCACACGCTTGGTGACGCTTTGCCGCTGCGCCATTGCTCACCCTCTCCCTAATCCCGACGGGCCTGTTTGGCCGACCCGGCCGCCGCCGTCGTCCCCTACTCCACAACCTTTGAGTTGTAGGAAGCAAGGATGCTAGCATGCTGTCATGGGAGCGAGCAGTCGGCAAGAGAAGTCTCAGTTCAACGTCTATTTGGCGCCAGAACTGATCAGAGAGGTCAAGCATCGGGCGATCGATGAGGACAAATCCCTCTCCAGCCTGGTCCACGATGCGCTGACCGCCTACCTCGGCAAGGAAGAGGACAGCAAATGAGCCGGGCACCTGTGATCTCCCCGATGCGGTTCTCTGATCACGAAGAGGCGCTGATCGAGCTCTACACGGCGTTGGGTCTGCAGCCCCAGTTCCGTAACGGCAACTTCGTCATGTTTGGCGGCCTTGCCGGCGACATCGCGTTCCACCCGCTGTCATCCAGCTCGCACGAGGCGCCCGCGATGTCCTTAGGGATCACCGTGCCGGATGTGCCGAGCGCCGTCGAGGCACTGGAAGCAGCTGGCCATCGAGCCACCTGGTGGGATGAGGCCTTCGGGCAACTCGGTCAGGCACATAGCCCGATGGGCTTGGTCTCAGTAGAGGGCCCCGATCCGGAGCACTACGGCCTTGACGACGTCTCTGCTGGTGATGGCCCGACGGCGAGCGTTGGCTTGATCGTTCATGCGGCGGATTTGCAGGACGCAAGCCACTTTTTAGGCGTTTTAGGGTTTGTTGCCTCCGACCCTCGTGGCGGGACATTCAGCGCACCGGGGGCCGGCATCATCGAAGTGCGCACCAACGCCCCGGGCGGCGCCGGGGCGGAACTGCGGATCGAGGTTACCCAGCCACTGGAGACTCTAGCCGACTCGCTGCGGGATTTGGATGGGGCCAGGAGTGTGCGAATCGAGTCACCGCAGGTGCTGTGCATCGAGGATCCCGACGGCTTCATCATCACCGTGGTGCGGACCTAGTCGGGCGCTGCCGGCCTAGGCACGTTCCGAGGGCCAGTTCATCGGCTGGGCGATTCGGGGACCGCGGGTATCCGCACGGTGAAGGTGGTGCCCTGGCCGAGCGCGGAAGCGATGGAGATCGTCCCCTGGTGGGCATCGACGATCCCCTTGGTGATCGACAGGCCTAACCCCAGACCCGGGATCGTGGACTCCCGAACGCTCGCGGTGCGGAAGAACTTGTCAAAGAGTTGCTGTTGGTCAGCCTCGGAGATTCCGGGCCCGGTGTCGCTTACGGTGATCTCCAGCCAGTCCCCGGCAGCGCGGGCGGCGGCGGTCACCACGTCCCCAGCCGAGGAGTACTTCACGGCATTTGAGATGAGGTTGTCCAGCACCTGGTGCATCCGCTCGGGGTCAAAGTGCCCAATGAGATCGGACGATGCATCGCAGACGAGTTCGATTCCGGTGGCCTCGGCCTGCGGGCGGGCAGAGAACACACTGGACTGCACCACGTCAGCCACGTTCGACCTCACCTTGATGACGGCCGGGGCCGTAGCAGTGGACAGCAGGTCCGAGACCCGGTGCAAAAGCCGGCCAGCGTTGCGCTCGATCACCTCGAGGTTGGCGTGCAGCGTGGAACTCGCCTCGGAGGCTTCCGCTTCCTCCAACGCCAGGTCCACGTAACCCAATATCGACGTCAGCGGAGTTCGCAGCTCATGGGTAACCCCCTGCAAGAACGTGTCTTTGGCTTCCAAGGCGTCGACGAGTTCGGTGACGTCGTTGAAGACGATCACCGAGCCGGTGGACTGCCCCGAGGCGTCCCGCATTCCGGTGGCGGAGACCGACAGCGCCCGACCTCGGCACTCGGTTCCGATCCACACCATCTGATGGGTGAAATCGTGGCCGTCGATAGCTCGGCGCACCGGGCGCATCTCTGGCGGTACGGGGGTACGACGGTCGGCGTCGAAGACCAGCAGCTGATCCTCGCGCGGATCGGGCACATCCTGCGGGATTCCGAGTTGGTGCAGCGCTCGCTGGTGACTGTTCATCATCAGGTCGTGGCCCTGGGAATCAACCACCACCACGCCCGCAGGCACGGTCTCGATGACGGCGTCGAGCAGCTTGGCCCGGCCCTCGCTCTGGATGACTGCCTCTTGCAGATCCTGATCTTTGGCCACGAGTTCGTCTCGCTGGGCATCGATGCTCTGGCTAACGTTCATCGAGAACATGCCCACCACCATCAGCACCAGCGGGACCATCAGCGGCGCCGCCAGGGTTCTGGGCCCGAGCTCCTGGTGTGCGAGGAATACCGGCAACCAGACGATGGTCAGTGGAGCAATGAAGTTCACGGTATTGACCAGCGCCGGCTTCGTGGCGAACCACGCCAACCAGATCACCGGGAATACCGCGATGATGCCTAGCCCGGACAGCAGCGTTCCACCACCCGCCCGCAACAACGCAATCGCCGCGAACTGCAGGACCGGGACAAGCCAGTAAATCAAGGTCGGGAATCGTGTCCAGCTGAGGAACACCGAGGGCAACCTGCTCAGCACCGTCAAGCCCACGCCCGCCAGGAACAACGGACGCGTGAACACCTCGGGCGTGAACACACCGGCAAGCACGCAAGCGATAGCGACCGAGACTAAGAACGGACGCTGGTTGGCGATCGCCCGGCGATCCTCGCCGATGTCATGCAACTTTCGCCCGGCGCCGATGATGGTCGGAAACAGCCGCCGCAGGATTTCTTGCATGAGGCTACTCCTATGACGAGAGAACTCTGTACGATGAATTCTCATGATCGAAATGGTTTAAATTCAAAGGGCGATATTCGATGCACGAAAGCACCGATGAACCGGCGTTCAATGACACGCGCGTCGCGGTTGTGATCGAGGATGATCACGATATTAGAGACCTGATCGTAACCGTGTTCCAACAATCGGGCTTCGAGGTTCACGGCGCGTCCGATGGCACCTCCGGCGTGCGCGCCGTGCGGGAATATGACCCCACCGTGGTCACCCTCGATCTGGGACTCCCGGATTTCGACGGCTTTGAGGTTGCTCGGCAAATTCGGATGGAGACCGACTGCTACATCATCATGCTCTCCGCGCGCACCGAGGAAGCAGAAACACTTATGGGTCTGAACGCCGGGGCCGATGACTTCATCGTCAAACCCTTCCGGCCCCGAGAGTTGCGGGCGCGGATCGCGGCGATGCTCCGGCGACCGCGACACTCCCCTGGTTCGACGCCGCAAGGCACTTTGGCCCCGGTGGATGACTCCCACGCCGAACACGTACAGGACCAGCACCCCGATCCGGCGACCGGTCCAGGCCGGCATCAGGCGCCGGAATCCGACGGAGCCGGAGCCGAAGCCGCGGAGCAACCGCGGCAGGCGGAACCCGGAACGTTGACGTTCGGCGCTCTGCTGCTCGACCCCGACACACGAACGGTGACGCTGAACGACCAAGCCATCGACCTAACCCGCACCGAGTTCGAATTGCTGCAGACCCTGATGGCCAGCGCCCGGCGGGTGCGCACTAAAACGGACCTGGTGCGCCACTTGCGCGCCGATCCCTACTCCGCAGAGACCTACGTCAGCGAGGCCGACGAACGCGCAGTAGAGGTGCACATCGGCAACGTTCGCCGCAAACTCGGGGGAAACTCTGCGTCCGGAATCGAGACGGTGCGCGGGGTGGGATACCGGATGGCCACCACACCCCCCAAGACGAGCTGACGTCGTCGTCTGGTAGGACACCTCGCGCCTCAGACCGAGAAGCCGCGGTGCCGGCGCACAACCTTGCGCAGCATCAGCAGGGTCATCACCAATGTGGTGATGTACAGCACCGGCCAACCCAGCGACAGGATCGCGGATTGCACCGCGGCGGTCTGCTGGAACCACGCGTACATCGCGCCACCGACCACCACCAAGCCCACCAACAGCGGGGTCAGGTAGGCGGTGCCGCGGCCGCGCTCAGCCTGGGCTTGAGCGGCCCAGTTGTCGGTCTGGGCCTTGCCGAAGAACTTGGCCCACGCCCGGATGAAGTGCCCCATCCGCATCCACAGGTAGATCTCGGCGGGGAAGAACAGCAACGCGAACGCGACGTCGCGCGCCCCGTGCCCCTTGATCGACAAGGCGATCCGCAGGTTCAGGACCGTTGCCACGACCGGCGGGATCAGCCACCACGGGCTGAACACGAACGCCCCGATGCTCAGGGACGCCACCAGCAGCAACATGAAGCCCAAGCGGATGCCGATGTTGAAGAACATGGACAGGTTTTCCGCCCACCGCAGCCGCAGGTTCGGGTGTAGCGGCTGGCCAGGGGTGGTTGACCGCTGGCCTGGCCACATCAGGTCGATCGCCCCAAAGTTCCACTTGACCTGCTGGCCGTCCAGGGAGCGCACGGTGTGCATGCCACCAACCGAGGCCCGCGCAGTGGCGCTGACCTTGGTGGCCGCGCCGATGCTGCGCAACTGCAGGGACAGCAGGGAGTCTTCCACCTCACTGTCGTTGACCCATGGGGTGGCCTGCCGGTTGGCGACCATGACGTCCTTCAAGGCCTGGATGGAGAACAGCGAGCATTGCCCGCCGAGCACGGCCATGTTCCGGCCGCGCAGCAGGTTGTCCATCGTGAACGCGGCGAACTGCGCGCGCTGGCCCGTGGTCAAGAAGGAGGAGATCAGGCCCTTGGCGGACTTGGGATCCACGGTGTAGATCGCTGAGATTCCGCCGATCCGGGACTCCGCCTCGGCTTCGGCCTCGAGCTGCTCCAGGGCGTCGGGCTCCAAGATGGTGTCCCCGTCCACGCCGAGGAAGTAATCGAAGTCTGCCGCTACCTTGGCGAAGCCGTAGTTCAGCGCACCGACCTTCTTGTCTGCGTTCTTGCCGATGTCATGTACAAAGACGTAGGTAGTGAACACGTTGTCGTGGTGGGCGCGGGTGTGCTCCCCGGCGTAGCCGCGGGCGATGTAAAAGGTCTCATCGGAGGTGTTGTTGATGACCACGTGGATGACGTCTGGTGGCCGGGTCTGGCTCAGCAGTGCATCTAGGACCTGCGCGATGGACTCTTCCTCGTTGTAGGCCGGGATGACGCAGGCGATGGAGCTGCGGCGCACCGGCTGCGGTACCGAGACCTGTGAGGTGACGGTGACGTATCCGCTGTCCATCGTGGTGGTGGTGGTGAGGGTCATGGCATTGCTCTCTATCTTCTCCTTGGCCTCCCCCCGGGAGGCGCCTAAGAGCAATGGTGGGGCGCGATGCGCAAGACCGGCGGTGGGCAAGACGCAAGAGTTCGGCAAGAGTTGCGCAAGAGGGGAACGACGGCGGCCGGTCCGGCGGCGGCTCGCGCGGCGACCGTCAGTCCGACGGCAGCTAGTTCGACGGCGGTCTGTTCGGTTCGGTCTGTTCGGTTCGGTCGGTTCGGTCAGATCAGTCGACTTTTTGGGCTGCGTCCAATAACAGGTATGGTGGCGTTGTGTTCCCGATCCACTCCGTGGGTTTCGACCCGGATTTCGTGCCCTACGCCGTCGGCCTGGACCTGCAGTCCAAGCACATCGAGCAGGTGAGCACCGACGCCGGGGAGGGCGCCCTGTTGTTGCTGGAGCACGCCAGTGTGTACACCGCCGGTAGGCGAACGCGGGAATCGGATCGCCCGGCTGGGGGGACCCCGGTGGTGGACGTGGACCGCGGCGGGCGGATCACCTGGCATGGCCCGGGGCAACTCGTCGGCTACCCGATCGTGCGCCTGGCCAAGCCCCGCGATCTGGTGGGCTACGTCCGGGCACTGGAGTCCATGATCATCAACGTGCTCGGGGATGTGGGCGTGACCGGCGCGCGAATCGAGGGCCGCACCGGGGTGTGGACCGGCTCGCCGGAGCGCCCGGAGAAGGTGGCGCAGATCGGGGTGCGGGTGGCGCGCGGGGTTACTAGCCACGGCTTCGCCATCAACTGCACCAATGACCTGGCGCCGTTTCGCGCGATTGTGCCCTGCGGCATCAGCGATGCCGGAGTCACCACCATCAGCCGGGTCACTGGCACATCGATCACCCCAACCGACCTACTTCCGAGCCTGAAGGCCCGGGGCAAAGAACTGTATGAGGAGGTAGCCGCGTGAGCGCAGCACCCGAAGGTCGAAAGATGCTTCGACTGGAAGTCCGAAACTCTCAAACCCCTATTGAGCGCAAGCCACCGTGGATCAAGAACAAGGCCAAGATGGGCCCGGAGTACAAGGAGCTGCGCTCGCTGGTCAGTAGCCAGGGCCTCAACACGGTGTGCCAGGAGGCCGGCTGCCCCAACATTTACGAGTGCTGGGAGGATCGCGAGGCAACCTTCCTCATCGGCGGGTCGGCGTGCACCCGGCGCTGTGACTTTTGCCAGATCGACACCGGCAAGCCCGCGGACTATGACACCGATGAGCCTCGGCGGGTTGCCGAATCGGTACAGACCATGGAGTTGCGGTATGCCACCGTCACCGGAGTGGCGCGCGATGACCTTCCCGATGAGGGCGCATGGCTGCACGCCGAGACCGTCCGCAAGATCCACGAGTTGAACCCCAGCACCGGGGTGGAGATCCTGGCCACCGACTTCTCTGGCAACCCCGAGTTGCTCAACGTGGTGTTCGACTCCAAGCCGGAGGTCTTTGCACACAATGTGGAGACGGTGCCGCGGATCTTCCGGCGGATTCGCCCGGCGTTCACCTATGAGCGGTCACTGGGCGTCATCACTCAGGCCCGCGACTATGGCCTGATCACCAAGTCCAACCTCATTTTGGGGATGGGCGAAACCGATGCCGAAGTCACCGAAGCCCTTCAGGACCTGCACGATGCCGGGACCGACATCATCACCCTCACCCAATACCTACGGCCCACACCCAGGCACCTGCCGGTGGACCGCTGGGTGAAGCCGCAGCAGTTCGCGGAGTTTGAGCGTCAAGCGGAAGAGATCGGGTTCCTCGGGGTGCTCGCCGGGCCCTTGGTGCGTTCGTCCTACCGCGCCGGGCGGCTGTGGGCGCAGTCGATGAAGAGCAAGGGCCGCACGATCCCCAAGCAACTAGCCCTGGCCTAACCCCCGATTGAATCCTTCGAGTGCGCGGCTATGGCCCATGGATCCCAGTTGGAGGGACATAGACCCGCGTTCGCCCGGGGGATTAGGACTTCACCGCCCCCTGGGTGAGCCCGGAGATCACCCAGCGTTGCATGAACACGTAGACGATGATCGCCGGCGCCATCGCCATCAGGTAGGAGGCGAAGGCTGTGTTGTAGGCATTGTTGAACTGGGATTGGAACATGTTCTGCAGCACCGGCAGGGTCTGCAGCTCGGGGTTGGAAATGATCATGCTCGGCATCATGAAGTCATTCCAGGATCCCAGGAACGCAAAGATCCCCACGGTCGCGGCCATCGGCGCGAGCAGCGGGAAGATCAACCGCCAGAACACCATCCAGGTGTTCGCGCCATCCACGCGCATGCTCTCCTCCAGCTCCATTGGAATGGAGCGCAGGAACGCGGCGAACAACATCGTGTTGAACGCTAACGCGAACACGATGTGCAAGATCGCCACCCCCACGGGATTGTCCAAGCCCACGATCCCGCTCAGTTGCACCTGCGGCAGCGCGACCACCGGGAACGGAATAAACATCGCCGCCAGTAGGTAGAAGAACGACCACCTAAACAGTCGACGTTCCCAATTCCGCACGATCGCGTAGGCGGCAAGTGAGGAGATCACGATCTGCCCCACCACTGCCACCAGGGTGATGAACCCCGAAACCGCCAGCGCCCGCGGGAAGTTCGTCAGCCGCCAGGCCTCAACGAACCCCTCACCGGAGAACGGCGCGGGCAGCGAGAAGGCGTTGCCGTCCACGGCCTGCCCGGTCGTCTTCATCGACATATTGATCGTGACGAACAGCGGCACCAGAACCGCTAGGGAGGCCACGATCAGCAGCAGGGTCACGGTCCAGTTGGTGCCCTGGGCGGTGTAGCTGCGCTTGCGGGCTGGCTTGTCTTCCGGGATGACCGGTGCGCCCTCGTTCTGAATGACGGTGCTCATGATCCGAAGCTCGCTCTCCCGCGGGTGATCCGAAGTTGGATCAACGCGATAACCACACTGATGACGAAGAAGACTGCGGCGCTGGCCATCTGGTAGCCGTAGTCGCCGCCCTCAAATCCTCTGAAGATCGACATCGCCACGCTTCTGGTGGCCGTGCCCGGCCCACCGTCGGTGAGCCCGACGATGATGTCGTAGGCGTTCAGGTAGTTCTTGAATCCCAAGATGGTGTTGATCACGATGTAGCCCGAAACCAGCGGAATGGTGATTCGCCACAGCGCTTGCCACCCGCTTGCGCCGTCGATCGATCCCGCCTCGTACAACTCACTGGGGATGGTCACCAGCCCGGCGATATAGATGAGCATCGTGGAGGGAATCGTGGACCAGGCGGTGACGAACACGATCGCAAGCCACGCCAGGTCGGCGTTGGCCAGAACGCTGGAGGACAGCACGTCGATCCCGAGCGCTGTTCCGAACGCCGGCAGGGTGTTGGAGAACAGGAAGTTGAAGACGAACGCGATGATGATCCCGGAGATCACCATCGGCAGCACGAACACTGTCCGCAGCACTGAGGTGTACTTGATCCGCGAGGTCAGGCCCAGTGCCAGGGCGAAGGCGATGATGTTCACCACGATCACGGTGACCAGCGCAAAACCTAGGGTGAAGGCGTAGGAGGACAAGACTCCTTCGTCCTGGAACATCGCGATGTAGTTGCGGATTCCGATGAACTCAAAGTCGCCAACACCCACGGAGTTGGTCATCGAGTACCCAAACCCCAGGACACCGGGCAGCGTCACCGCCAGGGTGAAGACCGTGAGCGCTGGGAACAGGAACAGGTAGTACACCGGATCGGTGCGTTTACGTTTGGCGCCACGAGACTTGGTACCGGTGGCGGCGCCGCCCGCCGCTCGACGGCCCGACGCCGAGTCCCCGGCCCGGGTGGGTTGTGTGTCAGTACTCATGCCATGCCTTTCGTCGTTGGGAGGCAAGCAGTCATTCGCCGCGGTAGGCCAGGCGCGCCCAGTCCGAATCGAGGCGAGCCAGGATGGGTTCGGGATCGTCGCCGAGGGCGATCGATTGGAAGTAGTTGGCACTGGGGATGGTCAGTGGGATGAACTGCGAGACCCCCATCGCGTACTTGCCTTCGTCGTAGTACTCCTGCATGGGCGCGATCCGGTCATCGCTCGCGCGCGGGGCATCGTTCGTGGTGGAGAACGCTAGGAGTGCGTCGTTGTAGGGGTGCTGCACCTCGGGCAACATCAGGTGCTCCAGCAACTCCCGGGCACCGTCCTTCTGGTCGGCGTCTTCGGGAATCCACAGCGCCAGGTCCACGCCGACCCGGATCTTCAGGTCCTCGGGATCCTCGGTGGCAGGGAACGGGAAGGTGCCCAGCGGCTCTTCGGAGCCCGCGGCGTCGATCTCCGCCAGCGCCCACGGGCCCTGGAAGTACATCGCGGCCTGGCCTTGGGCCATCGCGGTGTTGCCGTCGCCGTATGCCCGGCTCGGCGCATCGGAGTTCACGAACTGGGTGAGTTCGATCATCCGCTGAACGGGTCCGAGCATGTCCTTGGAGAAGGACACCTCCGAGTCCGGGCCAACATCTTCGCCGATCTCGTTCATGCGCTCGTAGAAGCCGCGCACGTCCATCATTCCGCCGGCAGAGTAGTCCAAGAAGCCTTGGGTGATGGTCCATGGGTCCACATAGGTGGCGTAGATCGGCAAGATGTCTGCCGCCTGCAACCGCTCACACACCTCCACAAACTCTGACCACGTCGTCGGCACTTCGGCACCGACGTCGTCGAACAATCGCTTGTTATAGATGACCGAGCAGGCCGCGATGGAATAGGGGATGACGCTGATGCGGCCCTCGTAGGTGGGGTACCAGGCGGCCAGGTCCAGGACGTCCTCGCGGACCTCGTCGGCAGCGGGAAGGTCGGCCAGGTCGGTGAGGGCACCGCGCTCGACGAACCTGGTCATCTCCAGGTTGAAGTTCTGGCAGGCGATGTCCGGAGGGTTGCGCCGCACGAAACTGGCCTGGATGTTGGTGGCCACGTCGTGGATGTAGCGGAAGTGATTCTGTTGGCCGTTGACCTCCGAGACGATCGCTCGGAAGTAGTCGATCGCTTCGCGTTTGGACTGGTAGAAGGTCACCGGACTGCGTCCGCCGGAGGAACATCCGGCTAGCGCTGTGCCGGCTAAAGCCGCGGCACCGGCGAGCATCGTACGGCGGGACACACCACGCCTCGATGGAGTTGGTGACATCGTCGTCTCCTCGTGTTTCGGTGCTGACCAACGCTGGCCCCCACACACTCAGTGTGGGCCACATCTCGCGATCTGTCACGGCGGCCGGCCACGCACCTCCTCGCCCCACCCCACTCGCGAGCGCGCCCAAATGGTCGTAAATCGTGACCATTCGGGCGCGCTCGGGGTGTGGTTGCCCCTAGTCGATGCGCGCGGAGCGCATCGAGATTGTTCGCAGGAGCCTTTCCAGCGGACCTCGGCCCAGGGTCAGACTCCAGATTGTGCAAGCCACTAACAGCACCCCGACCAGAACCAGAAGCGGGAGATTTCCTTCATCGCCGTTACCGAAGAAGCCTGGCCACCCGTAGATCGCGATGACATGTGCGCAGTACGCGGTGAGTGACATCGAACCGACCGCGGCCAACGGCGTGAGGATCCGACGCAACCACAGCGGCGCCATCAAACACAGGCCCAGAACAGCCACTGCGACCCCGCCGGAACCCAAGAACTCAAACGGCGTGGAACTGTGCGGGTCGGAGTAGACCAAGAGGGTGACGTTCGGCCAGGGCGACTCTGTGTCGAATCTTGGGCCGTCCTTCGGATCGCCTTCACCAAATGCGTTGTCCCAGAATGCCTCTTCCTCGGCTTTGGTCAGCGCAGTGCCGTCGGGGTGGAACACGACCCCGCTCTTGTCGATAGTGAATCCTTCCGGGGTGAGCTGAGTGCCATCGGCCTTGTAGATCCAGCCGTCTTCATCGGTCCAGGTGCCGTCCTCACTCTTTTCGCCGTCGAAAGGCGCCTTTCCGTCGATGACCTTCTTGCCCTCGTCGACGCTCTTGTTGTCGCCGGTGCTTTCGTACTGTGCCCAGAAGGCCCGAGCCTTCTCCTCGGTCAAAAGCACGCCATCAGGGTCGAAGACCTGATCGCCGTCCATCACATAGCCATCAGGGGTGTGCGTGGTGCCGTCGTCTTTGTAGATCCAGCCGTCGGAGTCGACGGTCTTGTCACCCTCTACGCTTCCTGAATCATCGATGGGCACCCCGTAGTCGCTGCCCTCCCACATCGCGACTTCCGCGACCTCTTGCAACAAGGCACTTCCGCCATAGCCCACGACAGCAAAGAATGCACCGGCGATCACCATGGTCACCAACGTCTTGAGCTTCGTGGGATCCAGGCGAGACAAGCCCAGTCCGGTGAGCACAAAGCCCATCCACATCAGACCGGGGTAAGTGCCCGCTAGCATCACCTCAGGGACTAGCCCGTGAGCGTTGCCGACCTCTGTATCAAAGCCGAATCGATAGAGCAGGTCCCCGACGTAAGGAATCGCAACCGCCCCGAGCACGCCGACGATCGGGCCGAGGATCAGCAGGGTCCGTGCGCGGAGTTTGGTAAACGGCAGGGCCAATACGAACCACACGGCGTAGTACGCAACGATCAGTGAAACGTAGGTGCCGAGCAACGCTAGGGCCCCACCCACAACAAGGAGTAGGGCGGATCGCACCAAGATTCGGGTGCGGGCCTGTAGCGCTGCAACGCCTGAGTACGGCGTGCGCCCACCGGTGAGAATGCCCAGCGACACTCCCGCCAGGGTGGCGAAGAGAATCGAGGATCTGCCGTTGGCCACCGAGAGCCAACCATCGAAGGACGACAGGTCCTTGCCGATCATCCCAACGTGGGCTGTCACCATGCCGAGCACGGCGAGGCCACGAGCGATGTCGAGGCCAATGAGTCTGTTGGCGCTTCGTGGCGCCGGAGCACTGGGCACTGCTGCTTGTCCCGCCGGGGGCGGCGGAACGGCAGAGCCTTCTTCGATTACATCGATCACACTGGTCTGTGACGCCCGGGCCCCCACGGCAGGCGTCGCGGCTGTCGCCACTGAGTTAGCCATGCGCTAAGAGTCGAGCCAGCCACCAAGCAGGCACATCAGACCCCGGGATGATCTTCCCAGTGCGCAGACCGCCCGAAGGATGATAACCCAACGCCACCCCTCCACCCCACAAAAGGCACGCGCGAGCGCGCCCAAAAGGTCACGAATTACGACCCTTTGGGCGCGCTCAGTGAAGGCAGAACTACCGCGGCTCGAGATTGTCCAGAGCCTCACGCAGTCGCTGATTGGCGGCGTTGACCTGCGCCTGGGTGGCGTTCGGCCGGTTGGCCATCGCCCGCGCTTCTCCGCGGGCCGACATCAGCGCACCCCAGGTGCGCCCGTGATAATCGCGCGGATGAAGATCCTCGATCTGGGCCAGCGCGCCGCGGAGCAGGGACTTGTCTGTGACCGGGTGCGTCAGCCCAAGCCAGGACTGCGGGTCGTCGATCGCCGCAGCGCCGAGCTTCTCCGAGAAGTCCTCATTGAGGAAGAGCGGGTTGTGCGTGGCCCGCCAGCTGAGCCGGTCGGTCAGTCCCCAATAAGTCACCCGGTCGATGTGCTGGGAGAAGGATTGATACACCGCGAAATACTCGGCGAAACGTTGTGCCTGAAAGGCGTCGAGCTCACCGCGGTTGTCGATCCGAGACTCCCAGTAGGTGAAGTCATCGCGGGAGATTCGGTCGGCAACCTCAGGGTCACCAAGATCCCGGTACAAGCTCACGTCGGTACCTTCGGGCTGACCGTTCCAGGCCTCCCACACCATCAGATCCAGCTCACTGATCGCGACCTCAAATCCTGCCTCGGTGGCGAGCCGAATCGCCCCCTCCACCGACGCGGTATCGGAGCACGCGCCGGCTTCATGGCCTTCTGCATGGGCGTCAACGAGGCCAGCGAAGGCACTGTCGGTGCACACGAACGCCGGGGTGTGTACGAGGTTGTGGTGTGACTGCATACCCAGCGACTCGATTAGAGCGCGGTCATCCTGGGGGAACTCCGCGGCGTAACGCTCATTGAGTTCGGTCGCCATCGCCACGATCGCAGACATCTTGCCCGCGGTCTGGTGGTCGTTGAAGTCGTTGTACTCCAGCTTGGCCTCGGGGCCGTATTGGCGAGCAAAGACGAATGCGTCATAAATGAAGTCCCCGGCGCTCTCACCGGCTTCGGTGTCGGCACCCTCGGCATAGGCGTCATACCAATCGGACTCCCCGCCGTTCGGTCCACCACGTAGGTAATCGCGCCAATCCTCAGTCTCGGGATCGAATGAGCCCAGCCCGTCGACGAACGCCTCATTGACCACATCCCACGTCTCGATGCGATCAGAGAAGTGGGTCAGGACGCCCTCGATATAGTGCTCCATATTGGCGCGCGCCAATTCCCTCGTACCGCCCGTCTCACCGGTATTCAGCCGATCGGGACTCTGGGAGTGCCACACCAGGACGTGCCCATGTACCCGCATTCCACGTTCGAGAGTCTGATCGACAAAGTCGTCAGCGGTGTCGAACGTGAATGTGAAGTCACCGGTCTCAGGGTCGATGTTGTCGTTGCGCAGAAGCGCATCGGGTTTCATCGCATTTTCGGCGGTCATCACACTGTGGTGGCGCTCAATATTGTCCGATATTGCCGACCCCTCCTCATAGGAGGCTGGGCTGGCCCAGATGGTTCCGACGTCGAAGTAGTCGGCGTAGGTTTCGCGCAGTGAGCCCATTTCGGGCCGGAACGAGGTCTCGATCGAGACGTCTTGTTCCGGCATCGTGAACTGCGCGACCCGCGCCCCGACCCACCGCAGGTCCTGGGAATTCCAACCGGTCCAGACCTGACCGTCTTCCGGGGTCGCCTCAAGGGTGACGGTGTCACCGGGAGCGTAAGTTCCCTGCCCGACGACGGCGCCCGGTCCGACGGCGTCCACGTCCACTTCGTAGGTCTCTTGGGCTTGTGCGGTGGTGGCTAAGCCGCCGAGCGCGACGGCGGTGGCGGCCGCGACCACCAAAGGACGGTAGGCGCGGGATCTAGAGCAGTGCTGTGGTCTGGACATCATCGTCCACCTCTCGTTCGAAAGTTCCGCGGCCATCGCGGAACAGGGTGACGAGTCGCCTTTTCGCAAGCGGAGACGCCGCATCAGCGCGGCGTGCGCACCGCCCAAGGGCGACCCTTTAACCGTCGCGCGAGGCACTCGCAATGTCAACTTTCGGTCCATAGGCCGAAACAATCGGACCCTGCAAACAGAAAGTCCCGGGTACGCCGGCTCTGGCGGTATGCCAGCGCTGGCGAGCCCGGGACTCCCTGTCGCGCACGCGATTTAGCGGTACTGCTCCGCGTCGGCCTCCACGTCCACTCCGTGGTCAGCGTCGAATACCCAAGTAATGTCATTGCTCGCGCAGCAGCCGACGATACCCGGTGAAATGGTCATTCCCCAGGTGTCGTAATTGCTGTCGAACACAGGGAAGTGCATGATGCCGCTAACGGACTCCCCGGGCGCGAGGTCTCCCTCAATGAGGTTATCGATGTCGAAGACCTCATCACCTGCGGCGATGAACCGGCTCTGTCCGGACTGGCGGTCCTGGATCTGTTCACCGTAACTGAACTCGAGGTTTCCAACGGCGTCATCAGCGTCCACTTCTTCGTCGCCGATATTCTCCAAGGTGACCTCCACGATTGCCACCAGGTCGGGGTCAAAAGTGGAGTTCGGGGTGTAGTCGAAGTCGTCGAGGAAACCCCAGAATCCGACGAATTCGACGCCATCAATGGTGTAGGCAAGATCGGAGACCGAGGTGCTGATGACGCCGGTCTCACCGAGACCAAGGTCGAACTGATCTTCGAATTCGTAATCGCCGCCTGATTCATCGCCGGCTTCTTCGCTTCCACCGTTGGTGGATTCGCTTCCGTTTGAGCTGTCGTTATCGGAGTCATCGCTGCATGAGGTGAGCGCAAATGCGCCCAGAGCTGTGACGGATAGGACGGCGAGGGTTTTCTTCACGTGAGTCTCCTTGGGCATGCTGCAGCTCGCGCAACTGGGGTCTCCAATGCATTGTGCAAACCGCGGTTTCGTGTGATTCGGCTAATCACCCTACCCGCATTTACTTGACCGCAACGACCAAGAAACTTACTTCCATGGTGTAGCGCGAGGCCGCGGAACTCAGGCCCAGGGGCGGCTTCTCCGCGCCGGTGTCGCAACCAGCAGCACACCGATGCCCAGGAGCAGCGCAGCTCCGATCGCCGAGCCACGAACACTCATCCCCGTTTTGGGCAGTTCATCGTGATCGGCGCTGAAGGTGTTGGTCACCGTCACCACCGACACATCCGAACCCACCCCAAACACCGCAGGAGAAACCACCGACTCCCACGACCCATCCGGATCCACCACCGCATCCTCAGTCACCACACACTCAGTCCCCAACGCAAAACCACCCACGCTCAAC
>JBMDWZ010000232.1:0-11322 GCA_048594865.1 Beutenbergiaceae bacterium
CGCCATGCGTCGTCTGACTCTCTCTCTTCGTACCGCGTGACCGACCCCCGCGCTCGGGCGTGTCGCATTTTGCTTCACACCACACCGGCGCACACCCCGAAAGGTGCTGGGAGTCGGAAGATGACGTGTGGAGTAATTCTCCGCCTGCTCGTTGGCAGTCAGTGAACTTTCCACGTGCGCCTCGTGGGTTAATCGGAGTTCTGATCTGGTCCGGCGCATCAGGGAGATGCGCAGCGAATCAACCGCCTCCGACGAGGCAACTTGAACAGTCTGCCACAGCCCAGGGAATAACCCAAGTCCGAGTTCGAGGTATCTGCCGTGGGCTGCGCCACATCGGCGCGCTGTACGAAGGTAACAAATTGGATCTTCCCAGCCCGGACCCGCATATCTACATTACCGACGTGACCATGGCCCGCTCGCGCACAGTCGCGTTCACGGTGGCGATCGCGATCGCCGACGCCGAGGAAGACTGCTACTGCGAGGCCGACGGCGTCCCGGTCGAGCTTGGGGAGACCAGCTCCTCGGTTGCCATTCATCAGGAGTCCCTGCAGAAACCCGGGTTCCCGATCACTGTCGATGGCTACTACGGCCCCGAGACCGAGGCCCAGGTACGTGCCTTCCAAGCCGAAGCGGACCTGGAGCCCACCGGGTTGCTCGGCGCCGCCACCCGGGACGCACTGAATCTCGTGGCCGCCCTGGGGTGGGACGAGTACTGGACTTACGATGAGGTGGTCGGGAGTTGGGAGGAAGACTCCGAGGAGGTCATCACAGCAGACGACGACGGCACCGCAGAGGATGACGACACCGAGAGTTCATCCATCTTTGGGACTCGCGCGCTTCGCTACTACGGTTACCCGGCCACCGCTGCCATCGGCATGGGGGCCTTGGAACGTGGGACTGTGTTGACCTTCGCCACCCTCGGAGGCCTGGGAGCGTTCGTCGCTGCCGGTGCGCTTTGGCGTCGCCGACGGGTGGCCGCCTGACCCGGCGCCACGGTCGTCCCGCCCACCGGCCGGTCACCAGCCTCTTCCAAAGCTCAGCCACCTGATCTACATTGCAGCATGCGCACCGTCCGCCTTCGCACCGTAGCGATCGCGCTGCTCACAGTGTCGATCGGGATGGGCGGTGCCCCAGCGTTTGCCACGTTGGACGACGACGACGTCGCCGGGGAGATCGGTGCAGTGACCGATGACGACGACGGGTCAGAGCTAGATGAAGAAGATGCTGAGCGGTAAGAGCGGTCCGGCCACGTAATCCGGCCCACGACCATGCCAACCCTGCAGCTGGGCGACCAGGGATACGAGGTGCTACACCTGCAAGTGATGCTGACCGACCTGGGGTATTACGCGGAGGCGGATGGAGATTTCGGGCCGAACACCGAGGAGCAGCTTCGGTACTTCCAGATGGATTCTGGGTTGGAGCCCTCCGGTGTCCTGGATGCCAGCTTGTGAGCATACATGAAAGAGGAGGCCATCCTTTGGGGGATCGACCCCGAGCCCGAGCCCACACCAACCGAGTTGCCACGGCGCACAGCAACCGACACCGACGACGCACAACCGACCTCCGAACTGTGGATCTCCGAGCTGCAAGCCGAGTCCTTGAATGCCGCCGCCGCTAGTGGCGTAGGGGCTTCAGCACAGGTTGGCATCCTCAGCGGCGCTCTGGTCTGTGGCATCAGTACGCTCATCGGGTTGGGCGCGCTGGGCCGTCGCCTCCGGGCCCGGGCGTAACCACCCACGCCCAGGGCACACGGCGGGGCGAATCTCGCTGATCGAGCCCGCACTTCCAAACCATGCTCGGCTGTTTTACATTGCTGAGTGATGACCGCCCGCCTTCGCACCGCAGCGATCGCGCTGCTCGCAGTGTCGATTTGGTTGATCGGCGCCCCGGCGTTCGCCGCCTTTGGCGATGACGTCAGGGGGCTCATTAACTCCTCGCGCTCCGCCCAAGGGCTGCCCGCACTGGCACAGGACGCCCAGATCGACGCCGTTGCCCAAGACTGGGCGCAGCGCCTAGCCACCGAGGGCGAGTTAAGCCACAACCCAGACTTTGGCTCGCAAATCCCGGGTGGCGCTTCGAGCGCCGCGGAGAACGTGGCGATGCATAGCGCACCGACGGCGGCCGCCATGCACCAGTCATTGATGGACTCCGAAGCACACCGGGCCAACATTCTGGGCGACTTCACCCACGTAGGCATCGGATACGCCGTCGACGACTCCGGTACCGGCTGGCTCGTTGAGGTCTTTGCCAACTACTCAGACCGTGAGCCGGCGCCGTCAGACACCGCGGCCGAGGACTCGCCCGACGACTCTGGCGACGATGACGGAGGCCCCCAGTCCGGCGGCGACGGTGGGCAGTCCGATAACGAAGGCACTCAGTCCCGCGGCACCACCGAAAACGGGCCCGACTATGGCACCTTCGCGGTGCAGGACTTAGAGACCCTGAGGCCAGGTGACACCGGAGAGCTGGTCCAGTACCTGCAGCGGCAGTTGACGGACGTGGGTTACAGCGCGCAGGACGATGGGGAGTTCGGCTCATTCACCGAGGCGCAGCTTCGTGCATTTCAGGAAGACGCGAGCATTCCATCCGACGGTGTCGCGGGTCAGGAGACCTGGGCCGCGCTGGGAGACATCGCCACCGACGGCTGGGAGCTCTACCGAGACCGGGTTGAGGCGGAACAGGCGGCCCAGGAACGAAGCGAGGCCAGCGAAGGTCCCTCCGAGGATGCCACTGAAGAGCCCACCGCGGAGCCCACTGAAGAGCCCACCGACGGTCCCCCGAAGGATGACACGGAACCGTCGTCGGAACTGTGGATCTCGGACCTGCAGACCGACCAGATCCCCGCCTCGGCTCACACCGGCATGGGCCCATCCACACAGGTCGGGATTCTGAGCATCGCCCTGGTGTGCGGCCTAGGTGCCTTGATCGGACTGGGCACCCTTCGCCGTCGTCTGGGCAAACGCTCCTAGCCACCCAACTCCGGCAGCGCCCGCCGAGCCAGCAGACAGTCCGAGACCTGGGCCACCATCCCAGCCACCGGAAGTGAGCTCCGGTTACCGAGGGCCGGCGCGGTCAGCGCCACCTCGCCGGACTTCGCTTCGGCTGGTCCCACCACCCCGATCCACGGGGTACGCAACTCGCGCGCCTGCCGAATTCGGGCTGAGACACTCCCCTGGTCCAAGATCTGCACCCGCACGCAGCGGGCACCCAGGTCGCGGGCAATGGCCTGCACGGCCGCGTCTTGATCGGCATTGACTGCAATCAACGCCACCTGCACCGGCGCCAGCCACGGAGGCATCCGCCCCTGATGCACCTCCAAGAGCAGCGCCACCATCCGCTCCATCGAGCTCATCACGCCGCAGTGAATCATCACCGGACGCTGATCCTGACCGTCGGGTCCGGTGTACTTCAGGTCAAAGCGTTGCGGCTGATTGAAGTCGAGTTGCACGGTGGACAGGGTCTCGCAGCGGCCGCCAGCTCCCATCACCTCGATGTCGATCTTGGGGCCATAGAACACCGCTCCCCCGGGATTGAGCTCATACGGCAGACCCGCCCGTTGCAGGCCGGCGGCCAACTGAGCCTCGCTGCGCGCCCACTGTTCGTCGCTGCCGAGGTAACCGTCCCCGCGGTCCCGCACCGACAAGTGCACCCGGTGGATAGCCAGTCCGAGCATCGCGTAGCAACGCAGCACCGACTCCAGAGCCAGCTGCACCTCATCACCGATCTGTTCCGGGGCACAGAACACGTGCACGTCATCCAGGCTGATCTGTCGCACCCGGCGCAGGCCCGCCACCACGCCGGATCGTTCGGCACGGAACATCGGCGCCAGCTCGTGATAGCGCACCGGCAAGTCCCGGTAGGAGTGTGGCTGCGCTCCGAACACCAGCGCGTGGTGCGGGCAGTTCGAGGGCCGCAGGATCAGTTCTTCACCGCCCTCAGACATGGCCGGAAACATGTCATCGGCGAACTTTGCCCAGTGTCCGGAGGTCTCAAAGAGTTCACGTTTGGCCAGCACCGGGGTGTACACCTGCTGGCAGCCCCGGGCGAGCGCCTCTTCCTGTCCCAACTTCTGCAGTTCGGATCTGATGATCGAGCCGTGCGGTAGCCACAGCGGCAGCCCCGGCCCAACGCGAGGGTCACTGGCATAGATGCCGAGTTCGCGGCCCAGTTCCACGTGACTCTTGGAGGGTGAGCCGGGTCGAGGATCTGGCTGGTTCTTCTTCATGGTCGGTCTCCTGTGAATAGTGGGAGTCCGACCCCACAGAACCAAGAGAGCCCCGGGAGTGTGGACTCCCAGGGCTTACGGTTCGCTGTCAGGTCACGCGCGATGCCGCCGGGAGTTGCCCGGCGTCGTGGTGACCTGAAGCTTGTGCATGAGGTGCAGGCTAGCAGCGCCCGCCGCAGCCGCGCACCCGCAATATCGCGGGCACCCAGTCAATGTGCGAGGGATGCGAAAGGCCCGCCAGCAGATGCTGGCGGGCCTTTGGCGTAAGTGACGCTAGATCACTTGATGATCTTGGTGACCTTACCCGAACCGATGGTACGGCTGCCCTCACGGATGGCGAAGGGCTGGCCCTCTTCCATTGCGATGGGCTGAATGAGCTCGACGCTCATTTCGGTGTTATCGCCGGGCATGACCATCTCGGTGCCCTCGGGCAACGTGATGACGCCGGTGACGTCGGTCGTCCGGATGTAGAACTGCGGACGGTAGTTGGAGTAGAACGGCTTCGGACGGCCACCCTCATCCTTGGTCAGGATGTAGACCTGAGCCTCGAAGGTGGTGTGCGGGGTGATGCTGCCAGGCTTGACAACAACCTGTCCACGCTCAACTTCCTCACGCTTGGTTCCACGCAGCAGCAGACCGACGTTCTCACCCGCGTCAGCGGTGTCGAGCAGCTTGCGGAACATTTCCACACCGGTGACGGTGGTGCGCTGCGGGGCGCGAAGACCGATGATCTCGACCTCGTCGTTGACCTTCAGCTGTCCACGCTCAACACGGCCGGTCACCACGGTTCCACGACCGGTGATGGTGAAGACGTCCTCGATCGGCATCAGGAACGGCCGCTCGATGTCACGGACCGGGTCCGGGACGTTCTCGTCAACAGCGTTCATGAGCTCTTCGATGGAGGCAACCCACTGGGCGTCGCCCTCGAGGGCCTTCAGCGCCGACACGCGCACAACCGGCACGTTGTCGCCGTCGAACTCCTGGCTGGAGAGCAGCTCGCGAACTTCCATCTCCACGAGCTCGAGGATTTCCTCGTCGTCCACAGCGTCGGACTTGTTCAGCGCGACGAGCAGGTAAGGCACGCCGACCTGGCGAGCCAGCAGCACGTGCTCACGGGTCTGAGCCATCGGGCCGTCGGTTGCTGCAACCACCAGGATTGCGCCGTCCATCTGGGCGGCACCGGTGATCATGTTCTTGATGTAGTCAGCGTGACCAGGGGCGTCAACGTGCGCGTAGTGGCGCTTTTCGGTCTGGTACTCCTGGTGGGAGACGTTGATCGTAATTCCACGCTGGCGCTCTTCGGGAGCGTTGTCGATGTCCTCGAACGCTGCCGCGTCGTTCAGGTCCGGGTACTTGTCTGCCAGGACCTTCGAAATTGCAGCCGTCAGGGTGGTCTTACCGTGGTCAACGTGACCGATGGTGCCGATGTTGACGTGCGGCTTGGTCCGCTCGAACTTGGCCTTCGCCACTTGGGGTTCCTCCTGGAACTTGGGTAGTTGTACGTAGCTTGCAGATCGAATGTTTCTCGATCGTCGGGCTAAGTGATCCTACGGGTCGGTTGGGTTTGTGTGAAGCAGGTCGAGGAGTAGGACTACTCGCCCCGAGTCTTTGCGATGATCTCCTCGGCAACGTTCTTAGGCACCTCGGAGTAGTTGGAGAACTGCATGGTGTACACCGCGCGGCCCTGGGTACGTGACCGCAGGTCCCCGATGTAACCGAACATCTCCGACAACGGCACCAAGGCGCGAACCACCTTAACGCCTGTCGCGTCCTCCATCGACTGGATTTGTCCGCGACGTGAGTTCAAGTCGCCGATTACGTCACCCATGTACTCCTCGGGTGTACGTACTTCGACATCCATCACCGGCTCAAGAAGAACAGGCTTTGCCATGGCAATGCCTTCCTTGAACACCATAGAACCGGCAATCTTAAACGCCATCTCCGAGGAGTCGACGTCGTGGTACTGGCCATCGAGCAGAGTCGCCTTGACGCCCACCATCGGGTAGCCGGCAAGGATTCCGACGTGCATCGATTCCTGGATACCGGCGTCCACGCTCGGGATGTATTCCCGAGGGATGCGGCCACCGGTGACCTTGTTCTCGAACTCGTAAACTTCGCCGGCTTCGACGTCCAGGGGCTCGAAGTTGACCTGCACCTTGGCGAACTGACCGGATCCACCGGTCTGCTTCTTGTGGGTGTAGTCGACCTTCTCCACCTTGCGGCGAATGGTCTCGCGGTAGGCAACCTGGGGCTTACCCACGTTGGCCTCGACGCGGAACTCACGGCGCATCCGGTCCACCAGCACGTCCAGGTGAAGTTCACCCATACCGCCGATTTCGGTCTGCCCGGTTTCGTCGTTGAGGTTGACGGTGAACGTCGGGTCCTCTTCGGCGAGCTTCTGGATCGCGGTGGACAGCTTGTCCTGGTCACCCTTGGTCTTGGGCTCGATGGCCACGAAGATCACCGGGTCGGGGAAGCTCATCGACTCCAGCACAACCTGGGAGTCCATCGCCGTCAGGGTGTCACCAGTGGTGGTGTCCTTCAGGCCGATGACGGCGTAGATGTGACCCGCCGAGACGGTGTCCACCGGGTTTTCCTTGTTGGAGTGCATCTGGAACAGCTTGCCCAGGCGCTCCTTCTTGCCCTTGGTGGAGTTCATCACCGGCTGACCCGAGGCGATGCTGCCCGAGTACACCCGGATGTAGGTGAGCTTTCCGAAGAACGGGTGCGCCGCGATCTTGAAGGCCAGCGCCGAGAACGGCTCGCTGGCATCGGCGTGACGCTCGATGACGGTTTCTTCGTCGCCAGCGGCGTGACCCTCAATTGCGGGTACGTCCAGCGGTGAAGGCAGGTAGTCAACGACGGCGTCCAGCATCGGCTGCACACCCTTGTTCTTGAACGCCGAACCACACAGGACCGGGTAAGCCTCGCCGTCGAGGGTGAGCTTACGGATTCCGCCCTTGATCTCTTCGACGGTCAGCGCTTCGCCACCGAGGTACTTCTCCAGCAGCGCGTCATCGGACTCCGCGACGGCTTCGACGAGCTTCTCGCGGTATTCTGCGGCCTTGTCGACCAGGTCGGCGGGGATCTCTTCGACGTCGTATGCCTCACCCAGCGGGGTTTCACCACGCCAGGTCAGTGCGCGCTCTTCGATGAGGTCAACGACGCCCTGGAACTCGCTCTCGGCGCCGATCGGCAGCTGCAGCACCAGCGGGGTGGCCTTCAGCCGGTCGATGATGGTCTGCACGGTGAAGTAGAAATCCGCACCAAGCTTGTCCATCTTGTTGACGAAGCAAATCCGGGGAACGTTGTACTTGTCGGCCTGGCGCCACACAGTCTCGGACTGCGGCTCCACACCTTCCTTGCCGTCGAACACTGCAACCGCACCGTCGAGCACGCGCAGGGACCGCTCCACCTCAACGGTGAAGTCGACGTGCCCGGGGGTGTCGATGATGTTGATCTGGGTGCCGTCCCAGAAGCAGGTGACCGCGGCGGAGGTGATCGTGATGCCGCGTTCCTTCTCCTGTTCCATCCAGTCAGTGGTGGACGCACCATCGTGCGTTTCACCCATCTTGTAGTTCACACCGGTGTAGAACAGGATTCGCTCGGTGGTGGTGGTCTTCCCGGCATCGATGTGCGCCATGATGCCGATGTTGCGGACCTTCTTCAGGTCGGTCAGCACGTCCTGTGCCACGTTTGCTCTTCTCTTCTAGCGGGAGCGGTTGTCTTAAATGCGATGCTTCGCTTTGCAGCGCGGCACCGGGCAGCGCTTTACCAGCGGTAGTGCGCGAAGGCCTTGTTCGACTCGGCCATCCGGTGGGTGTCCTCGCGGCGCTTGACCGCTGCACCCAGACCGTTGGAGGCGTCGAGGATCTCGTTCATCAGACGCTCGGTCATGGTCTTCTCGCGGCGAGCGCGGGCGTAGTCGACCAACCAACGCAGAGCGAGGGTGGTCTGGCGGCCCTGACGGACCTCGACCGGCACCTGGTAGGTGGCACCACCGACGCGGCGCGAACGCACCTCAAGCGTGGGGCGCACGTTCTCCAGTGCACGCTTGAGCACCACGGTGGGTTCGGTCTGGGTCTTCTCGCCGACACCTTCGAGGGCGCCGTAAACGATCCGCTGAGCGGTGGACTTCTTACCGTCTACCAGCACGCGGTTGACCAACTGGGTGACCGTCGGGGACTCGTGTACCGGGTCGGCAACGACGGGGCGCTTAGGCGCGGGGCCCTTACGAGGCATTACTTCTTCTCCTTCTTGGCGCCGTACTGGCTACGAGCCTGCTGGCGGTCGCGAACACCCTGGGTGTCTAGCGCGCCGCGCACGATCTTGTACCGCACACCCGGCAGGTCGCGCACACGTCCACCGCGAACCAGCACGATGGAGTGCTCCTGCAGGTTGTGGCCGACACCCGGGATGTAGGCGGTGACCTCGATGCCGCTAGAGAGCTTCACACGCGCGACCTTGCGCAGCGCGGAGTTCGGCTTCTTGGGCGTGACGGTGTACACGCGGGTGCACACGCCACGACGCTGCGGGCTGCCTTTGAGGGCAGGCGTCTTGACCTGGCCAGCCTTGGCGCTACGGCCCTTGCGGACCAGCTGCTGAATAGTGGGCACTACATCTCCGTGTTGTTGATCTGGTTTGCTTCGCCTGAGTTTTCATCGGGTTCCACCCCGGCAGCCCCCGCGCTCGGGCGTGTCGCTCGCTTCGAACCACGGCACGCAACGTCAATACTGATTTACGTGAGTGTCGACTATGCGACCTACCTGGCGGCCGGCCGGTGAACAATAAAGTCCAACCGCCTGCGCGCACGCAAGGGCCCGACGAAGCGGGCACTGCCAACAAGGGTACTCTGCACGCGGGCCCCGGTCAAAGGTTAGGAACGGGCCCTGGGGTGTGGGTTTCCCCACTTCCGGGCCCTATCGTAGGGGCTGGACCGTGCATTTTCGCCGTGCACACACCTGTCTACCAGTTCGTGAGGACAAAATGTCGGATGTGAGTTACGGCCCGGCGCCCGATTCCGGCCGCCCCACGGGCCAGCGCGGTGCGCACGACCCCGGCCAGTCCCCCGGCTGGGTTGAGGAGACGGAGGCTAAAACCCGCTCGGGCAAGCCCACCTCGGCAGCGCGCTACGCGGTAACGATGTTCGGGACCTCCATCCCGATCAACATGGCCAACACCCTGGCCACCTTCTTCTACGTGGACGTCATGGGTCTGCAGGCCTCCATGTTCGCCGCCGTACTGGGCACCTACGCGATCATCGACGCGATCGACAACCCCATCTACGGGTACCTCTCCGATCGCACGCGCACCCGCTTTGGTCGGCGCAAACCGTGGATTCTGGCGGCGACCCCGGTGCTGGTCGTCGGCCTGTTCTGCCTGTTCTCACCGCCCGATGCGATGTCGGTGACGGCGCTAGTGGTGTGGTTCGGGATCTTCACGGTGCTCACCGGCACCGCCGATTCGATGGTGAACGCCAACTACGGCGCACTGCTGCCCGAGTTGTTCCGCAATGAGAAGCGGCGGGCGCTGGCGAACGGGTTGCGCCAAGGCTTCCAACTGATCGCGATGATCATTTCGGTGGCGCTGTCCCCGATGCTGGTGGACCAATTCGGGTACGGCCCGGTGGCCGTGGCCTTCGGTGTGATCGCGCTGGCGGTCATTTCCTTCGGCGCCCTGGGCGCACGGGAGGACCCAGCGGCCCTGACCGCCGAACGGCCCCGGATCTTTGCCACCATCAAGGCGATGGGCACCAACCCCAAATTCTGGCTCACCGCCCTCACCTCCGGTGCCTACTCCTCAGGGATGGCTTTGGTGCTGGCCACGGTGACGTTCTTTGTCACCTACACCCTGGGTCTGCCCACCGGACACACCACCTACCTGCTGGCGTCGGTGATCGGCGCCTCGGTGCTGTTCCTGACGCTGTGGACCTTCCTGGTGCGACGTTTTGGGCCCGAGCTGATCTGGCGGATTGCGCTGATCACCTTGGCTTTGGCACTGGGGTCGCTGTCCTTCGCGCAGACGCTCAGCACCGCGATCGCGTGCGGCATGTTTGTGGGGCTCGGGTACAGCGGCGTGATGGCCACCATGGACCTCATCATGGGCCGGCTGCTCGATGAAGATACCGCCCGCACCGGCCAACGCCGCGAGGGCATGTTCCTTTCGGCGTTCGGATTCTTCAACCGGCTCAACGCACTTTTCATCGCGCTGGCATTCCTGTTAGTGGAGAACATCTTCGGCTACTCCAGCGGCGATAGCCCTGGGGAGCGCCCCCATGAGGCCGCGCGGTTCCTCATCTCTCACATGCCAGCGATCGCGGTAGCGGTGGCTGCGGCCTTGTCCTGGTTGGTGCGGTTCGACCGGCCGGCGATCAGCGACGCCACCCCCGTCGCCAGCGCAGCGACCGGTGAGGCGATCACCTCGGTGCCACAAGGTTCCGAGCGTGGGGAAGTCGGGTCGGTCGGCCATATGGGTGCCGAGGAACCGGACGACGACGGCGTTCCCGCCTCCTCTTCTGGCTCACCCAAGTAGCGGCTCATCTCATGCGCGGGGTGCGGCGGAATCATCGAATTACCGCGGACGACTTTGGCCTGGACGCTGGCGTGAACGCCGCGATCGCGAGGTTGGCTAGTGCGGGCGCGATCGACGCGACCTCGTTGCTGGTGTACGCGCCGCTGGCAGCCGAGGCACTTGCCCTGCAGGTTCGCCTGCCGGTGGGGCTGCACGTGGAACTGAGCCCTGAGTTCTTGCAGGGTGCGTCGAGCCTGGCGGTGCGCACCGCGATCGATGATCAGGTGCAGTGGATGACGTCACGGGGCACCCCGCCGGCGCACCTGGATCTGCACACGGTGGCCCTATACGGGATCGGTCCCGAGGCCGTGCGACCGGGTGGTGTGCTCCCCGAGGCGTTGTCGATCGCTGCCGAGCTGGGCATCGCATTGCGCCTCCCCCGCCACCTGCCGCCCGGCATCGGCCCGGTGGGTGGGCACGAGGAACTGGTGGCGGCAGCGGATGCGGCCGGGGTGGACATCCCGTTCACCATCGCCTCGGACTTCCGGCCCGCCGAGCAGGTGGCGAACTACGCCGATCTGCGCGAG
>JBMDWZ010000233.1:0-3508 GCA_048594865.1 Beutenbergiaceae bacterium
CATCTGGATGTCGCTGACCGACCGGTCACTCATCGGCCTAGATGCCTCGGTGGTCGGCATCGAAAACTACACCGAGGCGCTCACCGACCCGGAGATGTGGCAGACGCTGTGGCAGACCCTGTTCTTCACCATCATCTCCACCATCCCGTTGGTGATCGTGGCCCTGGTGCTGGCGGTGCTGGTGTACACCGGGCTACCGGGACAGTGGCTGTGGCGGTTCGCGTTCTTTGCCTCATTCCTGCTGCCCGTGGTGGTCGTCACCGACATCTGGGGCTGGATGTTCAACCCCGAGTTCGGCCTGTTCAACACCTTCCTCACCGGTATCGGTTTGGATCCGGTCGGATGGCTCACCGATGAACGCGTGGCGATGTGGTCAATCGCCCTGGCCACCGTGTGGTGGACGGTTGGGTTCAACTTCCTGCTGTACCTGGCCGCGCTGCAGGCCATCCCAGAACATCACTACGAGGCCGCGGCGATCGACGGTGCCGGCGCCTGGCGGCGGCTGTGGTCGATCACCCTGCCGCAGCTGCGTCGGATCACCGGTGTGGTGGTGGTGCTGCAACTGCTCGCCTCGCTCAAAGTGTTTGACCAGATCTACCTGTTCACCGCCGGTGGACCGGGCGGGTCGACCCGATCGGTGCTCATCTACATCTATGACACCGGATTCGTGAACTACCGACTCGGGTATTCCGCGGCGATCTCGTTCATCTTCTTCGCCCTGATCGTGTTGCTCTCGCTCACCAGACTCTTCGCCACCAGAAGGGAGGCCAACGATGGCTAGCGCAAGCCTGGTCCTGCCGGAGGTCGCCAGACGCCGCGCCATCCGCGGTGCCGAGAACCGGCGCTCCACCCGGCTGCTCCTGGGGTCTTCCACCGGCGCACGCGTATTGGCGATGGCCGCTCTGATCCTGATGGCCCTGTTGTGGTTGTTGCCGTTCTTCTGGGCGATCGTCACGTCCTTCAAATCAGAGGTCGACGCCGCAAGTCCAGCGGAGTTCGTCCCTGCGGGTGGGTGGACCGTCCAGGCGTACTTGAGTGTGCTCACCCGAGGCGGGTTGCCGTTGTGGATGCTGAACTCCACGATCGTGGCGATCGCCGTCACCATCATCACGGTGGTGATCTCCGCGATGGCGGGCTTCGCGTTCTCCCAAACCTTGTTCCGCGGCCGGCACTTCCTGTTCGCCGTCACCATCGCTTCGATCATGGTGCCGGGGCAGATCCTCATCGTGCCGTTGTTCCAGCAGATGCTGGCCTTCCGGATGGTGGACACTTTCGCGGGCATCGTGCTCCCACAGGTGGTGGCCCCGGTGATGGTGTTCATCCTGAAGAAGTTCTTCGACGGGATTCCCAGGGAGCTCATCGACGCCGCCCGGGTGGACGGGGCGAGCACCTGGCGAATCTTCGGCACCGTGGTGTTGCCGTTGTCCCGGTCAATCCTGGTGGCCGTGTCGATCTTTGTGTTCATCGGTGCCTGGAACAACTTCCTGTGGCCGTTCATCGTCACCACCGACTCCTCGCTGATGACGATTCCGGTGGGCTTGGCGACCGTGACTGAGTCCTACGGTTTGCAGTATGCCCGCACCATGGCCGGGGCCATGATCGCCGCTCTGCCGCTGCTGGTGATCTTCATGTTGTTCCAACGCCAGATCGTTCGCGGTGTGGCCACCACGGGTATGGGTGGTCAGTAGGCCGCTCGACCTGCACTCGATCCACTTGGGCTTTACGGTGTAAAAGGACCTTGTAATCACGAGCAAAGGACGAGCCAGTGGCACGTGACCTCACCGGAAAGACCGTCGCATTTCTTCTCACCGATAACTATGAGGACAGCGAACTGACCAGCCCCTGGGAAGCGGTCACCGCGGCCGGGGCCAAAGCCGTGTTGGTGGCGCCCAAGAGCGGCACCGTGCAGGGCAAGAAGGGCCACAGTCAAGAGGTGGATGTCACCACCACCGACGCCAATGCCGCGGACTATGACGGACTGGTGCTGCCGGGCGGCACGTCCAATGCCGATCACCTGCGTGTGGATGAGGCCGCGGTCGCCTTCACTCGGGACTTCTTCGCCCAGCACAAGCCGGTCGGTGTGATCTGCCACGGCCCGTGGATCCTCACCGACGCCGACGTGCTGCGCGGCCGAACCATCACCTCCTACCGCAGCCTCAAGACCGACCTTCGCAACGCCGGCGCCACCTGGGTGGATGAAGAGGTCGTTGTCGATCAGGGCCTGGTCTCCAGTCGCACCCCAGATGACCTCCCGGCGTTCAACGACAAGCTTGTCGAGGAGCTCGAAGAAGGCCCGCACACGGGTCAGACCACCTGACCAACCGCCCATTCGCCGTCGACCCTTAGCGGTTCCCCGCAAGTGAAACCCGCCTGAAACCCGGCCGCCACACCGACTCAACGCACGGGTCCTAGCGTCCAGCAGATGAAGACGTTGAAGAACCCCGCGTTACAGATCGGGGCAGGGGCGATCCTGGGAATCGTGTTCGGGTTGATCGTGGGGGACTGGGCGCAGAACCTGCGCTTCGTTGGCGACATCTTTATCCGGTTGATTCAGATGTCGATCGTGCCGCTGGTGTTGGCCTCGGTGGTGGTCGCCACCGGGTCGATGTCCGGGGCCGGCACCGGCAAGCTCGCGGCCAGGACCTTCGCCTGGATGCTCGGCTTTTCGGCCGTCTCGGCAGTGCTGGCCTATGGGCTGAGCGTGCTCATCCAGCCCGGCGCGGGGATGACGTACAGCGGCGAGGTGGACCCGTCCCTGGAGAGTGAAGCCGAAGGCGCCACCGGGTGGCAAGACACGTTCGTCAACTTCGTCTCGACCAATATTTTCGAAGCCATGTCGGACGGCTCGATGGTGCCGATCATCGTCTTTGCGTTGGTGTGTGGGCTGGCGTTGCGCTCCTACGTGCAGCGCACCGGCAACAGGCTGGTGCTGGACTTCGCCGATCAGCTCCAACAGGTGGTGCTGGGCATGATCCGCCTCGTGATGGTGATCGCCCCGGTGGGGGTGTTCTGCCTACTGGCGGCGATCACCGGCGAAGTCGGAGTATCGGTGGTGACCACCGCGCTGCAGTACCTGGGCACCACCGCCGCCGGTGTGCTGATCCTGCTGGTGCTGTTCGTGCTGGTGGTGTGGGGCTACACCCGGTTGAACCCGGCGCTGCTGCCCAAGAAGCTCGCCGAACAAACCGCGATCGCGGTGACCACCACGTCCTCGGCGGTCACCTATCCCACGGTGCTGCGCAACGCGGTGGAGAAGGTGGGCATCAGCCAGCGGGTTGCGAACTTCACGCTGTCTTTGGGCTTGACGATGGGCTCCTACGGGGCGGTGCTGAACTACATGATCGTGGTGATGTTCCTGGCCCAGGCAGGGGATGTGGAGCTGTCGGTCGGCCAGATCGTGTTGGGCATGGCGCTGGCGATCCTGCTGAATATGGGCACAATCACGGTGCCCGGCGGGTTCCCGGTGGTGGCGATGTTCCTGGCTTCCTCCCTTGGGCTGCCGATCGAA
>JBMDWZ010000234.1:0-9115 GCA_048594865.1 Beutenbergiaceae bacterium
CGGCCCTACGCCTGGTGCGAACTGCACCACCTCGTGCCCTGGTCCCAGGGCGGTGCCACCGATCTGGACCAAGCGGTGCCCCTGTGCGGGGCGCATCACCGGATGATCCACGACCACCGCTTCACCCACCACCACGACCGCACCAAAACCACCCACGGCGCGATCACCTTCACCCGCCGAACATAACCCCGCCCCGCACCACAGGCACCACCCTGCCCAGTTTCGATACCCCCACCCGCGGGCCGCATTGGCATGCCCGCGAGCAGCGAGGGCGCGAGGCGAGGGCCACGCCCAGGCCCGCGGGCGGTGATGCCGCGACCGGTGATGCCGCGGCCGGTGATGCCGCGACCGGTGATGCCCGCGACTGGCCATGCTCGAGGACAGCCATGACAGTGCCCGGGGCCGGTGATGCCCGGGGCAGATGATGGTCGCCTCCGGTGAGGCCGCGGATGGTGAGCGCGCTCAGGTCCGCGTAGTCACCAGCGCGCGCCGAGGTAGCGGTGGACGGCTGGCGCGAAATGGGTGGCGCTGGCGCCGACGATGCTGCTGCCCGCGGCCACGCCCGGGCCGCGCACGAGCAATGGCACCTCGGCCTCGACCCAGCCCCCGTGAGAGGCGCGCTCGGCGCCGTCGAGGTTGGAGGAGAAGTGGTAGGGCTCGTGCGGCTCGGCAACGAGTTGGCCCATCTTGGGCGAGGCCCCGATCCGTCGCAACTCCACCTTGTTGTACACCGCAGCCACCCCTTCGAGGGCCGAGATGTCCGCAGCCAGCCCATTCTCCACCGAGGCCCGCGCGGCCCGACCCCGCAAGGAGATCGACGCGGTCCGCGGTGCTGCCACCACAATGATTTCGGTGTCCGGATCCGGCGAGGACCCGGTTGGCACCACCTGCACCGAGTACGGCGCCTCCTCAATGATCGCCGTCAACTCCGGCAGCAACGGGTGCGTCCACTGTCGGGCGCCATGGTCGGCAGTGAGGATGACGGTGGTGCTCTGTGCCAATCCCACTTCCTCCAACACATCCAACAAGCGGCCGATTTCGGTGTCCACCAAGTTCAGCAACGGCGGCAGTGCGGGGGAGTTGAAACCCTCGGAGTGCAGGAGCGAATCGATGCTGTCGGTGTAAACCATCAACAGCCGCGGGATCTCCGGCAGGGTGATGGATTGGCCACCAGAGTCGACGGGCTGACCTCGCAAGATGTCGATCGCCTGATTGACCCGTACCGTGACATCCCCGCCCGGCTGTGTGTATAGAGCCAGCGGATCATCATAGGAAGCGCCGTAGTTCTCCACGATGTACCACTGCACGTAGGCGGCACTGACGCCCTGGGCCCGCAACGATTGCGCCAAAGTGGTCGCCGACGGATCGATGAACCGCTCCTGGGCAACCGCCAGATTCGACTCGGCGTTGTAGTAGTACCCGGCGTTCTCATGAAATCGAGGCGAGACCCCAGTAGCCAGGGTCGCGCGGGAGGCGTTGGAGTAGGACACGAACGAGCCGCGCATCACCCCATACCCACCCTGCGCTGCTAGGCCCCGAATGTTGGGCAGCTCGGCCAAATGGGCGTACTCGCCGTCGATGAACCGATGGTCGAAACCGTCGATGTCGATCGTGAGTACGTGCTCGGACTGCCCGGCGCGGCCGGGAAAGGGACCGGGGGCGGCGCTGGCGGCAGGTGCCCCGGCCAGCCCTCCGATCGTTGGAACTGCGATGGCGGCGCCAAGCGCGCCTAGTGCCTGACGGCGGTTGAGCGAGACTCCTGACATAGATCCAGACCTCCATTGGTCCTTCGACGGATGGGACATCTCGAAGTGTTGCGGCCCCGCGAAGCACACTAGCGAGATCGCCCGCCGCGGAATAGTGGCGGAGGCGGGCAGGATGCGGGTAGCAAAGGTGGGCGGGCAGCAGGCGCATGCAACGAGCAGGTGGGCAGGATGCGGGTAGCAAAGGTGGGCGGGCAGCAGGTGCACGCAACGAGCAGGTGGCCAGCAGGCGCACGCAACGAGCAGGTGGTCCGAGTTGCAGCCGGGGCGGGCCGCGTAACGGTAGCGATGGGAGCGCCTGGGTCGAAAGCAACCAACATGGCAGGCTGGAGCCATGAGCACCAGTAGATTCGACACCGAGGCAGCAACGTGGGACGAAGACCCCGAAAAGGTTGCACGCGCCGCCCTCATCGCACGCGAAATCGCCGGCACCGGCGACCTCGACCCCTCAGCACGGTTCCTGGAATACGGCGCCGGCACCGGGTTACTGACCCAGGCGCTGCTCGCAGGCGGCGACCTCACCGCGGCCAGCCAAGTGACGCTGGCTGACAACTCCGAAGGGATGCGCCAGGTGATGGCGGCCAAGGTCGAATCCGGCGCGCTGGCCGGCGCCACCGTGTCGGACCTAGACCTAGAGGTCGACCACGGCCCGCAGGACGCTTTCGACGCGATCGCCACGGTCCTGGTGATGCACCACGTGCACGCCCTGCCCACCGTCCTCGCTGCCTTCGCGCGACTGCTGACACCGGGCGGGCGGCTGTTCATCGCCGACCTCGACGCCGAAGACGGCTCCTTCCATGGCGAAGGCTTCGACGGGCACCACGGCTTCCACCGCGCTCAGCTCGAGAGCGATCTTCGTGATGCCGGCTTCGCCAGCGTCACCATCGCCGACTGCACCGAGCTGACCCGCCACGACGGCACCTACTCGGTGTTCCTCGCAAACGCCCAGAGGTAAGTCAGGTGTTCTCCGGGAACCCGAGGTTCACCCCACCGTGGCTCGGGTCCAGCCACCTGCTGGTCACCGCCTTCTCCTGGGTGAAGAAGTCCAGGCCATGCTTGCCGTAGGCCTTGGCATCCCCGAACAGTGACGCCTTCCAGCCGCCGAAGGAGTAGTAGGACACCGGCACCGGAATCGGCACGTTCACCCCGATCATGCCCACGGTCGCCTCCAACTGGAACCGGCGCACCGCGCCGCCGTCATTGGTGAAGATCGCTGTGCCGTTGCCATATGGGCTGGCGTTGATCAGATTCAGACCCTCGGTGAACCCGGCGATCCGCACCACCGAGAGCACCGGCCCGAAGATCTCATCCTGGTACACCGCAGAACTCGTCGGAACCCGGTCGATGAGAGTGGGCCCGAGCCAAAAGCCATCATCGGCGCCATCGGGCTGCACCTCTCGGCCATCGACCACCACCTGTGCGCCATCCTCGATCGCAACATCGAGGTAGCCGGTGACCTTGTCCCGGTGCTCGGGGGTAATGAGCGGGCCCATGTCGCACCCGCGCCGGCCATCACCGGTACGCAGGGTCGCCATCCGCTCCGAAATCTTCGCGACCAACTCATCGGCGATCGGGTCGGTGGCCAGCACTACCGAAATCGCCATGCACCGCTCACCGGCAGACCCGAAGCCCGCGTTCACCGCAGAATCGGCCACCAGATCCAGGTCGGCGTCGGGCAGCACCAGCATGTGGTTCTTTGCCCCGCCCAACGCCTGCACCCGCTTGCCGGCGCTGGTGCCGCGCTCGTATACGTACTTGGCGATGGGAGTGGAACCGACGAACGAAACCGAGGCTACGTCGTCGTGATCCAAGATGGCGTCGACCGCCTCTTTGTCACCGTGCACCACGTTGAAGACCCCATCGGGTAGCCCGGCTTCCTTGAGTTTGGCGGCCAGCCAGTTCGCCGAACTCGGGTCCTTTTCCGAGGGCTTGAGCACCACTGTGTTGCCCGCGGCGATCGCCAACGGGAAGAACCACAGTGGCACCATCGCGGGGAAGTGGAACGGGCTGATGATCCCCACCACGCCCAACGGTTGGCGCAGCGAGTACACATCCACCCCGGTGGACACGTTCACCGAGTACTCGCCCTTGAGCAGGTGCGCCGCACCGCAGGCGAACTCCACCACTTCCAACCCGCGGGAGATCTCACCGGCGGCGTCGGACAGCACCTTGCCGTGCTCGGCGGTAAGGATCTGCGCTAATTCGTCCTTGCCTGCGGCCAGCAGCTCCCGGAAAGCGAACAGCACCTGCTGGCGTTTGGCCAACGACGCCTGACTCCATTGCGCAAAAGCCGACTTCGCGGCACCCACCGCAGTATCGACGTCGGCCCCCGAGGCAAACCGCACGTGAGTGGCCACCACCCCCTTGGCCGGGTCGTACACCACGCCGGTTCGCTCCCCGACACCGGCGCTCGGCGCCCCGTCGATCCAGTGGTCAAGGGTGGGAGTGGAACTCATCTCGCGGTCCTCCAGGGTTGGGAGTCTAGGTCAGCAGGTCCAGCGCGAGGACCTCATCGAGTGCCGCCAGCACCTGGCCGACTTCGTCGTCGGTGATGACACACGGCGGCACCACGTGGATACGGTTTTCGAAGAGCAGCGGGAAGATGCCACGCTCCAGCAGCTCGGATTTGATTCGACCGGTGACGCCGGCGTCGACGGGCGTGCGACTATCGGGATCGGAGACCAGTTCCAGCGCCCAGAACACGCCCACGCCGCGCGCCTCGCCGATGATCGGGTGCCGGTCAGCGAGGTCCGCCAGCCCAGGTCCGAGCACATCGGCGCCGATCCGGGCCGCGTTGTCGATGATCCGCTCATCGGCCATCGCGTTGATCGAGGCCACGATGCTGGCCATCGCCAACGGGTGCCCCGAGTACGTCAGTCCGCCGGGGAACACCCGGTCATCGAAGGTTGTGGCGATCTCATCGGAGATGATCACCCCGCCGGCGGGCACGTAACCGGAGTTCACGCCCTTGGCGAAAGTGATGAGGTCGGGAACCACGTTGTAGGCGTCGAGGGCGAACCAGTGCCCGGTGCGCCCGAACCCGGCCATCACCTCATCGAAGATCAGCGCGATGCCATGCTTGGTGGCCAACTCCCGCACCCCGGCCAGGTAACCCGGTGGCGGCATCATGATCCCGGCGGTGCCGGGGATGGTCTCCAGCAGGATCGCGGCGATGGACTGCGGGCCCTCGAACTTGATGACCTGCGCCAGGTGCTGCAGGGCGCGCTGCGATTCCTGCTCGGGATCGGTGGCCCAAAACTCCGTGCGGTACAGGTATGGGCCAAAAAAGTGCACGTGGCCGCGGGAGTACTCATTGGACGTGCGCCGCCAGTCGCCGGTGGCAACGATCGCCGCGCCGGTGTTGCCGTGATACGAGCGGTAGGTGGACAGCACCTTGTCCCGTCCGGTGTGCAAGCGCGCCATCCGGATCGCGTTCTCCACCGCATCGGCGCCCGCGTTAGTAAAGAACACCTTGTTCATGCCGTCGGGGGCGCGCTCGGTGATCAAGCGGGCCGCTTCGCTGCGGGCTGCATTCGCGATCGGCGGGGCGACGGTGGTCAGCAGCGCCGCCTGCTCCTGGATGCCGGCGACGATCGCGGGGTGCTGATGGCCGATGTTGGTGTTGACCAACATCGAGGAGGTGTCGAGGTAGGTGTTACCGGCGTGATCCCACACCCGGCAGCCCTGGCCGCCGGCGAGCACGGTGGGGTTCAGTGCCCCCTGCGCAGACCAAGAATGGAACACGTGGGCGCGGTCCAGCTCGCGGACGTGATCATCCATTTCGCTGCCGGTGAGCTCGGACATCTGCTGCCTTTCGATCGTCGATGACCTCCTCTTGGATGGTAGCCCCCGCGGCGCCGTGGCTGCTGCGCAACCGTGACGCCGCGGGAGGGCCGGTGACCTTTACGCGCCGCCCGGTTCCAGGGTGACGTCGATTTCGGTGAAGTTCTCTCCGGTGGTGTCCACACCCTCGTCGGCGAGGTCGGCCAATGCCCGCTCGATGTACTCATTGGACCAGGCGGTGTCCGGTGGCTCTTGCGTGATAGGGGAGGCGCCGGTTTCATTCACCGCACTCAATGCGGCCTGCACTGTGTTGTCCCATGCGCTTTCATCGATCATTCCGATGCCGTCCGGCGCGGGCCAGATGAGCTTGTTCGTTTCGTTGACCATCCACAGCTCGTGGCTGGCGCCCCACCCGGACCCCGCGTCGATGGTGATGTCTGAGGCTTCCTGCGGGTTCTCTGCGGCGTACACCCATCCGCGGATCACGGCCCGCAGGAATGCCACGGTGGTGTCGGCGTACTCCTCATCGGATTCCAGGCGTTCGGTGTCGGCCCAGATCGCATCCTGCAGCATCGCCCCGACCGTGTCTTCGTAGCTGATGACGGTGAAGTCCTCGGGGGTGTACAGCTCACCGGTATCGGGGTTTTGCGATTCCAGGAGTTGGGCGTATTCGTTGTAGGTCATCGCCTGGGCGGCATCGATATCGCCTTGCAGGAAGGCGTTCATGTTGAAGTCCTGGGTAATGATGTCCACGGTGGAGGAGTCCAGATCCTCGGCGGCCATCGCCGCGAAGATCTCCCACTCGTTTCCAAAGCCCCATGAGCCGATCCGCCTGCCTTCGAAGTCGGCCACGGATTGAATCTCTGAATCCGCCCAGCTCACCTGCAGGGTGCCGGAACGCTGGAAGATCTGGGCCACGTTGGTGAGGTTGGCGCCCTGTTCGATGGAGCCGAGCACCTTGGGCACCCAGGCGATGGCGTAGTCGACGTCGCCGTTGGCCAGCGCATCTTGGGGGACGATGTCGCCGCCGGATTCGATGATGGTGACGTCAAGGCCCTCCTCCTCGAAGTAGCCCATTTCTTGGGCGGCGAAGTAGCCGGCGAACTGGCCCTGCGGCAGCCACTGCAATTGCAGACTGATGGGGGTGAGTTCGCCGCCTGATTCGCCGGTGTCGTCGCCGCCGTTGCCGGATCCTTCGGATCCACCGCCCTCGTCGTAGCAGGAGGCGAGGGTGAGTGCGGCGGCCAGTGCCCCGGCCGCTAAGGCCCGACGGCGGGAGGTTGATGCGGTCATGGACGTTCCCTTCTCAAAGGACTACTGCGGATGTAAGAGGTACAGCGGGTCGGGGAGTGACAACAGGTCGGGGAGTGGCAACAGGTCGGGGGTGACGTGGAAGATTCGGCTGATTCGTCAACCGGCTTGCGAGCGACTGGCCAGGCGTTCGAGGAAGAGCGTGCTGAGGTAGAACACCAGGCCAAGGACGATGGACGCGGCCACATACGCCCATGCCCGGGCATAAGCGCTGGAGGCCGCAGAGGTGGAGATCAGTTCCCCCAAACCGCCGCGCGGGCCGCCGAAGTATTCGGCCACCAACGCGGAGATCACCGCGAGTGAGGACGCGATCCGCACCCCGGTGAACGTGAACGGCACCGCGGTGGGCAGGGTGACGGTCCGGAACACCTGCCAGGGGCTGGCGGCGTAGGTGTGCATGAGGTCGCGGTGCACGGGTTTGGTTTGGCGAAGCCCGCGCAGGGTGTTGATGAAGATTGGGACGAATGCGGCCAGGCCGGCGATCGCTTGGCGACTCAACTGGGAGTCGGCGCCGAACATGGTGTTCAGCACCGGCGCCAGCGCCACGATCGGGATCACCGCCAGGGCGGCCACGATCGGCGCGGTCATGGCGTCGATCGGTCGGGCAGCGTTGGCGAGCGCCGCGATCACAATCCCCACCAGTGCCCCGATGACCAGCCCGATGAGGGCATTGAGTCCGGTGGTGGTGGCGCCGGAAATGATCGCGCTGCGATACTGCGCCATCTGCTCGGCGATCGCGGTGGGGGAGGGCAGCAGGTAGCCGCTGACGCCCACCACGCTGACCAAGAACTGCCAGATCGCCAGCCCCACCGCGCCCACCACCACCGGAGCCAAAATCCGGGCCGCGAGCGCGGACGAGGCTCCCCGTCGGGCGGAGCTTGCGATCGTGGGGGCATCGAGCGGGGCGGCGGACATCAGCGCATCTCCCCGCCATGAGTTGGTGAGCCGCCATGCAGTGCCTCTCGGACGGCGGTGATCATGTGGAAGTAGCCGGACTCCTCGCGCAGCTCAGCGGTTCGCGCTCCCGGCTTCGGCAGCGCCATGGGCACGATCTCGGCGATCTGGCCGGGGCGCGGTGACATCACCACGACGCGATCGGACAGGTACACCGCCTCGGGGATCGAGTGGGTCACGAACACCACCGCGGCGCCGGTCTCGGCACAGATCTTCAGCAGTTCGGTCTGCATCCGCTCCCGAGTCATTTCATCCAGGGCGCCGAAGGGCTCGTCCATGAGTAGCAGGTCGGGTCTGCGCGCCAGCGCGCGGGCGATGGCGACCCGCTGCTGCATGCCTCCGGAGAGCTCATCGGGGTAGCGGCCGGCGAAGTCCGACAGGGACACCATCTCCAGCAGGTCCGCCACCCGCTGGCGCGCCTGGGCTTTGGCGGTGCCGTGCAGTTCCAGCGGCAGGGCAACGTTGGCCGCCACGGTGCGCCAGGGCAGTAGGCCTGCCTGTTGGAAGGCGATTCCGTAGTCCTGGTCTTTTCTGGCGACCGCGGCGCTCTTACCGAACACCGTCAGTGACCCGGCGGTGGGTTGGTCCAGATCTGCGATCAGCCGCATCAAGGTGGACTTTCCGCACCCAGAGGGGCCGATCAGGGACACGAACTCACCCGCGGCAACGCTCAGGTCGATGCTCGACAGTGCCTGGACGTCGCCGGACTTGGTGGCGAACGTTTTGTCCACCCCGCGCGCGTGCACAGCGATGCCCGGATCGGCCTTTCCTTGACTGGCACTGGTCTCAGCGCTCACGCGCCCTCCTCGGCTCGTCGGTACTTGCCCAGCATCAGGCCCAGCACGGCCACCGACCCGGCGGCCACTAGGCCTAGGGCGATCGCCCCGAAGATGGGCCCCCAGGCCTTCGCCGGATCGCCACTGGCCTGCCCGGCGAACTGAATCAGCAGCCTGCCGATCCCGCCGCGTAGGCCCGTGGACACCTCGGCCACGACGGCTCCGATCACCGCGTTGGCCGCCCCCAACCGCAGTGCCGCCAGCAGGTAAGGCACAGCGGCCGGAAACCGCAACGTGCGCACCGTGGCCCACCAGCCCACGGCGTAGGTGTGCATGAGTTCGGTGTGTATTCGCTCGGGAGATTGCAGCCCCTTGAGCGCGCCCACCGCGATCGGGAAGAACGCCAAATATGAGGCGATCAGCGCGACCGTCATCCAGTTCTGCCACTCAAAGGCGCCCACCTGCAGTCGTGAACCCCAGGAGGACACCACCGGGGCGAAGGCGATCAGCGGCACCGTCTGGGACAGG
>JBMDWZ010000235.1:0-1842 GCA_048594865.1 Beutenbergiaceae bacterium
GCATCAGCGGAATCCGCCTCGGCATCCAGCACCCGCGCCACGTGCGGCCCGCGCACCCGGTGCAACGTCGCGATCTCGCGCCGCAACCGGTCCCGCGCGGTCGGATCGGCGCTGATCCCCGGGTGCAGCAGTTTCAACGCCACCTCGTGGTCATCGCCATCGAGCGCCCGATAAACGGTTCCCATTCCGCCCGAGCCCAGCACGTCGAGCAGGCGGTATCCGCCCACCTCTTGGCGAACCGGACCGGTCGCCTCGCTCTGCCCGTGCATATAAGCAAACTACCGTCCCAGGCCCGATCGCCCCCGATGCAGCACCGCCGTAGTCACCGATAGGGTGAAAGTTATCGCCCCATTTCCAACAGGTGGAGGGTCATGAGCCCCGAGCAAGGCCAACAGACCACAAATGGCGGTGAGTACGACTTCGTCGTCGTCGCCAACCGACTACCGGTGGACGCATCGCTCGATGCCGACGGCAACTTGGAGTGGAGCCGCTCCCCCGGAGGCCTAGTCACAGCCCTTGCGCCGATGATGCGCAGCGGCGATGGGGCCTGGGTCGGCTGGCCCGGCACCACCGACTCCGAGGATCTGGGGCCCTTCGACGCCGACGGCATCCATCTGATCCCGGTCAGCCTCAGCGCCACCGAGCTCGAGGACTATTACGAGGGCTTCTCCAACGGCACCCTGTGGCCGCTGTACCACGACGTGATCGTCTCCCCGGAGTATCACCGGCACTGGTGGAACACCTACCGCACCGTCAACGAACGCTTCGCTGAGCACGCCGCCAAGGTCGCCGCCCACGGCGCGGTGGTGTGGGTGCATGACTACCAGCTTCAACTCGTCCCGGCACTGCTGCGCAAAGCCCGCCCGGACCTGCGCATCGGGTTCTTCAACCACATCCCCTTCCCGCCGATCGAGCTCTTCGGCCAGCTCACCTGGCGCGAAAAGATCACCGAGGGACTGCTCGGTGCCGACCTCATCGGCTTCCAACGCAGCGGCGACGTCGCGAACTTCCTCAACGCCGCCCGCCGCTTCAGCGACGATCACGTACGCGGCCAGGTGGTCACCACCACCGACGACGACGGCGCCCAGCGTCGAGTCCGCGCGGCCTCCTTCCCAATCTCGATCGACTCGGCCCAGTTCGATGAACTCGCCCGCAGCGAGGGCGTGCAAAAGCGCGCGAAGGAGATCCGCGAAGAACTCGGCAATCCCAGCACCCTGTTGCTCGGCGTGGACCGCTTGGACTACACCAAGGGCATCCGGCACCGGATCAAGGTCTTCGGTGAACTCCTCGCCGAGGGCAAGGTCCAAGCCCCCGACACCGCCCTGGTCCAGGTCGCCAGCCCCAGCCGCGAGCGCGTGGAGCACTACCAAGAACTGCGCCACCAGATCGAAGAAACGGTCGGGCACATCAACGGCGAATACGGCACCCTGGCCGGCTCGGCGATCTACTACCTGCACCGCTCCTACCCCATCGAGGAGATGGCGGCGCTGTACCTCGCCGCCGACGTCATGCTCGTCACCGCCCTGCGCGATGGCATGAACCTGGTGGCCAAGGAATACGTGGCCGCCCGCCACGATCTGGGCGGAGCGCTGGTGCTCAGCGAGTTCACCGGCGCCGCCGATGAGCTCACCCAGGCGATCCTCATCAACCCCCACGACATCGAGGGAAGTAAAGCGGCGCTCATGCGCGCCATCGAGCTCGATCCCAAGGAGGGCCGACGGCGAATGCGGTCGTTGCGTAGGCGCGTACTGGGTAACGACGTGGCGATGTGGGCGCAGACGTTCCTCGATGACCTGCGGTCTCACAACGGCTGGCAATCCGGCGACGGGCACACCTCGTGAG
>JBMDWZ010000236.1:0-2064 GCA_048594865.1 Beutenbergiaceae bacterium
GACTCGCTGGGGCTGGAAAGACTGGGCATGGTGCCTCACTTCCGCGTGCGCCACGACCCGGGTGTCCGGAACCGTCTGACTGGTCGCGAACTGAGTCGATCGCAGTCGCTGCGCCAAAAGTTTCGCGGATTCCTTCTCCAGGACCGGCACCATGTGCGAAAGTCGCTTACGAAACAGGGCTATTCCGAGTTCGGTACCAGCAAACTCCAGGCTCTTCGACGCTTCCCGATCACTTCGTACTCGTTCGGATTCTGCCGGTTTTCGGGCCGCCGCACTGAGATCCCGCACCTCGGCCGGCATCTGGGAATCGTGGTCCCCAACAATGGCGTAGATCCCACCCTTGCGAACATACGGATGCGCCCATGCGCGCACGTCGACCTGCTGCCGCGTTTCGTTAGCTCGAAGATCAACGAGCAAGTCGATCTGTGGGCACGTCCGTAATTCCTCAGCCAGCCGCTTGTCTCGCGGACGTGCAGCGTGGTCCACACCGGTGTGGCCGCTGGCACGAATCACGCGAACATCGAAGTCGTTCAATGCACGAATCCAGCCGTCGACCGACGTCGATGGTGCGGCGATCAGGGCGACGACCGAGGGCTCTGCCTCGAGGACCTGTAGCTCACTCGCAGTTGTTCGTAGCGACCGTGATTGGGCGTCTGCAATTACCCTGGTCGCCACCCGTCGCAACAGTTTGCTAATCCTGATTGCTATCGATGCTCTAACGTTCACATTCCCCCTCAGTCCGTCTAGTGACTTGGGCGTTCTGAACCACGTCCAGTGTAGTCGCGACCACGCAATCAAGCATGAGCAAGGGGCTACGAACCAGAGAACCGTAACGGCCAGCCCGCATGAACTGGCGCCTGGGCGCCAATCAGCGGACGACGATGTTGGTGGACTCCATGTGGGCTCCAGCGTCTCCCAGGAGTGCCTCGATGACGCCCGCTACCGCGTCGGGCTGCATGATCGTGGCCGGATCCTCCGTTGGCGCGAGCATCTTTCGAAGGTCGGTGGCGGTTCGGCCAGGTGAGACCGTGAAAACCTTCGTGCCATAGATACCGAGCTCGGACCGCATCACCTCACTCATGCTGATCAAGGCCGCTTTGGAGGCCGAGTAGGTCAGCCACCCAGCACGGCCCGACATTCCGGCGGTGGAGGCGATATTGATGACGGCCTCGAACTGGTTCCCATGCTGAAGGAGCTCTTGCACCAGCAGAAAAGGTCCATAGAGGTTGACCGCCATGGTCTGCTCAAAGTCGGCCATGTCGATTTGCTGTAACGCCGCCGGTCGGGTGATCCCGGCATTGTTGACCAGTACATCGACGCCGCCGCATTCGTTCAGGATCTGTTCCACGGCCGGGGCGATGGCGCCTCGATCGGCGAGGTCGAGCGCGATTGGAACGACTCGCGCCCCGACTGGTATCTGCGTCCGAAGCTGATCGGCCGCCGTCTCCACCGAAGCCTCAGTGGTGCCGGTGACAACCACGGTGCAGACGCCGCGCTGGCCGTTCAGCAGTTGCTTAGCAATGGCAAAGCCGATCCCCCGGGTCCCCCCGGTGACCAGTGCGACCTTACTCATCGACGCCTCCCCTGCGGTCTAGGAGGAACGTAGCCAACTCCACGTCCGTGGGCGTGGTCACCTTGATGTTGGAGTCAGCGCCGTCGATGTAGTGCATCGGTCGCCCGCCCAGCGCGACCATTGTGGCGTCCTCATGGAAGGTCTCACCCCGCTCGATTGCTCGGGCATGGGCATCGGCGAGGTCCTGAGTGCGGAACTTGTACGGAAGTTGGATGTTTCGGATTCGTTCACGTTCAAGCCAACCCGTCACCGCACGGTTGCGCGGGTCCACGTGCGCCACCGAAAACGGAATCGGAAGCATGAAGGCCAAGTTGTCCTGTGGGGCGTCGATGAGGCGCTGGAAGTCCTGACGACGTACCAAGGGGCGCGCCGACTCGTGGACGATCACGTGGTCACACTCGCATTCGCGGACCATCGCTGCGACCGACTCCTGCCGAGTGCTTCCGGCCTCGACGTAGGTGACGGGCGTCCTAATCGCGTAATCACGAATA
>JBMDWZ010000237.1:0-2946 GCA_048594865.1 Beutenbergiaceae bacterium
CGCACCGGGGCTTGCGCTGCTCAGCGATATCGATGACACCGTCATGGTCACCTCGGTGCCGCGGCCGATGATCGCGCTGTGGAACACCTTTGTGCGACGGTCCAGTGCCCGACGGCGGGTGCCTGGGATGGCGGAGTTGTATGCGCAGGTGCGGGGTCAGCAAGGCGAGATTCCGGTCTTTTACCTCTCCACCGGGGCGTGGAACGTGGTGCCCACGATCACCCAGTTCCTGCATGAGCAGGGCTTTCCAGCCGGCCCGAAACTGATGACCGATTGGGGGCCAACCAACTCTGGATGGTTCCGCTCGGGGCGCGAACACAAGGAGAAGAGCCTGCGGCGCCTACGCCACGAGTTCCCGAACCTGCGGTGGATCCTGGTGGGTGATGACGGCCAGCACGATCCCACCATCTACCGGGAGTTCGCGGCCGATCACGACGGTGCGGTGGCCGCGATCGCAATCCGGGAACTGAGCCCCGGGGAGCAGGTGCTCTCCCACGGAACCCCGACGGTGCTGGAGCAGGATGCGGCGCCCAGCCCGCAGGTGCCGCACGCGCACGGCAAGGACGGCACCCAGTTGGCGGCGTCCTTGCTGCCGGTGTTGCGGGCGCTGTAACTCCCTAGGCCGCGAACTCCCTAGGCCGCGCCGGTGCCGAACAGCAGACCGAGCGCATAGGTGACGGCGGCAGCGCCCCAACCGATCGCCAGTTGGCGAAGCGCCCGGGCCCAGGGGGAGGACCCGGAGAGCAAGCCCACGATCGCGCCGGTGGTGAGCAGCGCGAGGCCCACCAGTACCGCGGCGGCCACCACGGCCCAGATCCCGGTCATGCCGAACAGGTAGGGCAGCACTGGGATGATGGCGCCGGAGGAGAACAGCAGGAAGCTGGTCCAGGCCGCTCCCCACGCCGAGCCGAGCTCCTCATAGGTGCTCGCGTCTTGGGCGCCGCGGGGGGCCTTGGGGTCATACTCGGCCATCCGGGCATCGGCGCGCTGCTGCGCCTCTTCCGCGGACATCCCACGGGCCCGGTAGACCAACGCCAGTTCGTTAGCGTCCACATCCAGATGGGGGATCGCGGTGTGCGCGGCGGGGCTCGGGGTGGAGGCATCCACCAGTTCCCGCTGGGAGCGCACCGAGACGTACTCCCCCGCGCCCATCGACAACGCCCCGGCCAGCAACCCGGCAACACCGGTGATGAGGATGAGTCCAGCGGAGGCGCCGGTGGCCCCGATTCCCAGCACCAGGGCCAGGTTGGAGACCAGGCCGTCGTTCATCCCGAACACCGCGGCCCGGAAGGAGCCGGACATCCGCGAGCGCCCGCGGGCGGCCAGGGAGCGCACCACCTCGGCGTGGATCCGCTCATCGGCGGCCATCGTGTCTGTGGCGTCGGCGTCATCGGCGTAGGCGGAGCGGCTTTCGGCGCGCTGCGCCAACGCCAACACGAACACCGAGCCGAACCGGCCGGCGAGCCACACCAGGATCCGCGAGCGCAGTGCGGGGCCACGTTCACGCCCCGGGTGATCGGCGAGCAACTCTTCCCAGTGCGCCGCGTGCCGACCCTCGGCCTCGGCTAATTCATTGAGAATGGCGGCCTCTTCGCCGGACTTGCGCTTAGCTAACGCCCGGTAGACGCGGGCTTCGGCCTTCTCCTCAGCGAGGTAGCGACGCCACTTGCTGATCTGGGTTCGGGTGGGCTGGACTGCGCCGGCCATCCGTGCTCCTAATCTCGGGCAGGTCCGGTGCTGTCTCGGACCACCAGTTCGGGCTGAACCAGCTCAGCGCCACCAGACGCCCCACTGATCACCGCCAGTAGTTCCGCTACCGTCCGAGTGCCCAGGCTGACAAAGTCCTGGCGGACCGTGGTGAGCGGTGGATAGAAGTTGTCGGCTCCCATGATGTCATCGAACCCCACCACCGAGACATCCCCGGGCACTGTGATACCTGCCTCAGCGAAGGCCCGCAGCACCCCGAGCGCCATCTGGTCATTGGCCGCGAACACCGCGGTGGGAAGGTCATCGAGCAGGTGGCGGCCGACGGCGTAACCGGAGTCCGCGGTCCAGTCACCTTGGAGGTCGGGGCGTGGGCGCAGCGGTCGCAACGGCCCGATGTCGCTCAACGGCCCGGTCTCGCTCAACAGTTCGTGCCAGCCGCGGGCGCGGGCGCGGGCGTCGAACCAGTGGGCTGGGCCGGCGATGTGCACCATGTCGGTGTGCCCCAGGTCCAGCAGGTGCTGGGCCACGATCCGGGCCCCGTGCTCCTGATCCACACTGACGGTGGGCGGTCCGCTGGCATCGGGGTAGGCGGCGGAGATCAGCACCACCGGTAGCCGGGCGGAGGCGAGTTTCGCCGCCGTGGCCACCTCGGTGCTGTGGGCGATCACCACCACCCCTTCAACCGACTGGTCCACGAGGGCGTCGAAGGCCGCGGCCATCGAGTCCGGGTCGGCCTGCGGCACGGTGATCACCGATACGAAGTAGCCGCTGGCGCGCATCGACTGCTCCACCGCGGCCAGGGTGCGCGCCGGTCCCAGGTGTTCAGAACCGGCGGTGATGATGCCCAGCACCGTGGACCGTTGGGTGACCAACGCCCGGGCGGCACTATTGCGCCGATATCCGAGCTCATCGATCGCCGCCTGGACCCGCGCCTTGGTTTCCGGGCGCACGTTGGGGTGGGCGTTGAGTACCCGAGAAACGGTCTGATGCGATACCCCAGCCAATCGGGCCACATCGTTCATACCTGGGCGCCCTGGCGGCCGGGCGATCAACGCCTCGGGCCCTTTCACATCATTGGTCATTTGAGAGGCAAGCCTAGAGCCACAAGGGTCTTATCCCAACCGAGGCACGGCCCATAAACGCCGGATTGGCGGCGAATATCCCGCGAAAGGACACAAACGTACACATTCGCGGCGCGGTTAGCGTCCCACGGCGTAACCCTGATTGCCTCGCGGGTTA
>JBMDWZ010000238.1:0-3274 GCA_048594865.1 Beutenbergiaceae bacterium
ATGAGGATCTGGCCCGAGTCGGGTTGGTGCACTCCATAGAGCGACTTGACCAGGGTGGACTTTCCGGCGCCGTTCTCTCCCAAGAGCGCGTGCACCTGACTGGGGCGCACGCTGAAGGATACGTCCAGATTTGCTTGCACCGGACCGAAGGCCTTACTCAGGTGATCCACCTGCAGCAGCGGCGGAGTTGGGCCACCTGCCTGGTTGGCCTGGGTATTTTCGAGGGTGGTGGGGTGAGCGCCGTTGGGCATCAAACCATCTCCTTCGCAGCGTGTTCGAGGTAGGAGCGCCAGCCGCCGAAGCCGGAGATGTCGGTGGCGCCAGCAGCGAGCTGCGGGTCGGCGCGGAAGCCGGTGACCGTGCGACCATCGGCCAACCGCACCTGCCCCAAAGACAGCACTGCGGGCAGTGTGGTGAGGAGCTGCCCGAGGCCAGCGGGACTGATTCGCCACAGTTCCCCGTCGATCGCTGTTCCCCGACCGGGCTCGGCGGGCAACACCCCTGGGCGAGGCGGTTCACCATCGATCGCGACCAAGGTGTAGTCCGGTGCAGTGGCCACGGCGCGTTGGAAACTTGCGCCGAGGGCCAGGAGGTCTCTTTCCAGGGGTAGGCCGCGCATGTGCGCGCCGACGGCGAGGAGGTCAAGCCCGCGGTCATCGACGCGAGCGGTTCCGGTGGTGCCCAAGATGCGATGGGCGACGTCCAGAGCGAGCTGGTCTTCGAAGGCATCGGCGATCACGGTCAGCCCGAATCCGGGGCTGGTCGTGGCCGCCGGTGGGTAGGGAATCGCGATGGCGCACAGGTCCAGGGAATTGACGCTGTTGGTGTAGGTCCCCAGGCGTGCGTTGACACTCACAGGTTCGGCCGCGACCTCTGCGACCGTGGGGTGATGAGTGGTGGTGGGAACCAGGAGCGCGGTGGTCCCGGCTAGGCGCTGGCGCATTTCGTGCCCGGCGGCGGCCAGGTGGTGCTGATCGGTGACAAGTTCGTGGGCCTTCACTTGCGCAGCGCGAGCCACGATCGCGGCGACCACCGGATCTGCGCCGGGGTGATCGCCGTCGAAACGCTCGCCGAAGCCGGCGTAACGCTCGGCCACCAAGGCGCCGTCATACAACAGCACCGCGGCCTGGAGCATGGGGGAGATGTCGACTTCGCGAATCTGCACACCTCCCGTTTCCAGGTCCCGAACGGCCTGATCGAAAGCCTCACGCCAGGGGTTGGATGTCGCCTCCAGGTTCGCTGCGGTGGGCACTGCGATCACCAGGTTGCTCGGAGCCCCGAGCCGTCCGCTGCTTGGCAGCTGGCGGTCGGTGGCACTGCGCTGGGCGGGATCACCGGCCATGATGCTGGTGGCCTGAGCGGCCAAATCTGGCGTCCGAGCGAACACCGAGACGGTGTCATAACTGGGGCATGCGGGAACCACGCCGGTGTTGGGGAACAGCCCCAACGTGGGTTTGAGGCCGACGATTCCGTTGAAGGCCGCTGGCACCCGCCCAGAGCCTGCGGTGTCGGTGCCAAGACCAATGTCGGCGATGCCGAGGGCCACCGCTACCGCCGAGCCTGAACTGGATCCACCTGAGACTCTCGTGGGGTCCAGGACGCTCGTCGTGGTCGGGTGGGGGGTGCGGGTGCCGACCAGCCCGGTGGCGAACTGGTCCATGTTTGTCTTGCCGATGATGACCGATCCTGCGCCCTTGAGTCGTGCGACCACCGGGGCATCGTCGTCGGGAACGTAGGCGCTCCACGGTGCCGCAGCAGTCGTGGGCACACCGGCCACGTCGATGTTGTCTTTGACGACGGTGATGGTGCCCGCTAGCGGCAGAGCTTCACCCTTGGCCACGCGCAGGGCAACGTCGGCTGCGTCGGCGCGGGCGTGGGCCTGGTCTCTGAGCGTGATGAAGATGTCATCGCGGTCTGCTTCGGCGATGCGCCGGTAGGCGGTCTCGACGGCGTCGCTCGGGTTGGTATCGGTACTCATGCCGGTCCCTCGCCCTCGGCCAAGCGGCTGAGGTGCATGGCCCGCAGGGCGCGCGCCTCCACCACGGCTTGGGACTCGCCGATGTGGTCACGCAGTGCGTCCCGAGCGGCGGTGAGTCTGCCCAAGAGCACGAGCTCGCCTATCTCCAGGTGCTCGGTAATGGTCGCTTCCACGCGGTCTTCGGTGAGGTAGTCGTGCATTCGAAGCGGCCGGATGCGTTGGTTCACTGTGAGTAGCGCCTTGGTGATCTCGGCATTGCCGGCCGAGCTCAGCAGGCTCACGTGGAACTGTTCGTCAGCGGTGACAAAGCCAGCGCTGGGGGTGACGCCGTCGTCCCGGCGTTGATGCCAGAGGTTGAGTTCGGCTTCTAAGCGGTGGCGGTCGTGGGTGATCGTCGGATCATCGATGGCCCGCTCCACCCCACGGCGCTCCAGGGTCAAACGCAGTTCATATAGCTCGGTGAACTCCCCGAGAGTGGGGATATAGCGGTATAGGCCACCATCGCGCTTGATGAGTAGGCCGTCGGTCTGCAACCGAGTGAGGGCGTCGCGTACGGGTGTGCGCGAGACGTCGAGTCGCTCGGCGACTCCTACCTCGGTGTACCGCTGATAGGGCGAGATAGCCGTGCCCAGTAGTTCATCGCGGAGGATTTCGTACACGCGCTGCCGCGCAGAGAGACGGGGATTGTTCGAGGATTCCGTGACTGGATCCGCGAATGTATCCATTGATGTATCCATGCCGAGGAACTTAGGAGCCGGCTGTTTCTCTGGTGTCTTGGTTTCGTTTCGGCTCCATTACCCGGTGTATCGAGTGTGTTTCGCGCTCGCCACCTCACGCGAAAGCTAGTCGCCCAAATTCCCGGTCAATCTCCCGTGGAACTGGGCGGCGGTGTCGTTCAGCCCCTCGATGCTCAGGGTCTTATCCAGCTTGGCGTACTTGGTGGCGATCGCATCGAGTGCGGCCACCGTGGAGGCATCCCACACGTGCGAGCGGCTCAGGTCGATCACGATGCGGTCGGGATCGCCGGCGTAGTCGAACTGGGTGGTCAGGTCATTGCTGGAAGCGAAGAAGAGCTCGCCGTTGACCGCGTACAGCGCCACCTCCACGCCCTCGCGCTGCACCAGGGTGCGGGTCACGCTGGCGAACCGGGCCACTCGGCGGGCGAACGTCACCATCGCGGCGATCACCCCAAGGATCACGCCCACGGCGAGGTTGTGGGTCCACACGGTGGCGATCACGGTGATGAGCATGACGCCGGTTTCGCTCTTGGGCATCCGTGCCAGGGTGCTGGGCCGG
>JBMDWZ010000239.1:0-9600 GCA_048594865.1 Beutenbergiaceae bacterium
CTTGATTTCAATGTTCCGGCTGCGCAGTTGCTCCAAGGCGTACCCACCGAGCTCCTCCCCTACTTCGGGCAGGATCCGACGGCTGGCCTCCACGAGCACAAAGCGCAGATCCTCGGGTCGGATCGAGTCGAAGTCCCGGCAGGCCGCGCGGGCCATGTCCTCGACCTCGGCGATCGCTTCGATACCGGCGAAGCCACCACCAACGAACGTGAACGTCAACATCCGCTGGCGGGCCTCAGCGTCCCACGTGGATGCAGCCAGATCCATCTTGGCGAGCACCCGGTTACGCAGTGCGATCGCCTCTTCGATCTGCTTGAACCCGGTTCCGAACTCGGCCAGGCCCGGGATGGGCAGCACGCGCGCCACGGCCCCAAGCGCCACGACCACATGGTCGTAGGTGACGCTGTAGTCATCGCCGTCGATCGGGGTGACGGTGGCCCGGCGGTTGTCGTGGTCCAGGTTGCTCACACGCCCGGCCAGCATCGTGGTGCCCGGCAGGATCCGACGGTGCGGAGCCACCACGTGCCGCGGCTCAAGCGAACCCGCGGCCGCCTCGGGGAGGAACGGCTGATAGGTCATGTATGGGCGAGGGTCCACTAACACGATGGCCGCTTCTCGCCGGCCGAGGCGCTTGCGAATCTGCCGCGCCGTGAACAAACCAACATAGCCGCCACCGAGAATCAGAATCCGCGGAACAGTCCGGGTCTTCGTCAGGGTGGGCGAGGTTGAGGTGGTCATGACCCCAGCCTATTGGCCTATGCAATGGGTGTCGCTGTGGAGTTGCCCACCTCACCCGCGCCGGAGCCTCCACCCGCACGGGAGCGAGCACCCACGCCGTCGGGCCTTGACTTTATGGTCTGGATTAACCGACCATACGGGAATGGCAGACCATAAAGCGGCTCCGGACTACGACCTCGCCGACTCCCTCGCACTTGAGTCCCCCGAGCAATACCGCGCGCTGTTCGAAGAGACGCGAAGCAACATCGTCTCCATCCTGTCCGAACGGGCGGCCACCACCTCCGAACTCGCGGCGGTACTCGAGAAGCCAAAGGGCACGGTGGGACACCACATCTCGGTGCTGGTCGATGCCGGACTCATCCACGTGGTCCGCACCAAAATGGTGCGCGCGATCGAAGCCAAGTACTACGGCCGCACGGCCCGAACGTTCTGGTACGACCACGTGGCCGAGGCGAGCAATCGGGTCCAACAGGTAGCGGCCAGCGTCAACGCCGAGTTGAGCCAGCTCCCCGAACACCTTGCCGATCAGGCGCAGGCGAACATTCGGCACGTGCGCATCCCCACCGAGCGATTTGCCGAGTGGAAACACCGCCTCGATGATCTGCTGGCGGAGTTCGCGCGCGAGCCCCGCGGCGGTGAGACCACTTACGCGTTGGCGTTCGCCTTGTACCCCACCACCCGGCCCGCTCTGCCGCAGGACCACGAGCCCACACCCAGCGAGCCCACGCCTAGCGAGCCCAAGGCGTGAGCACCGGCGCCCCACAGCCTGACAAGCTGCGCCTCGGCGGCAACTACTGGAAGCTGTTCTCCTCCTCAACCCTGGCGAACCTCGGCGATGGCCTGGTGGCGGTGGCGATCGTGTGGCTGGCATCCTCCATCACCCGAGACCCGTTCCTTCTCACCGTGGTGGGCCTTGCCACCCGCCTGCCATGGCTGCTGTTCTCGCTACCGGCAGGGGTGATCAGTGACCGGTATGACCGCAAGATCCTGGTCGGCTCGATGGATGTGCTGCGGTTCGTGGTGATCACCGCGTTCGCCACTCTGCTCGCCTTCAACCAGAGCGGCCTGCCGAGCCCCGAAGAACTCGCCGCCGGCGCACCAGCGCCATCCAATGCGGGAATTCTGATCGCCGGGCTATGCGCGATGGCACTGGTGCTGGGATTTGCCGAGGTACTGCGCGACAACACCGCCCAAACGCTGATGCCCTCGGTGGTGGATAAACGCCTGCTGGAGAAGGCGAACGGCCGAATGTGGGGCGCGGAAACCGTCATGAACCAATTCGTTGGGCCGCCCTTGGCCGGGGCGCTGATCGCCGTAGCGGTCGCGATCCCCTTCGGGGTCAACGCCGGGCTGTTAGCGATCTCGGCCTGGCTGATCTTCTCCCTGCGCGGCTCCTACTCCCCCAAGGCCGATCCGGCGTTGCAGGCGGACGGATTGGAACCAACGGCCGCACAACCACAGAGCACAACGCGGACAAACTGGCGGGCGCAACTGGCGCAGGGCTTCGGCTGGCTCTGGCGCCACAAACTGCTTCGCACCCTGGCGCTGCTGCTGGGGGCACTGAACCTGCTCGGCCAAGTCCCCATGGTCATCTTCGTGCTCTTTGCCCAGGACGTGCTGGGGCTCTTCGAGGGCTGGCAGTTCGGCCTGCTGCTCACCGGCATGGCGACCGGGGGCGTCGCGGGCTCCTTGGTGGCCGAGCGGATCGTGGCGGCGCTGAATGAATCCCGTGCGCTACTGCTGTCCATCGTGGTGATGGCCGCCACCTACTGTGCGATGGGGCTACTGAGGCCCGCCATCGGAGTCTGGGTGGCCTCGGTGATTCTCGGCGTGGCAATCGTGGTGTGGAACGTCATCACCGTCTCCCTACGCCAGCGGATCATCCCCGATCACCTGCTCGGCCGCGTGAACTCGGTGTATCGGTTCTTCGGCTGGGGCACGATGTCCATCGGCATTCTCATCGGCGGCGCCCTGGTGACTTTCCTGGAGCCCGGACTCGGCCGGGAGTGGGCGCTGCGCACCCCATTCCTTGTTTGCGGGCTCCTGACCGCGGCGCTCCTTCCGATCGCGTGGCGCCGGTTGAGCCTGCCGGCGATCGAACGGGCCAAGGCTCAACTGGCCACCTGAGCCACACGCCAACCGGCAACCTGGCCCGCCTGAAACCGGCGCTTGGGCCAAAGAATGGTCTAGATGGCTAGGGCAATACCGTCCAGGATGTCGTGCTCGCTGGTGACCACCGGCCCGAGTCCCTCGCCGGCGCGCTGCGCCACCCGTTCGACGACCTCGCTCCACACCAGGGCACCGGCGCCGATCACATCCACCCGCCCGGGGTGCATGAAGCCCAGTTCACTGCGCTGCGCGCGCGGCATCGCCAGCAACTCCGCGCACGCCTGCTGCACCTGCCCGGCCGGGATCGCCGCACCGTTGATGCGCGTGGGGTCATAGCGGTCGAGTCCTAGTGCGTGGGCGGTCACGGTGGTGACCGATCCGGCTACGCCCACCAGGGTGCGCACCGAATCCAGCGGCACTTGGGACTCGGCCCGATCCAGCGCGCTTCGAATATCGGCACGCGCCGCCGTGATCTCCGCCTCGCTCGCCGGATCGCTGGCCAGGTGGCGCTCGGTCATCCGCACACAGCCGATGTCCAGGGAGATCGAGGACTCCAGACTCCGGCCCGTTCCCAACACCAGCTCAGTTGACCCGCCGCCGATGTCCACCACGAGGCGATGACCGCCGTCGTCGGGCAACACGCTCGTGGCACCGGTGAAGGAGAGCTGTGCTTCCTCGGTTCCGGTGATGACCTCCGGGGTGACCCCAAGGAGTTCGTGGACGCCGGAGAAGAACTCATCGCGGTTGCTAGCGTCGCGGCTCGCGGAGGTGGCGACGAACCGGATCGCCTCCACCTGGTGCTCGGCGCAGAGCTGTGCATACCGGCCGGTCGCCTCCAAGGTGCGCGCCAGCGCCTCGGGGTGAAACTGCCCGGTGCGGTCCACCCCCTGACCCAACCGGACCACCTCCATCAGGCGCACCACATCTACCAAGGCGCCCGCTTCGACGTCGGCAATCAGGAGTCGGATGGAGTTGGTGCCACAGTCGATGGCCGCTACGCGTTTCACAGCGCTCAGCCTGCCAGATTCCCTGGCCCCGCTCACACCCGGATCAACAGGTGCAGCGATCCGGGCGCCATTGCGGTGCGATCAGCTCCAAAGCCTCATCACCCAAGGGGTTGACTCCCGGGCCGACGGCGAGTGAATGCCCCACGAGCACGTGCAGACACTTCACGCGCACCGGCATCCCACCGGCGCTGATGCCCTCGATCTCTTCCACCTCGCCGAGTTCGGCGCGGCGGCGCAGGTAGTCCTCATGAGCGCGGGCGTACGCGGCGGCGAGCTCGGAATCCTCAAGCAGCCGGTCCGACATCTCCTTCATCACGCCCTGGCTCTCCAGGGTGGAGACGGCGGCCACCGCACCGGGATTGGTCAGATAGAACGACGTCGGAAAGGGAGTTCCGTCGTCGAGCCTGGGTGCCGTACGCACCACGATCGGGCGCCCGCACACGCACCGGCGGGCAATCTCCACGACCCCGCGCGGCAGTCGCCCGAGTTGCTCGGCGAGGGTGTCCAGATCGCCGGGCGTGGGGGCGTTAGTCTCGGTTTCCAACTTCACCTGCAACGTCGATTGAATCGGTCACCGTGACATACCAGGGTCCGACCTGCGGGACGACGACGGGGCCATCTTGGCTGGTATCGACCGGCACCTCTTCGCCGGTCACGGTTTCGGGGTCGGTGACAATGTAGGAGGTCTCCCCGGGAAAGACGAATCCAAGCCGGTCGCGAGCCTGGCTCTGCACGTAGGCATCATCATCCCACCGGTCGATGGTGCGCTGCAGTTCAGCGTTCCGCTCCTGGGCGGCCTCGATCTGGCCAGCCAGGGTGCGCTGTTGCTCGGCTTGGGAAACGTAGGCGCGCAGGGTGGGGGTGAGCACGATGAAACCCATCAGGATCACCAGGAACAGCACCACCGTGCGGACCGTGACCTGCTTGGTGCCGGCCTGCGGTTCGACGACGTCGGCCCGAGCGGCACTCGTTTTGCTCCCAGCCTTCGAGGACCCAGTGGAGCGAGAGGTTGGTCGCGGAGCCGGACGCGCATTACGGGTGCTGCCATTGCGCGCACTGGTTCGGGTGCCGTTTCGGTTACTGCTTCGGGTGCCGTTTCGGGTGTTATTTCTCCCCGCCGAACCACCATTGGCCCCAGAGCGCGCGCCAGTACGGCTGGCGGCGGGGCGCGGTTTGGTCTGGCGGGCACTCACGCCCCCATATTCCCTCACGCGAGGGTCAACGGCGGTCAACGGCGGCGGGAGTGTCGGGGCAGCATGATGGGTAGGGCTGCCCGTGCGCCAACGAAGAAGGCCGGGTCCGTCATGAGTGACGGACCCGGCCCACCTGGAATTCAGGCTTCTACTTCACCGGTGTGTGAGGGCAGTTCAGCCTTCGAAGCGCGGGAACGCGCCAGCGCCGGCGTACCGGGCGGCGGTGTCCAGCTCGTGCTCGATGCGCAGCAACTGGTTGTACTTGTTGATGCGCTCACCACGGGCCGGGGCTCCGGTCTTGATCTGGCCGGAGTTCACCGCAACCGACAGGTCGGCGATGGTGGTGTCTTCGGTTTCACCCGAACGGTGGGAGATCATGGCGGTGAAGCCGGAGCGCTGCGCGAGGGAGATCGCGTCAAAGGTCTCGGTCAGAGTGCCGATCTGGTTCACCTTCACCAGCAGCGAGTTCGCGGACTTGGCTTCGATTCCGCGTTCCAGGCGCTCGGGGTTGGTCACGAACAGGTCGTCACCAACGATCTGCACCTTGTCGCCCACCTTGCTCACCAGCGCGCTCCAGGAGTCCCACTCGTCTTCGGACAGCGGGTCTTCGATGGAGACCAACGGGTAGTCGGCCACGAGCTTGGAGTAAAACTCGATGAGGTCCTCTGGCGAGGTGGCCTTGCCTTCGAACTGGTAGGCGCCGTCGGAGAAGAACTCAGTGGCGGCAACGTCCAGGGCCAACGCGATGTCGGCTCCGGGCTTGAAGCCGGCCTTCTCGATAGCGACGAGGATCAGGTCCAGCGCCGCGGTGTTGGAGTCCAGGTTCGGCGCGAAGCCGCCCTCATCGCCCAGGCCGGTGGCCAGCGAACGCTCCTTGAGCACCGACTTCAGTGCGTGGTACACCTCGGCACCCCAGCGCAGCGACTCGGAGAATGAGGACGCACCGATCGGCGCGATCATGAATTCCTGGATGTCCACGTTGGTGTCGGCGTGCGAACCACCGTTGAGGATGTTCATCATCGGAACCGGCAGCACGTGTGCGTTCGGTCCGCCCAGGTAGCGGAACAGGGACAGCCCGGCGGCGTCCGCGCTAGCGTGCGCCGCGGCCAGGGAAACGCCAAGGATCGCGTTGGCGCCCAGCTTCTCCTTGTTCGGGGTGCCATCCAGGGCGAGCAGGGTTTGATCCAGGTGCCGCTGATCGGAGGCCTCGAAGCCTAGAACTTCGGGGGCGATCACGTCGGTGACGGCACTGACGGCGTCCTTCACGCCCTTGCCGAGGTAGCGGCCGGAGTCGCCATCGCGGCGCTCCACTGCCTCAAAGGCGCCGGTGGAGGCACCGGAGGGAACCGCTGCGCGTGCGAATGAACCGTCTTCGAGGGCGATTTCGACCTCGACGGTGGGGTTGCCGCGGGAGTCAAGAATCTCGCGTGCACCCAAGGCCTCAATACTGGCCACGACTATCTCCTTCGTGTTGCTTTCTGGTGGACTGTTCAGCCATTCGGCTGTGGTCTGTGATCGGCAATCTCACGATAGTGCGCGCCGGGCTTCGGCCGCACGGGTGGTCTGCTCTATGGAACGCACCTGCTCGCGCAGGGCGGCTTCGGCGTCGATGCCCTCGGCGGCCGCGTCGCGAACTACCTGCAGTAACCGCGCGCCGATTTCCTGCCCGACGGCGTTACTCGCCTCGGTGATCGATGCATCCTGGGTCGATGCCCCCTGCTCGACGGCGTTGCTCGCCTCGGTGATCGATGCGTCCAGTTCCGAGCGCTCAATCCGGCGCAGTACTTTCTGTGCGCGGGCGAGCGCGGGTAGCGAGGGCGGGATTCCATCGAGGACCGATTCGCGTGTTTGTTGTGTCGCTTTGATCTGATCCCAGCGCCGATTGACCTCATCGGCATCCAGGCCGGCCTCCCCGTCGCCGCTAAACACGTGCGGGTGGCGAACGGTGAGCTTGTCCACGAGCCCCTGGGCCACGTCCTGCACGTCGAATCCGCCATCGCGCTCTTGGGCGATTCGGGCGTGGAACAACACCTGCAGGAGCAGGTCGCCCAGTTCTTCGCGCAGGTGCTCCAGGTCACCAGACTCGGCGGCCTCGGCCAATTCGTGGGCTTCTTCGATGGCGTAGGGGGCCAACGACGCATGCGTTTGCTCCGCGTCCCACGGGCATCCACCCGGTGAGCGCAGTCTGTCCATCACCGCCACTGCTTGTTCCAGGGCGGTCGGGCGAGTGCCCTCAGCCACCCGTATTTTCGGCTGGCTCGACGGGTGTGGCCGACTGGTGGATCCACTCCGGCGGGGCGGGCACCGGGCCGGTCTCGGCGTCCCACTGCCCGTACCGGGGGCTGAGCTGAACGTCCATCTCTGCCCTCCCAGTCTCGATCTGGTTCGCGATCTGCTCCGCGTTCGGGGCGGCTTGCACCATTTGCTCCAGGATCAGACTCTGGGCAATGACTAGCGTCGGGGCGCTGAATCCGTCCTCGGGCACTGCCGCGCCTACCGACTCAGCCTGGCGTGCCAGGACCTCGGCGCTCTCGGTGTCGGAGGCCGCGATGCCGTGCTGCTGCGCCACCGCTGCGACGGTGGGCGTGCTCACTAGACGGCTGAGCATCTGCTGGCGGTCCACCTGCAAGCCCAGGACTTCGGACATCTCAGCACTCGCCTGGGACACCTGCGCCTCGGTGATGGTTCGACCATTCACCGTTGCTGCGGTTCCGGGGGTGGTTGAGCAAGCGACTAGCGCGAGCGCTCCGATTGCGAGCGCAGCAACGACCTTCACCAGCCGTGTGACCACAGTGCAGCCTTTCTCCGTACATCAATGTCTTGGAACATCGTAGGCGCTTTCAGCCTAACGGGAGCACGCGGTTGCCAGTTTGCACGAGCCCATCGACGTGGCGTGCACCTCCGCTGGTGACCACGACCTCACCGATACCGTCGTCGGTAGCTCGCGCAAAGCCCAGGTAGGTGTTGCCAACGGCATCGGAGAGCCTGATCCACACGGTGAAGTCTGGGCCGTGTGCAGACCCGATGTGCGGCACGTCGCGCCAAGTATCTGGCTGCGGCCAGATGTGACCTCCACGCAACTCGGTCTGGGGTGATAGCAGTTCACCGGTATCTGAGTTGAACACGTACCCATGCTCACCGGGAACGGTCACCCACATCGAACCTGGGTGAAGTTCCAGTCGGGAGGTGTCCCAGTCGAGGTCGAGGTCCTGCTCCGTGGCGCTTCCGCTTTGCGGGTCGATGAGGGTGACGGTGTCGCCACCGAACACCCGCACCTGCCCCCGATAAATGTCTGGAGTCGCGTCATTAGCCACCTCGACGTCCGCCGACCAAAGTTCCTCACCGTGCACGTTCCATCCCGTGACCGCAGACTCCCCGGTCACCACCACTACGTCGTCGGACACGACGGCGGCCCGCTGCCCGCGGTCAAGCCCCGGGATGGACCCGGCGTCCTGCCCGGTCGCGAGATCGACGATCGGATAGTCCTCGCCTTGCGCCGGCGGCGTCAGCACGGCCCACTGTTCGCCGCTCACCGGCACGTCACGGGGTCGCCACGAGGCTGGCTGCACCACGGGAGCGAACGGCCCCTCGCGTTCCCACCGTTGCGAGCCGTCCGTCCGATCAAACGCCGTCACTTGCCGCGGCCCAAACGGTTGGCTGTAATCGGGCGAGCCACCAGCCTGGAGCACCACAGTCTCCGCACTGACGCGGATCAGGGTGCTGGCGCCAACCTGCGCATCCCACAGAATTTCGCCCGCTGCTGGATCCAGTACCCCGGCCCGCAGAGAGTCCGAAGCCACACCGCCAAAGGCTTCTGGAGTGGGCGCGACGATGAGTTGTTCGTCGGCGGCGAGCGCCTCATGTGTGGGACCGAAGCCCGTTCTAGTGATGACCCACAGTTCATTGCCGCTGTGGGTGTCCCGTCCCCGCAACGTGCCGTCCGCCTCTACCGTCACCGCGACGCCTTGGTTATGCCCGATGAGAGTTTCCCCCGCGCTCACCGACCACCCCTGGGGTAGCAAAGGGGTCGGCTTGACGCTCACGTACCCGACCGCAACGACCAAGGCGGCAACCACCACGCTGGCCGCGAACCTGGTCCAGCGCCGGCGTCCCGGGATGGTCGCAGCGACGATGACGCCGAGCCCCACGATCCCCAGTGCCACGAGGAAGGGCGTCCACCCGCGCTCCCCCAGCACCGCCCGAATCGCCAGGGCCGCCCCTACCGCGACGGCAGCGCCACCAAGGATCAGATGGGTCCGAACACTCGCCGCGGTGCTGGTGCGGTGCAGGTGCAGGTCGCCCTCATCGACTTCCAAGCGCTTGCTGTAGAGGTTCGGATCCATCGGTCAAGGCTAGTGAGAGCGCCGGTGGTTCTCCATGGGCACGCCTACCCGCCGAGTCAGCGATCCGCGGCCTGCGCCACGCTCGCAGCGGCCGCTACCGAAGCCCCGGGGTCAAACACGGCATCGATGATGGCCGTGATCCACTCCAGCAGGGCCTCATCACGCAGCGGCTTGCCGCCCACTCGCGACGTCGTCGGAGCCGGCACCAGC
>JBMDWZ010000024.1:0-48304 GCA_048594865.1 Beutenbergiaceae bacterium
CACCACGCACCGCACCCGCAGGGGCCGGCTTGCCGGGGGCCAGGCTGGCGGCCGGCATCTGCCCGGTGCCGGTCAATGAATCCAAGAGAGCCTGGGCATACACGGGGTCGTGGCAGGCGTCGTAGATCCACCGTTTGCCCAGAGTGCTGTGCTGGGCGGTGGTGACCAACGCGTCCTCCGGCACCCCCGCCAACGGCTTTGACCGGTAGGTGAGCGGCAGGTGATACACCACCGGTTCGCTGCCGCTGGAATCCTCGACCAGGTGGGTCTCGATACCGACCTCACCAGCGGGGTCCTGCCACCGCAAACCCGCGATCCGGCGCAGCGAGGGCGTGCGGCCCTTGGCCGGGTACCAGCGCTGAGTCGCCACCCAACCGGGAAGGAAGTCGGGGAAGGGTGGCCTCAGCGTCGGTGGCATCAGTCCGCCTCGATCTGCAACCAGAAGAAGTCCCGGCTACCCAGGGTCAGAACCGCTTGGCCATCGCTGGCAGCGGGTTGCGTGGAGGCGCCCCCGGTCGGGGAGGCGCCCCCGGTCGGGGTGGCGCCGCCGGTCGTGGTGGAGTCACCGGCCCGATCGCCCCCATTGGCCCGATCGGCCCCATCGCCCCCGTCTGCCCCATCCTCCTCGACGGCCACGCCACCGGCCTGATCAGAGTCAGCGGGAGCGGCACTAATGGCAGGAATCGTACTAATGGGCGGAAACTCCGTCCCACCAAACACGTCCCGCACGCTCGCCCCCGCGAGCCCGGGCAACTGGATCGTCGCCGACCGTGGCGTGTTCGCCAGGTTCATCACACACAGCATCGTCTCGGTCTCGTTGCGCCGCAGGAACGCCAGCACCGAGGAGTTATCGCTGGTCAACGCGAGGTAGTCCCCGTTGCCGAACACCGGGTGCTGCTTGCGAACATCAAGGATTCCGCGGACCCAGTGCAGCAACGACGTCGGGATGGCCAGTTGTGCCTCGACGTTCACCGAGGAGTAGTGGTTGGTCAGCGACTGAATCGTCGGCAGGTACAACTTGCCCGGGTCGGCCGTGGAGAACCCGGCATTGCGGTCGGGGTTCCACTGCATCGGAGTGCGCACCGCATCGCGGTCCGGGAGCCAAATGTTGTCTCCCATGCCGATCTCATCGCCGTAGTACAGGCACGGGCTACCCGGCAGGGACAGCAGCAGGGCGTGGGCGAGCTCGATCTCCGCCCGGGAGTTATCCAGCAGGGGCGACAGCCGCCGACGAATTCCCACGTTGGCGCGCATCCGCGGATCATCGGCATACCAGCCGTACATCGCCGCGCGTTCCTCGGTAGAGACCATCTCCAGGGTCAACTCATCGTGATTACGCAGGAACGTGCCCCACTGGGCGCCCTTGGGGATCGCAGGAGTGTCGGCGAGGATCTCGGTGATCGCGTCGGCACGCTGCTCTCGAAGCGCGTAAAAGATCCGCGGCATCACCGGGAAGTGGAAGCACATGTGGCACTCGGGCCGCTCTTCGCTGCCGAAGTACTCCACCACATCGTTGGGCCACTGGTTGGCCTCGGCGAGCATGATCCGACCCGGGAACTCGGTATCGACCATCTCGCGCACCTGGGCGAGGAAATCATGGGTGGCCGGCAGGTTCTCCCCGTTGGTGCCCTCTTCCTCAAAAAGGTAGGGAACGGCGTCGAGCCGGAAACCGTCCACACCGGTACGCATCCAGAACCGGACGACGTCGAACATCGCCTCCCGTACCCGCTGGTTCTCGAAGTTCAGGTCGGGTTGGTGGGAGAAGACCCGGTGCCAGAAGACTTGCCGGCGCACCGGGTCGAAGGTCCAGTTGGAGGTTTCGGTGTCGACGAAGATGATCCGCGCGTCGGCGTACTTGGTGTCGTCGTCGCTCCAGACGTAGAAGTCCCCGTACGGCCCTTCAGGGTTGGCGCGCGAGGACTGGAACCACGGGTGGGAGTCTGAGGTGTGGTTCATCACGAGGTCGATGATCACCCTGATGCCGCGTTCGTGGGCGGCGTCCATGAGCTCGGTGAAGTCGTCGATGGTGCCGTAATCCCCGGCGACGGCGGTGTAATCGGCAACGTCGTAGCCGCCATCGCGGCCAGGGGAGGGGTAGAACGGCGGGAGCCAGAGGCAGTCGATGCCCAACCAACTGAGGTAATCCAGGGAATCGATGAGGCCGCGCAAGTCCCCGGAGCCCGAGGCATTGGAGTCGTTGAAGGCACGCAGCAGCACCTCGTAGAACACCGCCGTCTGATACCAGTTCGGGTCATCGCTCAGACCCGGCCGGGAACCGGCCGAGGGCAGCGAGAACGTGCGCGGCGGGGCGGTCATGTCGCGCTCACGCTGATGATGTGGGCGCACCGGCCAAACGGGTTGAGATTGACGTAGGGCCGGGAGTCCCACGCGTAAGTTTCACCGGTCAGTTCGTCGTGGGCGCGGAAGGTGGCATCCGGCGCCAGGCCCAGTGCTTGCATGTCCAACTCCAGATGTGCCCCGCGGGAGGAGAACGGATCGATATTGACCACCACGATCACCACATCATCGGTGCCCGCGGCACTGTGCTGGGCAGCCAGGCGTTTGGAGAAGCAGAACGTGGCATCGTCGGTGCTGGTGTGCACGGTGACGTTGCGCAGTTGCTGCAGGGCCGGATGATCGCGGCGGATCTGATTCAGGTGCGTGATCAGGTCGGTGAGACCGTACTCGGCCTTCGCCGCGTCCCAGTCGCGAGGCTTGTACTCGTACTTCTCGTTGTCGATCTGCTCCTGAGCTCCGGGGCGGGCGATGTGCTCGGCGAGCTCATACCCGGCGTAGACGCCCCAGGTGGGTGATCCGGTCGCGGCCAGCACCGCGCGGATCGCGAACGCCGCCTGCCCGCCCTGCTGCATGTAGGGGGTGAGGATGTCATGAGTGGTGGGCCAGAAACTTGGCCGCATCACCGCCGCCGAGTCGTGGGCAACCTCGGTGAAGTACTCGGCCAGTTCTTCCTTGGTGTTGCGCCACGTGAAGTAGGTGTAGGACTGGTGGAATCCCACAGCGCCGAGGGTCTGCATCATCGCCGGCTTGGTGAACGCTTCGGACAGGAAGATCACCTCGGGGTGCTTGGCCCGGAACTCGGCGAGGATCTCCTCCCAGAAAGACACCGGTTTGGTGTGCGGGTTATCCACCCGAAACGCGGTAACCCCGTGGTCGATCCAGACCTGCAGCATGTCCCGCACGGCCGCATAGATGCCGGGGTAGTCGTTATCGAAGTTCAGGGGGTAGATGTCCTGGTACTTCTTCGGCGGGTTCTCGGCATAAGCGATGGTGCCATCGGCGCGCTGGGTGAACCACTGCGGATGCTCGGTCACCCAGGGGTGGTCGGGGGAGGCCTGCAGGGCGATATCCAGGGCCACCTCCAGGCCGAGTTCCTTGGCGCGGGCCACGAAGAAGTCGAAGTCCTCAAACGTGCCCAGGTCGGGGTGAATCGCATCGTGACCGCCGTCGGCCGAGCCGATCCCGTAGGGCGACCCGGGGTCACCGGGCTCGGTGGTGAGGGTGTTGTTGCGGCCCTTACGGTTCGTGGTTCCGATCGGGTGAATCGGGGTGAGATAGGCGATGTCGAACCCCATCTCAGCGATCGCGGGCAGTCGCTCGGCGGCGGTGCGCAGCGTCCCCGAGGTCCACTCACCGGTCTTCGGGTTCTTCACCGCACCTTCGGAGCGCGGGAAGAACTCATACCAAGCGCCGAAGAGCGCCAGCGGCCGGTCCACTTCCAGGGCGTAAGTGGCCGACGGCGACACGTACTCCCGTAGCGGATGTCGCCTGAGCAGGTCCACCACGTCGGGCGCGGTACCGGCCGCTAACCGTGCCAGGGCCGGGCGCGAGGTATCCGATAGGCCCTTGATCGCGGCCTTGATGGTGGTGGCGTCGGCCGACTCAAGGTCGACACCCTCCAGTACCCGCTTCAACACCAAGGCGCCTTCGGTGAGCATCAGTTCGGTGTCCACATCGGCGTGCACCTTGATGGTGGCGTCGTGGTGCCAGGTGCCGTACGGATCGGACCAACCCTCCACGCGGAAGGTCCAGCGGCCCAGGGCATCGGGCACCACGGTGGCTTCGAAAAGATCGTTGCCGGGGGAGACGTCCACCATCGGCAGCCGCGAGTGTTCCACGCCGTCGGGGTCGATGAGGACGGCGGTCGCGGCCACCGCGTCGTGGCCTTCGCGGAATACCGTGGCTCGGATCGGCAATGCTTCACCGATCACGGCTTTGGACGGCCAGCGGCCGCCCTCCACGGACGGGCTGACGTTGCGCACCGGGATTCGGCCTAAGGGGGCATGGGGTGTGGGCTGAGGTGTACTCACAATCCGAACCTACCGACAAGCGCCGGGTCTCGGCATGCGGAGCGTGAAAATGGTTATGCTCACGTCTCGTGAGAGCTATCCGTCGTTTCACCGTACGCAACGTGCTGCCGGAGGCCATCTCGGCCCTCGATTCCCTTGCTGTGAACCTGCGTTGGTCATGGCACGAACCCACCCGCGACGTCTTCCGGTCCATCGACCCGGCACGCTTCGACGCCGCCCACGGTGACCCCGTCGCGCTCTTGGGTTCCACGCCGCCCAAACGCCTCGCCGAACTCGCCGCCGATGGGGCCTACGTGCAGCGCGTGCAGACTCTGGCGCGCGACCTGCACGACTACCTCGATGCCCCCCGCTGGTACCAGGAGGAAGCGCAGCGGCGCTCGCAGTCTGGCCAGGATGCGCTGCCGGACGCGGTGGCCTACTTCTCCGCCGAGTTCGGGATCACCGCGGCCCTGCCGCAGTACTCCGGCGGTCTGGGAATCCTCGCCGGTGACCACCTCAAGAGCGCATCTGACCTCGGGGTGCCGATCATCGGCGTCGGGCTGTTGTACGGGGCCGGGTATTTCCGGCAGTCCCTGACCCGCGATGGTTGGCAGCACGAGACCTACCCGGTGCTCGACCCGGACAACCTGCCGCTGACGCTGCTGCGGGAAGCCGACGGAACCCCGGCGCAGATCAGCCTGTCGCTGCCCGGCGGACGGACCCTGAACGCCCAGATCTGGCGGGCCGACGTGGGCCGAGTGCCGCTGTTGTTGCTGGACTCCAACGTGATCGGCAATGACGACGCCGCCCGCAAGGTCACCGACCGCCTCTACGGCGGCACCCCCGAGCACCGACTGCAGCAAGAGCTGCTCCTTGGGATGGGCGGGGTGAAGGCGCTGCGCACCTACGCACGGTTGGCCGGAACTCCGGAGCCCGAGGTGTTCCACTGCAACGAGGGTCACGCCGGGTTCCTGGGAATTGAACGGATCCGCGAACTCATCGAATCCGATGGCCTGAGCTGGTCCGCGGCGCTTGAAGCCACGCGATCGGGCACGGTGTTCACCACTCACACGCCAGTGCCAGCAGGTATCGACCGGTTCGGTGCCGACCTCATCACCCAGTACTTCGGCCACAGCAACCCGATCCCCGGCATCGACGTCAACGATGTGCTCGCCCTCGGTCGCGAGGACTACGACGGCGGTGAGGCGAACGTGTTCAACATGGCCGTCATGGGCCTGCGGATGGCCAAGTACGCCAACGGTGTGGCGGCGCTGCACGGTGAAGTGTCCCGGGGGATGTTCGCCCAATTGTGGCCAGGCTTTGCGACCTCGGAAGTGCCGATTACCTCGGTCACCAATGGTGTGCACGGGCCCACCTGGACCGATCCGGTGTTCGCCGCCGCACAGGTTAAGGCGTTCAGCGCCGAACAGATCGCTGACGGCAGCGGGTGGCTCACCGATCAGATCGACAACACCGCCTTGTGGGAGTTGCGGCGCGAGATGCGGGTGCGGCTGGTGACCGACGCCCGTGAGCGCGTGCGCAAGTCTTGGCTGCGGCGTGGTGCTTCCCCGGCCGAACTCGGCTGGGTGGACAGCATCTTGGACCCCGACGTGCTCACCATTGGGTTCGCTCGCCGGGTACCCACCTACAAGCGCCTGACGTTGATGTTGCGTGACCCGGAACGGCTGAAGGCGCTGCTCACCGACCCCGAGCGCCCGGTGCAGATCCTCGTTGCCGGTAAGTCCCACCCGGCCGACGAACAGGGCGTGGGGCTGATCCAGAAGCTCGTGCAGTTCGCCGATAGTGCCGAGGTGCGCCACCGGATCGTGTTCCTGCCGAACTACGACATCGAGATGGCTCAGCGTTTGTATCCGGGTACCGATGTGTGGTTGAACAACCCGTTGCGGCCGCTGGAAGCATGCGGCACGTCGGGAATGAAAGCCGCGCTCAACGGATCGTTGAACCTGTCCATCCTCGATGGCTGGTGGGATGAGATGTACGACGGCCAGAACGGCTGGGCGATCCCGACCGCGGACGGCGTGGAGGATCCCGACCGGCGTGACGATCTGGAATCGGCGGCGTTGTACGACCTGCTGGAAAAGACCGTGGTGCCCAGGTACTACGACCGAACCGACGGCGTGCCCGCGCACTGGCTGGAGATGGTCCGCCACACCTTGTCCACCCTGGGCCCCAAGGTGCAGGCGACCCGCATGGTGCGCCAGTACGTCACCGAGCTGTACACGCCCACCGCGGTGGCCGCTCGGCAAATGGACGGGCCGGGACACACCGGCGCGGTGGAGTTCGCCGATTTTAAGAACCGACTGCGCGGCGCCTGGGGCGGGGTGCGGGTGGATCACGTGGAGTCCTCCGGGGTGGCCGATGTGGTCAAGGTCGGTGATGAGGTGGTGGTGAACGCCTTCGTCTCCCTGGGCGAGTTGGCACCTACGGACGTCGAGGTTCAGGTGATCTACGGCCGGGTGACCGAGTCCGATGACCTGGAGGACTTTGAGACCGCAGAGTTGTCCCTGGATGAGAGTTATGAGCAGGGGCGGCACAAGTTCACGCGCGCCTTTGCCCTCAGCCAATCCGGCCCGTTCGGATACACCGTGCGGATCGTCCCGAAGCATGAGGCGCTGGCCGCGGCCACCGAACTGGGGTTGGTGGCATCGGTCGATTCATGACGAACGCTTATGCCGGCAATGACTTCTATTGCGATGTGGCCATCCCACGCCGTGAACCACTCGAAGTGGTCTTCGAGGATGAGTATGTCCTTGCCTACCACCACACCCGCCCGTTCTGGGCGGTGCACATCGTGGTGGTGCCCAAACAGCACATCGACTCACTACTGACGCTGCATGGGGACGATCTTGCGGGACGGTTGCTCGCCGTCGTGCAGGATGTGGCTGCCACCGTGCTGGCCGATCACGGGGCCGCCGCGGTGACCACGAACCTGGGTGAGTATCAGGATTCCAAGCACCTGCACGTACATGTGCACAGCGGCGCCCAGCGCGCTGCCTGATCTGGCGCCACACCCCACTGCTACGCGACGCCGGAGTGACGGGCGTGGCGGATGGTTTAGACGGTTAGAATTGGTCTAATGGCTACCGTCATCCTGGTGCGGCACGGCCGCTCGAGCGCCAACGTCAGCGGAACACTCGCAGGCCGCCTGCCCGGCGTAGAACTCGATGAGGCCGGTCTGGAGCAGGCAGCCAACGTCGGGAGCCGGTTGGCCCCCGTGCCGCTGGCCGGGATCATCACCAGCCCCCTGACCCGCTGCGAACAGACCGCCGCGGCGATCGCCCAACAGCAGCCCGCCTCACCCGCCACCGGCGTCGAAGAGGACCTCATCGAATGCGACTACGGCCAATGGCAGGGCCGTGCGCTCAAGGATTTGGCCGGTGAGGACCTGTGGGCGGTGGTGCAGCGCCAGCCCTCGGCCGCGATCTTCCCGGGCGGGGAGTCCCTGGCCGCGATGCAAGCGCGCAGTGTCGCGGCCGTGCGTCGACACGATGCCGCATTCGAGGCAGAGCACGGGAAGAACGCCGTCTGGGTCGCGGTGAGCCACGGGGACCTCATCAAGTCGATCCTCGCCGATGCCCTGGGGCAACACCTGGACCACTTTCAGCGGATCATGGTGGATCCGGCCTCGGTCTCGATCGTGCGGTACACCGGCGAGCGGCCCTACGTGCTGACCATGAATTCCAGCTCCCAAGATCTGAGCTGGCTCGCGGGTACCGACGCCGGCGCCGGCGCTCAGGTCGGCGGTGGCGCTGGCCCCGGAACAACCACCCAGGCCCATCCCACCGACTCCAGAGAAGGCGCCTAACATGAGTGCTGTGTCCGTCCACGAATTCGACTGGCCAGACCGGTTCGTCACCGGAACCATCGGTGAGCCCGGTGCGCGTACCTTCTACCTGCAGGCCCGCGACCGGGACAACGTGGTGAGCGTGGCCCTGGAGAAGCAGCAGTGCGCGGCGTTGGCCGACCGGCTCGATGAGGTCCTCGATGAGCTGCGGGACGCCCCCGATAACCCCTACAGCGTTCCCGACGTGGCACCGGCCGGGCTGACCGACTCCGGCGAACTGGACCAACCGGTGCAAGAGATTTTCCGGGTCGGAGTGATCACCCTGGGTTGGGATCCGTCCAGTTCCCAGATCGTGATCGAAGCGGCAGCGATGGGCGAGGTCGACGCCGAAACCCTCGAGCCCCTCGACGCCGAGCCGCAGGAGTCCTTGTTGGTGCGGATCCCGGTGGGCAGCGCTCGGGCGTTCAGTGACCGAACCCGCCAGATCGTCAACGCCGGCCGGCCCGTGTGTCTGCTGTGCGGCGAACCGAAGGACGATGACAACCACGTGTGTGACCTCTCCGACGGGCTTTTGTGACCTCTGAGGCCAAGGAGCCCGAGCCGCAGGCGACGGCACCGACGCCGGAGCCGGGCGAGGAGATCGTCCTGCAGGGGCGGATCATTCAAGCGTCCAACGCCACCTTCGTGGGCGATCTTGGCGAGCGGAAGGTGGTCTACAAACCGATCGCCGGTGAGCAGCCGCTGTGGGACTTTCCGCAAGGCTCTCTCGCCGGCCGGGAGGTCGCCGCCCATGCCTTATCGGAGGCGATCGGCTGGGAGATCGTGCCACCGACGTGGCTCGGCACCGGCCCCTTCGGGCCCGGGATGGTGCAGGAATGGCGTGAACCGGACCCAGAACAAGAAGCGATCACCGTGCTCCCGCCCGCGCAGGTTCCAGAGACCGGGTGGTGCTACGTGTTCGACGGCGTAGATGCCGGCGGCGAGACGGTCGCCTTGATCCATGAAGACTCCGCGGCGCTACGCCGGATGGCGATCTTCGATGTTCTGGCCAATAACGCCGACCGCAAGGGCGGGCACGTCCTGGAGTTCGGTCAGGGGCACCGGTACGGCGTGGACCACGGCCTGACCTTCCACACCGAGTACAAACTGCGCACGGTGCTGTGGGGCTGGATGGGGCAGGACTTACAGCCGGAGGAGATCCAGGGCGTGCGGCGCGTAGTCGACGCCCTGCAGGGCCCGCTCGGTGAGGAGCTGCGCGATCTGATCACCAACGACGAACGCGACGCGCTGGCCGCCCGGTGTGAGCTCCTGCTTCAAACCGGGACGTTCCCGGTGCCGCAGGAGGAGTTCCCGATGATCCCGTGGCCGCCGTTCTAGCAGCCCGCCTGAGCCCCCAGGCTCAGTAGATCATCCCCATGGTTTCGCGGACCTCCTGCAGGGTGGTCTCGGCGATCTCGTTGGCGCGGGCGTTGCCCTCGCGCAGCACGCTGAGCAGGTAGCCGGGGTCGGCCTGCAGTTCGGCGCGGCGGGCGCGGATCGGGGCCAGGCGTTCATTGACCGCCTCGGTGACCAGCGCCTTGAGCGCGCCGCCTCCGCCATCGCCGATCTGAGCGGCCAACTGGGCCGGATCGGAATCGCTGCACAGGGCGGCGATCTGCAGCAGGTTCGCCACCGCCGGGCGGTTCACCGGATCGAAGGTGATGTTGCGGTCCGAATCGGTGACCGCACGCTTGAGGGCCTTGGCGGTCTCATCGGCGCTCATCGCTAGGTCGATGGTGTTGCGCAGCGACTTGGACATCTTGTTCTCACCATCGGTGCCGAGCACGTTCACCACTGGGGCCAAGAGTGCGTCGGGGGCGGGGACTACTTGTTTGCCGCCGGCGTACCGCTCGTTGAACCGGCGAGCGATTACCCGGGTGAGTTCCAGGTGCGGGAGTTGGTCCTTGCCGACCGGAACCACATTGGCCTTGCAGAACAGGATGTCGGCGGCCTGGTGCACCGGGTAGGTCAGCAGAAGTCCGCTCATCGGGCGGTTACCCGAGGCTTCCTGTTCGGCCTTGACGGTGGGGTTGCGGCGAAGTTCGGAATCGGTAACTAGCGAGAGGAACGGCAGCAGCAGCTGGTTCAGGGCCGGGACCGCGGAGTGCGCGAAGATCGTGGACTTCGCCGGGTCGATTCCCACGGCCAGGTAGTCGGTGAGAACTTCACGCACCACATCCGGGATCGAACCGAGCTCGTCCCGGTCGGTGATCACCTGGTAATCGGCCACCAGGATCATCGTTTCCAGGCCAAGGTTCTGCAACCGGACCCGGTTCGCCAGGGTGCCCAAGTAGTGCCCCAGGTGCAGACGTCCGGTGGGCCGGTCGCCGGTGAGCATCCGCAGACCACTGGGGTCGGTGGCGAGCTGCTTTTCGATCTCGTTGCTGCGGGCCTGGCTGGCGTCCAGCGAGCGGTCCAGAGCTTCGGCGCTGTCCAAGTTGGGGCCGTCGGTGGCGGTAGGTGAAGTCACGTCCCTAGGGTAACGGCGCCAGCGAGGTCGGCGGCCCGTGCCACCCGCCACGGTTAGCCAGGTTCACGGCGCCAGCTCCGAACGCGTCGGCGGCCTGCTCATCGCTGTTGCAGGTACACCTGCACCGACGTCGCGGCCACCGTGACCTGTCCCGAGCGGGCACCGCCGTCCTGCGGTGAGTCCCAGACCGAATCCCAGGCCAGCGCCCAGTTTCCCTCACCGGCCAGGGCGACGCCAGCATCGACCAGGGTGCCATTGATGATGACCAACGCCAGGCGATCCTCGCCGAGCAGCGGGCGCCGCAGCATCTGCAACACCCGGGCGCCGCGGTTCTCCCAGGCCTCCAGGCGCATCGGGGCGCCGGCGGCGTCGAACCAGGACACCGAGTCGGCCCACCTCTCGGTGCCCGCGCTGAAGGTGGTGTAGCGCTGGGGGCGCAACGCCGGATTCTCCCGGCGCAAGATGAGCAGATGTCGCATCGTGGCCAGCAGGTCGTCCTGCCAGGGTTGCAGGTCCCAATCCACCCACACCGTGTCATCGTCCAGGGCGTAGCCGTTGTTGTTGCCGCGTTGGGTGCGGCCCAACTCATCGCCCGCGGTGATCATCGGGGTGCCCGCGGACATCAGCAGGGTGGCAGCGATGTTACGGATGCTCCGGCGCCGGGCCGCCAGGATCGCGGCATCATCGGTGGGACCCTCTACGCCGTGATTAGCGCTGAGGTTGTTGTCGGTGCCGTCGGCGTTGCTCTCCCCGTTGGCCCAGTTGTGTTTGACGTCGTAGGAGACCAGGTCCGCCAGGGTGAATCCATCGTGGGCGGTGACGTAGTTGATCGACGACGTCGGGCCGCGGCCGCCGGGGATATCGGTGTGGCCGAAGAAGTCCGCGGAGCCCGCCAGCCGGGTGGCTAGATCGCGCAGGTCCTGGCCCTGCTCGCCCCGGCGCATTGCGGCGATATCGGTGAGCCAGAACGAGCGCACCACATCCCGAAACCGGTCGTTCCATTCCGCCATCGGAGCCGCGAACTGCCCGGTGCGCCAACCGTCGGGCCCGATGTCCCAGGGTTCGGCGATCTGCTTGACGCTCGCGAGCACCGGATCGGTCGCCATCGCCCGCAGCACCGGATGCCGCGGATCGAACTCCAGGCCATTGCGGCCCAAGGTCACGGCCAGATCCAGCCGGAAGCCGTCCACCCCGATCTTCTGAACCCAGTAGCGCATTGAGTCCAGGGCCAGCGACACCGCCGACTGGGCCCGGAAGTCCACGGAGTTCCCGGTCCCGGTCACGTCGAGGTAGGCGGCGTGGGAGGCGGTGGAGTGCAAGTAGAAACCGCTGTTGTCTAGGCCGCGCCAGCACAGCTGGGGGCCATCGGCGCCGCCCTCGGCGGTGTGGTTGTAGACCACGTCCAGCAGCACCTCCAACCCGGCCTCGTGCAGCGCGGCGACCATGGCGATCACCTCGGCGAGCACCGCGCCCGGCCCGGCCTCCTGGGCGGCGGCAGTGGCGTAGGACGGCTCTGGGGCGAAGAAGCCCAGGGTGTTATAGCCCCAGTAGTTCACCGCACCACGCCTGGTCAGGGCCGGTTCGCTGACCTTGGCGAAGATCGGCAGCAACTCCACTGCGGTCACACCAAGATCGGTCAGGTGCCGAATGGTTGCCGGGTGCGCCAGGCCCGCGTAGGTGCCTCGCAGCTCCTGTGGAACGCCGTCGAGCCCCATCGTCAGGCCCTTGATGTGCGCCTCATAGATGACCGTCTTGGACCACGGCAGGCGCGGATGGTGAGAAACCGCCTCGGGCTCGTCCAACGCCACACTCCACGGCACAAAAGGTGCCGAATCCCGGGCGTCGGCGGCGTCGGATACCGGCCGCAGATCCCCATCGACCACCGCGCCGTACACCTGCGGCACCAGCTCCAATGACCCCGCAAGCCCGCGGGCATAGGGGTCGGTGAGCAGTTTGTGCTCGTTGTGCCGGTGCCCGTGACCTGGATCCCACGGACCTGCCGCCCGAAACCCATAGGCCTGTCCCGCGGCAATATCGGGCACGTGGCCACTCCAGTGCCCGTGATGAGCCGGCATCAGCGCAAAGCGGCGCTCGGTGGTCGCTTCCCCAGCAGAATCGAAGAGACACAACCACACATCGGTCGCATGTGGGGCATGGACGACGACGTCGAGCCCACCCGATTCCAGGTGCCCGCCCAGGCGGTGGCTCACCATGGCGCGGCGGTGCACGGTGCCCGCATCGATGACCTGCACCTGCTGGCTCATGTGGTTCCCCTAGATCTTGGATCAGCCCGTATTTCGCGCTTGGGTGGCGAGGGTGGCAGGCTGGGCACATGCGAATCGTAGTGTGCGTCAAACACGTGCCCGACCTGCAGTCTGATCGAGGGTACGACGCTCACGGCCGTACCGTGCGGACCGCCGCTGACGGCACGCTGAACGAGGTCGATGAGAACGCCGTGGAAGAAGCACTGGCCCTGCGCCAGGCCCACGGCGGTGAGGTCATCGTGCTCACCGTGGGCCCCGAGGTGGCCGCCGGTGCGGTGCGTCGGGCGTTGCAGATGGGCGCCGATGACGCGGTGCACGTGAGCGATGAGGCGCTCGCGGGCTCGGATTATCTCGGCACCGCCCGTGCGCTAGGCGCCGCGATCGAGGTACTGCAACAATCCCGCGGGCCGGTGGACCTGGTGATCGCCGGGCTCGCGGCGCTCGATGGCCTGGGCTCGGTGGTGCCCACCATGCTCGCCACCGCGCTGGGCTGGCCGCACTTGGGCGTCATCCAAGAACTGAGCATCTCCGGCGCCACCGTGCACGCTAACCGTGAGCTGGATGGGGTCAGTGAAGTGCTCGAGTGCGCCACCCCGGCCGTCGTGGCCGTCACCGACCTCATCAACGCCCCACGCTTCCCGCAGGCGGCCGACATCCTCGCCGCCCGGGACAAACAGATCACCCGCTGGAGCCTGGACGACCTAGGCCTGGACGCCCGCGACGTCGGTGACGCGGGAGCGAAAGCCCGTACCGTTACGGTGTCGCCGAGCCCCGAGCGCGGCGACCCACTGATCATTACCGATGACGACGGCGATGCCGGTGAGCAACTGGCCGCCTACCTCGCCGACCGTGACCTGATCTGAGGCGCAGCATGTCGCAACCAACTCACACCACACCAGTTCCCGGACCAGTCTTGGTCCTGCTCGACGACGCATCCCAGGTGCGTAGCGGCGTCGCCGAGGGCTTGACTCAAGCGCGTGACCTCGGGGCACCGGTCGTTGCCGTGGCGACGAGCGAACCGACCGATTCGGTCCTTCAGACCCTAGGCGAATATGGGGTCGCGGACGTGCTGTGCGCACGGCTGCAGAGCGAGGTCGCGCACCTGTCCACCGCCGTAGCCCAGGTGCTGGCGGCCGCGGTCGCCAGCCACAAGCCAGCGGCGGTCATCCTCACCTCATCGTTTGCCAATAAGGAAATCGCCGCCGAGGTTGCCTGGCGAACCGGATCCGGACTGCTGATCGACGTGGCCAGGGTGCAATGGACAGGTGGTGCGATTCGGGGACACAAACGATCCTTCGCGGGCACCTGGGAAGCGGACTGTGAAACCACCTCGACCACCGCGGTGCTCACCCTGAGCCCGAACTCGGTCACCGCGGCCCCGGCCACTCATGGGCAGCGCCCGCAGGTCACCGACCTAGACGTGCCGGTGAGCGTCCCCGGTGGACTGAAGCTCGCCTCTCGCACCGAGCACGACTCGGCAGCACAGGACCGCCCGGCGCTCGCCGAGGCCGCGATCGTGGTGGCCGGTGGGCGCGGAACGCTCGGCGATTTCGGACCCGTGGAAGAACTGGCCGATGCCTTGGGCGCGGCGGTTGGCACCACCCGCGACTGCGTCGATGAGGGCTGGATGCCACACGATGCGCAGATCGGGCAGACCGGAATCACGATCGCGCCGCGGCTCTACATCGGCGCCGGCATCTCCGGTGCGCCGCACCACCACGGCGGAATGCAGGCCTCGGGGGTCATCGTCGCAGTGAACACCGACCCAGACGCGCCGCTCGCGGCAGTGGCCGACGTCGTCGTCGTCGGGGATCTGCATGATGTGCTGCCCGCTGCTGCCGCCGCCATCAAACAAGCGCAAGGGAACTAGCGCAGCACAGCGGGGGATCAAGGGCCTCTGGCGCAGCACGCCGGCGGACCTAGGGGGTCTTGAGCGAGGCGATGGTCGTGGCCGAGACGCTGACGAGGCCCTCGTTGATCACGTCCAACGTCATGAACGCGTCGTGCTGCCACAGGACCTCGCCGGTGTCCAGGTCCACGCCGAGGGTCGGGACCGAGTTGATCACGGCGATGTCATCGACGATTAAGACCGTGGTAATCGAACTGGGCTCCTGGAGTTCCAGGCTCCAGCGCGCCTCGCTCTGGTCGGCGCTGAGCAGATGCACGCCCTCTTCTTCCTCGACGACGAAAGGGTAGTCGGAGGTGCCCGTGGCGATGGCGTACGCTCCGACGTCCAGGATGGGGTCCCCGATCTCCCCGGTCTCCCAATCGGTGGGACGTACCTGCTCGCCAGCGATATTGATCGCGACCTCCTGGCCGCGGTACCCCGTGTACGCCAACTCAAAGTTGTCGGTGTGTGAGACCCATAGCTCCGAGCCGTCTGATTCGTACAGTCCGTTGTCCGACCGCATGGAGCTGGAGCAGCCCACGAACTCGCTCGTGACCACGCTCGGGTAACACATCTGCTCCGACACTGAACCACCTTCCACGTCGATGAAGGTGACCGCGATGCCGGTGCGCAGGATCAGATTCTCATCCATCAGGTTCCAGGTGGGTCTTGCGACGGCCGTGTACCTGGTGCCGTCCTCGCTCTCGGTTTCGCGCAGGATGTAATCGGAGTTCTCCAGCCCGGTGACGTCGATCTCCCAGAGGCTCGAGCCGTCGGCGAGGTCGAGCAGGATCAGGTCCGTGAACGTCTTGTCGTCACCAGCGTTGACGACCAACCCCGACTCGGTGAGATACACCGACCAGGTGCTTTCGATCGCAGCGCTCCAGGACGAGAGTTCTTCGCCCGAGGACACATCGAGTTCAAACCCGCGGAGTTCGCCATCATCGGGCTCTACGCACCACAGGGTCTCTTCGCTGCTTAACGTCGTGGCGCATTGCGCCTCGGCGTCGATGGACCACAACTCATCACCGGTCGCAGCATCTAGGGCCACCAGACGACGCTGAGGTTCATCGGCGGCGGTGACCGCCACGACCCACACATCTTGGGTCGTGAGCATTGACGAGACTTGGAAATCGAACCGCTCCCTGGAGTTCAATGGAACGAATACCGCGTAGGTGTCTTGGCCAACCGTCAGCAACTCCCGCGCCCGAAGCTCCCAGTGGGGATCCAAGGCCTCCTCCTGCGGAGCCGGCGGTCCACTGGGGCCTGTGGGGCCCGTGGGTGAGGTGGGCCGAGGACCGGTCGTGCCACCGTCAGTCGCCAACAGGCCGACAGCCCCCACCACCACCAGGAGGATGACGGCGACGGTGACCAGTGTGCCGATCAGTCCATTGCTGAGGGTTTTGCGTTGGGCGTTTGGGTATCCGCCTTGGCGAACCTGGCTACCCGAGGGCCAGCCGGCGGCCTCGCGGCGGTAGTCCCGGTCTGCCCGGTTGGCGGCCCCCGGGTCCGGGCCGGTGGCCCAGGTGGGGCCGCGGGATGACCCTCGGGGCGGTGAGCTGGGGTTGTGCTGCGCGGCCGACGGCGACGCATCAGGCGCCGGCAGGTTCGTTTCGTATGGGTTCGGCGCACTGGGCATGTCTGGCGCGCGGCCATAATCACCGAGGTAATTCTCGGTGCGTTTATTGGCTCGTCGATCGGCCCAGCGACCCATTGAGAAATGCTCCTTGCGATTGTCGCGGCGCAATTCCGCGGTGAGTACGGCTGCCAGGGTATCGGGGGCGTGGGGTTTCGTAGAATGGGTTGTTGTGACCATCTACCTTGACCACGCGGCGACAACGCCAGTGCGCCCGCAGGTGGCACGGACCTACCTGGAAGCTGGCGAGCACATCGGCAACCCATCATCGCTGCACTCTGCGGGACGCGACGCCCGGCGGGTGCTGGAAGAGGCTCGGGAACTGCTCGCCGCACGCCTGGGCGCGCACCCAACGGAGGTGCTCTTTACCTCCGGCGGCACCGAGGCAGACAACCTCGCGCTGATGGGGTTGTGGCACGGAGTGAGCGCTGCCTCGCCGCGGCGAGGCATCGTCACCTCCGCCGTGGAGCACCCCGCGATCCTGGACACCGCCCACGCCCTGGCCGAGGCGCAGCAGGCACCCCTGCACCTGGCGGCGGTCGATGAGGACTGCTTGGTGGACGTCGGCGCACTGGAAGAGCACCTCGCTGGTACCGGCACGGACACCGCGGTGATGTCGGTGATGTGGGCCAACAACGAGACCGGCACCTGCCAACCGGTCACGGAGGTCGCAGCGTTGGCCCGCCGGCACGGAATTGCGGTGCACAGCGACGCCGTGCAGGCCATCGGCACCACCGAGGTTGACTTCGGCGCCAGCGACTTGGATGCCCTGAGCATGTCCGGGCACAAGATCGGAGCGCCGGTCGGAATCGGAGCACTGATCGCGCGGCGGGACGCCCCGCTGGCGGCCGTGCAGCACGGCGGGGGACAGGAACGTGACGTGCGCTCCGGGACCGTCCCGGTGGCCGGCGCCGTAGCACTTGCCCACGCCGTGGACCTTGTGGTCACCGAACGCCAGGAGAACGAGGCGCGCTACCGGGTGCTCACCGATCGGCTCATCGAGGGTGTGCTTGGCCACGTTCCTGGGGCGGTCCTGCGCGGGGCCCCGGAGAAGCGGTTGGCCAGCCACGTGTTGTTCACTATCGAGGGCACTGACGCCGAAGCGGTACTTTTTGGCCTAGATATGGCCGGAATCGCGGCCGCGTCCGGGGCAGCGTGCCGCGCCGGGGTGAATCAACCGTCGCACGTTCTGGAAGCGATGGGGCTGGATGAGGCGGCCAGTCGCTCTGGTTTGCGGTTGACCTTGGGTCACACCAGCACGCACAGTGATATCGATACGTTGTTGCAAGTTTTGCCGGACGTGGTCACGCGAGCACGGGCCGCCTACGCTCGGCGCACCGGCAATCGAGTTCAGGTGGAAGCATGAAGGTTCTGGCAGCGCTCTCTGGTGGAGTGGACTCTGCGGTGGCCGCCGCGCGCGCGGTGGACGCCGGCCACGAGGTGGTCGGGGTGCACATGGCGTTGTCGCGTTCGCGTGCCCAGCACCGCACCGGCTCCCGGGGATGCTGCTCCATCGAGGACGCCTCCGACGCCCGGCGGGCGGCCGACGTCCTTGGCATCCCGTATTACGTGTGGGACCTGTCGGAGGAGTTCGAGGACACCGTGGTGGCCGACTTCCTCTCCGAATACGAGGCTGGCCGCACCCCGAACCCGTGCGTGCGCTGCAATGAGCACATCAAGTTCGCAGCCCTGGCAGACCGAGGAATCGCACTCGGCTTCGACATGGTCGCCACCGGCCACTACGCCAAGATCGTTGAAGGACCAGTGGGTCGCGAATTGCACCGCGCCGATGACGCCGCCAAGGATCAGTCCTATGTGCTCGCGGTGATGGGACCGAAGCGCCTAGAGCGTTCCCTGTTTCCATTGGGTGATGCGCCGTCGAAGGACGCCGTGCGCGCCGAAGCCGAAGAACGTGGACTGGGGGTATCGGCCAAGCCCGACTCCTACGACATCTGCTTCGTGGCCGACGGCGATACTCAAGGTTTCCTGCGTTCGCGCCTGGGGTCGCGGCCCGGTGAGATCGTCGATTCCGAGGGTCAGGTGGTCGGTGAGCATGACGGCGCTTACGCCTACACCGTTGGCCAGCGCCGCGGCTTGGGGTTGAACCGGCCAGCCGAGGATGGCGCGCCTCGTTACGTGCTGCAGACCGACCCGGCGGCCAACCGAGTGATCGTGGGGCCTAGTGAGCTGCTTAGCGTCCGGGATATCGCCGCCGATGACGTGGTGTGGTTCGACGACGCCAGCGCCACCGGCGAGCAGTTCGACGCCACCGTGCAGTTGCGCGCCCACGGCACGCCCTATCAGGCCACCGTGGTGGCAGACACCGAGCAGGTGAGCGTGCGCTTGGCCGAATCGGTGCGTGGGGTGGCGCCCGGTCAGTCGCTGGTGGTTTACCGCGGCACGCAGGTGCTCGGGCAGGCCACGATCAGCGCGGCCGGCCGGGAAGCGGCTAACCGAATGGGAACGGTAGCAACAGCGTCTCCCTGAGGTGGGAGACCAGGAACGTCATCACGCCGATGGCGATGATCACCAGCACCGGGCCGGCCAGGTTGCGTCCGCGCTTGATGCGCCCGCCGCCGATGGTGGAGATGATGAACGCCACCAGCCCGACCCCGAAGATCAGGGCCATCGCAGCCTGTGGCTGATTGGCCCCGCCACACGCCGCTGTACCCATCCCCTCATCGCAAACTAGTTCGTTGATGCCGGCCAAGCCGCCCAGGACGAATGTGAGGGGGAAGATGCTCCAGGACACGATCGAGGCGAACACGGTAAGGATCGCCGAGCGGTTCGCGGTCTGGGTGCGCGGTCCGATGCGATCGTCGGTGGCTTGACCGCCCGGCCCGCCTGAAACGCTCGTTTGGGTGGTTTGGCCGCTGGTGTGCAGGTCGCCCGACGTCGTCTGCTCACCTGAAGACGTGATGGTTGCCCCGCCGCTGGCGTTGCCTCGACGGCTGTCGGCGAAGTCCCGAACGGACCTGGTCAGGTGTGCGGTGTCGAGGCTAGTAGGTACCCGGTTGGGGTCCTTATAGGGGTCGTAGATGCTCATCGCTAGCCCACCGTCCAGTACTCAAGGGCATAGGTGAGGCTCAGCGCCAGACTCGCGAAACCGATGAGCGTGAAAGGAATCCCGCGGCCGTGCGCGCGCTGGTTCAGTACCGACGCGCCGCGCATGAATCCTAGGGCGACGATCATCGAGAAGATCGGCCAGAGCAGGTACATCCACATTCCGGGCCCGGTGATGCATTCAATGTGGCCGCCAGCGGCCTGGCATTGGGTTACCGATTCGTTCGCAGAGGTCACGAACTGCTCGCCAAAGAACCACCCGTAGCCGACCATCGCGAAGAACAGTGCCGTCTGCAGCAGGCCCGCGAGTGCTCCCATACCGGTGGGGGCGGGAGCTTGCGGTGACCCGGTTTGCGGACGTGGGCGGTTGTGGCCCTGGTTTTGCCCCTGGTTTTGACCAGGGCTTGGCCTCTGGTTTTGACCAGTGTTCGGGCGTTGATTCTGCCCCGGTCCTTGGGCACGGCCAGGGTTGCTGCCTAGGTGAGCGTGCGGCTGACTTGGCGCACCCCACCCGGCCGATGACGACGTCGTCGCCCCCGGATTTGCTGAGTATTGGGGACCGGAGCTCACCTCTTAATCCTTTCACACCCTGGCCCGTTTTCCGCGCCCCTTTCAGTTGTGGCCGAGGGAACCTGCCAATGTCTGTGGCGGGGTACAGAATAGGAACGTGAACGCATCTGCTTCAGGTACACCCGATTCCGGCCCCGTTGATAACCGCTCCGGCGATCTCGATGGTCTCGCCGCCGCGCGGGAGGAGGCACGCGATCTCACCGAGCGAATCGTCGCTCTGCGCGAGGCGTACTACTCCGATCAGGCGCAGGTCGCCGACGACGCGGAATATGACGGGTTGATGCACCGGCTGGAGGAGTTGGAGCGACTCCACCCCGAACTGCAGAGTCAGGACAGCCCCACCCAAACCGTGGGCGGGCGGGCTTCGGAGCTGTTCGATCCGGTGGTGCACGCCGAGCCGATGCTCAGTTTGGACAACGTGTTCAGCTCCGAGGAGTTCATCGACTGGGCCGCCAAGGTGCAACGCGATGCCGGTCGGTCGGTGGAGTTCCTGTGTGAACTCAAGATCGATGGGCTTGCGATCAGCCTGCGTTATGAGCGCGGGGTGCTCGTTAGCGCCGCCACCCGTGGTGATGGGGTCACCGGGGAGGACGTCACCGCCAACATCGTCCGGGTCCCGGGTATCCCACAGCGGTTGTCCGGGCAGGGGCATCCGGAGGTCGTCGAGGTGCGCGGGGAGGTCTTTTTGAGCGTCGCGGCGTTCACGCGCCTCAATGAGGGCTTGGCCGCCTATCGCGAGCAGGTCCTTTCAGAGGCCGAGGCTAAAGGTGTCGATCACGAACGCGCCTCGGCATCTGCTGCGCGCAGGTTCCCGGCGTTAGCCAACCCGCGCAATGCCGCGAGCGGTGGCCTACGTCAGCAACTGGATAAGAAGTCCGGGCTGGAGGCACAGGCCGGTCTGGCCAGGATCGAGTCCCTGTCGCTGTACGTGCACGGGATCGGGGCGTGGCCCGACCCGCCGGTGCAGGCGCAATCGCAGGTGTATGACCTGCTCAGCGGTTGGGGCCTGCCGGTCAGTCCCTATTTGAAGGTCGAGAAGGACGCAGCGGGGGCCGCGGAGTTCATCCGCTATTACGGCGAGCACCGCGACAGCGTTGAGCATGAGATCGACGGCGTGGTGGTCAAGGTCGATGAGCTGGACCTGCACGCCGAACTCGGAGCGACCAGCCGCGCGCCCCGGTGGGCCACGGCGTACAAGTACCCCCCGGAGCAGGTGAACACCACCCTGTTGGACATCGTGGTTTCGGTGGGCCGCACCGGGCGGGCGACCCCGTTCGCGGTGATGGAAAAGGTCAGGGTGGCTGGCAGCGAGGTCCGTCAGGCCACCCTGCACAACCAGGACGTGGTCAAGGTCAAGGGTGTGCTCATCGGCGACACCGTGGTGCTGCGTAAGGCCGGAGACGTGATCCCCGAGGTGCTCGGACCGGTGGTGGAGTTGCGCGATGGCAGCGAGCGGGAGTTCGTCATGCCCGCCGATTGCCCCGAATGTGGCACGCCACTGCGGCCGATGAAGGAAGGCGACATCGACCTTCGTTGCCCGAACGCGCAGAGCTGTCCGGCCCAGGTACGCGGGCGGGTGGAACACATCGGCAGCCGGGGTGCATTGGATATCGAGGGTTTGGGTGAGGTCGGTGCCGCAGCGTTGACTCAGCCGGAGGTGCCGCAGGTGCCACCGTTGGTGACCGAGGCGCGGTTGTTCGAGCTGACCGCCGAGGAACTGCTGGGCATCGAGGTGATCGTCACCGACGCTGAGACCGGGCTGCCCCGGGAAGATGAAGACGGCGTGGCTCGCCGGCGGATGCCGTTTCAGAAGGTCCGGTTGGACTATCCGCCGCAGGCCGAGGGTCTGGATGCTAGCGAGCGGCGCGCTCGGGGGCTCAAGAAGGATCACCGCGTCATCGAGCCCAGCGCGCAGTTGGTCAAGCTGCTGGAGGAGCTCGAGAAGGCCAAGACCAAGGATCTGTGGCGGCAATTGGTGTCGTTGAACATCAGGCACGTGGGACCGGTCGCGGCCCGGGCGCTGGCACAGTACTTCGGCTCGTTGGACGCGATTCGGGGTGCCACCCGCGAGGAGCTCGCGGCGGTCGACGGGGTGGGCGACATCATCGCCCAGGCGGTCATCGAGTGGTTCGAGGTGGATTGGCACAACGAGATCGTTGAGAGTTGGACCGCCGCTGGCGTTGCCTTTGCGGTGCCGAACCACCCCGGCCCGGGCGCGGCGGCGGCCGCCGGGGGAGTGCTCGCGGGGATCACCGTGGTGGCTACCGGGTCCTTGGACGGCTACAGCCGCGAGGAAGCGCAAGAGGCGATCATGGCCGCCGGTGGGAAGGCAGCCTCGAGCGTCAGTAAGAAGACCGACTTTGTGGCGGCTGGCCCAGGAGCGGGGTCCAAGCTCGGTAAGGCGGAGGCGCTGGGGCTGCCGATTCTCGATGCCGCACAGTTCCGGGTGCTGGTGGAGCAGGGGCCCGAGGCGTTGGATTTGGGTGAATCTTCGCCCGAGTGAATGCGCGGCGCGCGCTGGTGAGGTAGGAACGAGACATGGCACGCGGTGAAGAAGACCTGATTAGCGATGAGTTGGCGGCGCAACTGCTTGAGGCTGGCCTGGCCTGGCAGCCGACGGCGGGAGACCAGTTCCGGATCCAGGGCGAGTCCTTCGAAGGAGATTTGTTCATCCTGTCCCACATGGTCATCGAACCCCGAGAGTTCGAGACTGGCTCCGTGTTGCACTTCAACGGAACCACGGAGTGGGCCCTGGACACAGTGGCGCAGGATGAGGCGCTGTGGTTGCCGCGTGAGGACCAGTTGCGCTCACGCTTGGGCGGGACCTTCCGGTCCTTGGAGCGCACCGCGCAGGGCTACCGGGTGAGCGTGCAGGGTGAGGATGGTGCGGTCGTGGATTACGACGGCGAGAGTCCGGCGCAGGCTTACGGGTCTGCGTTGCTGGAGCTGGTCCGCCGGGCAACGCGGGAGGCCTAGTGGCTATCGCCGTCATCTCCGACATTCACGGCAACGTCACCGCGCTGCAGGCAGTGCTCGCAGACATCGAGGCCCGTGGGATCGAGACGATTTACAACCTTGGGGACGTCATCGGCAAAGGCCCGCGGGGCTCGGAGGCTGTGCGGGTGAGCCGCCGCCGGTGCGTGGTGACGGTGCGTGGGAACTGGGATGACAACATCGCAAAGCGCAGCGATGACTGGCCGGTGGCGGCGAAATGGTGGCACGACGAACTCACCGACGAGGACCTGCAGTGGCTTTCGACGCTGCCGCTGTGCCACGACGTGATCCTCAGCGGCCGACGGGTGCGGATGTATCACGCCTCGGCCCAAAGCCCGCATTACCGGGTGATGTTTCATCACACCGCCGAGCAGTTCGAGGGCATGTTCCAAGCCACCGAAATGACCGGCGATGGGCCACCGCCGGATGTGGTGCTCTACGGCGACATTCATGACACGTACCTCGAAGCGCAGGGCGGCCGAATGTTGGTGAACGTCGGCAGCGTGGGTAACTCCCTCGATGAGCCCACCGCGGCCTACGTCATCATCGAAGGCGACCTCGGGAGCGAGGACGGCGGCACGTTCGGGGTTTAGTTTGTCCGGGTGCCCTATGACATCGAGGCCGAGATCGCGGTGACGCGGAAGTTGCAGATGCCCGAAATGGAGCCCTATGCCGTGGAGCTCAGAACCGCTAGGTATCGGTCGCTACACGCCGATCTCGGGCTGAACATGGAGTCGACCGCACCCTGAATCGCATGTTGGGGATAATTAGGGTCTAGGCATATCCATCAATTCGGCGTACCTTAATAAAGGTAGGTCCGACCCTGGAAGGTGCCAGATGTCCTATCCCGCCCCAGTCACACGCCGTTCGATGATGCTTGGGGCGCTCGGCGCCGCGGGTATCGGTGCTATCAGCATCGCCGGTTCAGCGCCGCCCGCGTACGCGCAGGGTTCAGAGCTGCTGGACTACACCTCACCGGAGGCCTTCGAGGTGGCCCGGCAGGCCTACCTCGATCGCGACGCCCAGCACAACGAAGCCGGGCTGTACGCCTGGGGTGAGTCGTACTACCTGCTCAGTTTGCTCATCATGTTCGAGCGTTACGGCGATGAGACGTACCTCGATGAGCTCCAGGACCGTGCCCGGCACGTCTATGCGACCACCGATGAGGCGCGCGGGGTAAGTGACTACACCGGCAAGCCCGGCCCGGTCTGGCGAGCATCGGGAAACTACACCGCAGGTCACGCGAACATCGCCTTGGATGATGGTCGCCCGGGGATCCAATTGAGGTGGGCCGGAACCGCGTCTGCCGACGCGCTCGCCATCGTGACCGCCGCAGACGGCGCCGCGTTCGACCTGGAACTGACCCACCCGGCGAGTACCGAGACCCTGACCGGCCTCGGCCTGGACCCGAGCTCCGATAACTACGTGGTGGACGCGGTGGCGCAGGTGTACACCGCCGCTCAACGCTGGACCGCAGTGGACCTGCGCGAGCACCACCAGGACGCCGATCGACTCGCTGGCGGCGAGCACGCTTTCGAGCCGCAGTTCTACGCCTTCGCCGTGCACACCGGCATGGTCTGCTACCCCTTGGCCCGGTACATCCGCACGGTCATGGAAGATGACGCACTGGCCCACCGGCGCCCCTTTGCGGCTCGGCTGCGGCCCAAGGTGATGCGCTCGATGCGCCACCACGATACAGATCTGCACTTTGACGATGAGGGCCGTGCGGACTTCCGCTGGCCGCGCGGTGCACCGATTCCATTCGACGGCCTGATGCAACCCCTCAATCAATCCCATGCCCTGGGTGCCACCTACGCCGAGTTCTACCGAATCACCGGCTCAACCCGGTACCGGCGGCGGGTGGAAGCGATCTGGCGGAGCCTGGAATCGTGCTTGGAGCGCGACGGCGAAGCCTACGTGTGGCGGTACTGGCCGCTGCACTCGGAGATTTACCGCGGCTATGGCGTGGAGGAGGACCTGTCCACTTACACCCCGTTCTACGGAGCGGTCACCTCATGGGAGGACATCAGCCATGCCGCGATCTCCTTGGAGTTCGTCGAGGCCGCCCACGGTGCCGGAGTGGTAGACCTGGCCAGCGACCGTGCCCGGTTCGCCACTACCTATATCCAGAACGTCATCCGAGATGCCCAGACCCCGTGGTTCCGGGTGGATGGCACCACCGATGCGGTGCCGGCGAACACCGTGCAGGCCGCCCGCTGGCTGATGCTCGCTGATGAGGAACCCGGCATCCACGACCACGTTCTGGCGATCTATGAACACCAAGCTCTGGTTCCGGATCAAGGGTCCCACGCCCTGGGGATCGCCTACTTGAACCTCACCAAGTGACCTTCTTGGCAGTGCTCCCAGGCTAGGTGCCCGCCGGAAACACGTCCAAGAGCTCGAGGTCTTGTGATAGGCGCAGGAGTGCGGCGGGCGCACCGGGTTCGATGCGGCCGCCGCCGGTGAGCAGCCCGGGGTTGGAGGCGGCCATCTGCACCGCAGCGGCGAGCCCTAACCGCGGCTCCCGGGCGGCGTTCTGCACCCCGGCAAATAACGCAGCGGCGGCGCCGGCGAGCAACGGGGAGTCGGCCTGGCGCAGCTTGCCACCAGGTTCCAGCACCACGCGACCGCCCACGCTCGTGCGGTATTCACCGGGTTCCTGGCCGCCGAGGGCCACGGAGTCGGAGACCAGCACCGAGCGCGACACCCCTTTGGCCCGCACCATCGAGACCAGGGTGTCGTTGTCGAGGTGATGACCATCGGCGATGAAGCATGCGGTGAGGCCATCGTTGGCCAATTGCGCCCAGATGTAGTTCGGGTGCCGGGCGATGACGGGGTGCGCCCCGTTGCCCAAGTGGGTGGACAGGCAGGCCCCGGCGTCGACGGCCTGCCGGATCTGCTCGCCGCTGGCGTGCGTGTGCCCGATCGCGACCCGCACCCCCTGGGCGGTTAACGCGGCGATGAACTCCGCGCTCCCGGGCGTGTGCGGTGAGAGCGTGACAATAGAGATCAGCCCACCGCTGGCCTCTTGGTAGGCGTCGAACTCGCCCAGGCTCGGTTCGCGGATCTCGGCCGCCGGGTGCACACCTCGAGGGCCATCCTGCTCGGAGATCCACGGCCCCTCCAGATGAATGAACGGGACCGCGGTCTTGGTGGCCTCATCGGTGGCCCGCGCACGGGCGATGGTCGCTAGCGCGTGGCGAATGTGCTCGGGGGAGTTGGTGATGACCGTTGGCACGTAGGTGGTGGTGCCGGCCGCACGCAGGGCGTGGGTGAGGCCGACGACGTCGCCGCGGGTGACGTCGTCGGAGTTCAGATCGTGCCCCGCCCACCCGTTCACCTGCAGGTCCACGAGGCCGGGCAGTATCCAGGGCTCGTCGGACCCCGGGCCACGGTCGGTCACCGAGCGCACCAGCCCACCGTCAACCTCGACGCTGAGGATGTGGCCCGTCGCCGGAACGCGACCAACGAGTGATGTCACTGGATCTGATGTCACTCGATCGGATGTCACTGGGGCGCGCTCTGGGTGTCCAGGTACAACCTCACCGCGGGGTGTGTGCGCAGTGCGGTTGCCGGGTCCGCCTCACTCAATGGAGCGTTCAGGGCGCGCTCAACCGCCCACGCCTTGGCCTCACCGGGCACCATGCAAAACAGTTCCCCGGCCCGCAGCAGTCTGGGAATGGTCAGGGTGATCGCGTGCGTGGGCACGTCGTCGAAGGTGGCGAACTCGCCGTCGTCGACCTGCTGGCTGCGGCAGGTGTGATCGAGTTCCACCACCTTGACGTCCAGCTCGTCGTCGAAGTCGGCGACGGGCGGGTCGTTGAACGCCAGGTGGCCGTTTTGCCCAATACCCAGGCAGACGATGTCGATCGGAGCGGCAGCCAGTTCGGCCGCGTAGGCGCTCGCCGTGGCCTGCGCGTCATCACCGGGGGTGATGAGATGGGCCACCCGCAGCGGCACCCGGTCGAAGAAAGTGCGGCCCAACCACAGCGCGAATCGCTGCGGTGCATCGGGCGCCAGCCCCAAATACTCGTCCATGTGGAACGCCTCCACGCGGGACCAGTCGATGTCCGGCGCGGCGGACAAAGCCTCCAGGGTGGAGCGTTGAGATGCCGCAGCGGCGAAGATCACCCGCACCACCGGCTGCCTCGCCAAGGCCGCGCGCAACGCTTCGGCGATGTCGTGGGCGGCCGTGACGCCGAGTTGGTCGGCGTCAGGAAGAACGTGAATGGTCGGCATGGTCTGGCGCATGGGCATCCTTTCGGTGTTCGAGCAATAACAGTAAAGAGCGGGCGATGTGAAAGGGGTCCTTGACCGGCAGTGCCACCGTTTCATTGTGCGGGGCGCCGGTACGGTCCCTGATCTGAACCCATTCGTTGCCGCCAGGATCGGGGAATGTGGCCAGGGTGTAGGTGGTCAGCGGTTCGATCCAGGCGCGTAAGGCAGCGTCGTTGGCGGCATCGGAAATCAGTTCAACGGTGTACATCGCCTCGGCGTGCGGCCACCACAACTTGGTGTCCCAGGTGGCGCGCACCAGGTCCTCATACGGGTGGTGCTGCAGGTCGCCGCGAGGCAGCCCGCCAGCGGAGTCGGTGAACCGCAGCAAGCCGCCGTGTGCGCGGTCCCAGCCCATATTGAGCGCGCGGGCACTGATCGCGGCCAACACTGCCGCCTCGGCGAGCGGGCCGGTGAGCAGGTCGCGGGCGTGATGACAAAACCACATGAGCTCCAGAATGTGCCCAGGGGTCCGGTGCCTGGCCAACAGGGAGCCGCTGGTGCCATCGAGCGTGGGCATCTCGGCGACGTCGGAGTCACCGAGCTGCAAGAAATGCTCGGTAATGTCGCGACCGGCACCGGCCACAATCCGTTTCGCGGTGTCGGATCCGGTGGCCCGGTACACCTGCTCGCCCACCCCGATGAGGATCATCGGCAGCCCCAAGGACCGGTGCCCAGCCGGCACCGGATACGGCGCCGAGGGCACGTCGCCGGAGTCGATCGCTGCCGCTGCTCGTTGCAGCATCGACAACGACAGCTCCGCCCAGCCCCCGCCCGGATCCACGGTGGCAGTCCCGGCAAAGCCGAGCGCTGCGAACATGTCGGCAAATATGCTCGTGTGCAGCCCGCTTCCCGGTTCGGGTTCGAACGGCTCGCCGGCGGCGGTGGTGACGTAGGCGGTGGTGAAATCCTCGGCCAGCGCGTGGTCGGCAACGAACTCCGAGGTCCGCACGCTGTAGTCGGAGTACCGCTGGGCATCAACGCCGACGAGTTCGGCGTGGGTGGCGACCCTGGCGGTCAGCCACGCCCAGCGCCCCTGGGACCAGGTGTACTTATCGGTAGACACCAATTCGGTACCGGCGTTGTTCCAGCACGTGAAGATCCCGCCGTGCTGTTCATCGGGACCGTGCTCCTGCCACCAGCCCAAGACACCATCGCGCAGGTGTGTGCGCAGGTCGAACGGCTTCTGCTCCTGCGGCATTACAACCCCTTGCCCGCGTCGGGCACCCCACTGTCGCCGAAGACGACGTCGGAGTCGATCTCCTGGCTGATGGAGTCCAGCAGTTCATCGGACTGCGCGTTATGCCACGGCCGGATGATCGTCAGGGCGATGAAGGTGATGATCGAACACAGCACCGGGCCACCCACCTGAACCGCGGTGACCTGATCGGGCGCCAGGTTCTCGATCTGCTCGGCAAAGACGTACCGGGTAGCGAAGAACACCACCAGGCCCACGGCCCAAGACGCGATCGCCGCCGTGGGTCCCGCGCGCCGGAACACCGGCAATAGCCCGAACAGCATCGGGACCGCGATCGGTCCCACCAAGCCCCCGAACCACAAGATCAGCAGGCCCAGCACGCCACCGAAGGATTCGGAGGTGAGCGCCAGCGCCATGCTCAATGCGATGAACGTGGCAACGGCGATCCGGCCTATCGTCAGCTCGGTTTGGGTGGTGACGCGGCCTCGGCGTTTCCACAGCGCGGGCAGGATGTCGCGGGTGACGACGGCGGAAATCGCGTTGGCATCGGACCCGGTCATCGCCATCGTGTGGGAGAACAGGCCCGCCAACACCAGGCCGACCAGGCCAGCGGGTAGCAGCATCTGCGTGAGCAACGCGTAGGACTGTTCGGGATCGGCGAGGTCGGGGAGCAGGATCGGCGCAGCCCACATCGGGAAGAACATCACCAGCGGCCACACCAGGTACAGGCCAGCGGAGAGCAGGGCCGCCTTGCGGGCGGTGCTGCCGGTGGGGGAGGAGATGAACCGTTGCGCCAGGTTCCAGGTGCCGCCGTTGTAGGACAGGGTGTTGATCAGCAGGTAGACCATGACGAACAGCAAGGTGTACTGGCCGGAGAACGGTGCGCTATTGGATTCCGGGAGCCGGTCCCACATTTCCCAGATCTGCGATACCCCGCCGCCCAAGGCGGAGATGGTCGCGAAGAACATGACGATGCCGGCCACGAACTGGATGAGGAACTGTCCGGTGTCGGTCAAGGCGTCGGCCCAGATGCCTCCGATCGTGCAGTACACCAGGGTCACGGCGCCGGTGAGGAGCACGCCCCAGACCATCGGCACGCCCGCGAACACCTCCAACAGGATCGCCGTGGCGGCCCACTTGGCGGCGACGTCGAATACCTTGAGCACCGTTCCGCTCCACGCCAACAACTGCTGGGTGGGGGTGTTGAACCGCACCTTGAGGTATTCCAAGGGGGAGATGATGCCCAGTCGTTGGCGCAGTCGCGGCCACAACGGGGCGAACACGAACGCCCCGATCACCATCGCGAACGTGATACCCAGCGCCCACCAGATGTACAGCACGAAACCCTCGACGTACGCGATCGCCGCGTAGCCAACGAACACCGCGGCGGAGTACCCGGACATGTGGTGGGACACCCCGGACAGCCACCACGGCATTTTGCCGCCGGCCGCGAAGAAGTCCTTGGAGTCCTTCACTCGCGACTTTGCCCACAGGCCGATCGCGACCATGACAAAGAAGTACCCAGCTAGAACGAGCCAGTCTGCGACGTGCATGATCGTCTCCAGTGATTGAGTTACTGCATCCAGCGATCGAGGTGCTCGGCGACGAAGTCGTCGTCGGTGAGGAATGGGTAGGCGGACAGCACCCGGTCGATCTCCGCCATCTGCCCTGGTGACAGTCGTTCTGAGTCCTCCAGGAAAACCATGTTGGCCAGCAGTCCCTGACGGCGAAGCACCTCATGGACGCCGGGGATGCAGCCGCGGAAGTTGTTCACGGCGTCGAACAACACCCCGTTTGCATCGGTGAGTGCGGGGTTGATCGCCAGGAGTTCACGAAGTGCCGCATCGTCTCCGGTTTTGGCGCTCCGGGCCAGATCCATCACCCGCACCGCCTGCTTGACCCACACGGCCCATTGCCCGAGGAGTCCGCCGACGACGTCGGTCGATCGTCCCGAAGCGGTTGGGAAGGAGGTGAGTAGGTCCATCACGATGTGGTCGTCGTTGCCGGTGTACAGGGCCACATCCGCACCTCGATCGGACTGCGCAAGTCCATGGACGACGTCGAGGGTTGCGTACCGATCGAACGGTGCGGCCTTGATGCCAACTACTGACTCGACGTCGGCCAGGCGGCGCCAAAAGTCCCGGGAGAGGTACCGGCCGCCGACGGCCGGCTGCAGGTAGAACCCGATCACCGGGAGCACCTCACCCACGAGCCGCGCGCGGTCGATCAGTTGCGCCTCATCGGCATCACCGACGCCGTGCGGAGCCAGGAGGCACAGGTCGTAGCCGAGCTCGCGTGCGAGTTCGGCCTCGGCGACCGCCTGGTCGGTGGGTCCGCTGATCCCGGCCACCAGCACCAGGTCACGCCGGGGGTACTCTGCGGCGGTCAGTGCGGCCAGTTCCAGCACCGGGCGCAGCAGGCCCCGCCTCGGTTCATGAACCGCGAACTGGGTGGTGTGCACCGCCACCGCGATGCCCAGGGAACCGGATTCGACGTAGTAGCGGGTGAGCGCCCGCTGCCTGGACTCGTCGATGCTGCCCTCGGCTGTCAGTGCGAGCGGATGGGCGGGGATGACGCCGCCGGCGCGGAACAGGTCCACCGCGGGGGAGGTGCGCACCTGGAAACTAGTCATCAGAACTTCCCGTCTCGGCGCTGAAAACCGGTGGGTTTGCCGTGCACCGGGCCGCCGTCACCCAGCCACTGCGCGGTGAGCTCGATGAGCTCTGAGACGTCGATGGCGGGCTCACCGAAGAGTTCAGCACAGCGGCTGGCATCGGACAGCAGCGCGGTCGGGGCTTCGGTGCCGGTGAACCCCACCTCCCGGTCTAGTCGGGCGGCCAGGTCGGTGGCCAGGTCCCGCACGGCCAGCGTCTGGGTGCCGGTGACGTTCAGGGCCACCGGCGGTGTGCCCGCATGCAGCAGGGCGCGCAACGTCACCTCGTTGGCGAACCCCTGCCACACGATGTTGACGTACCCGGTGCTGACGTCGATCGGATCGCCGGCGAGGATAGCGCTGGCGAGGTCAACCAGCACCCCGTAACGCATCTCGACGGCGTAATTCAGCCTGATCAGGCTGAGCGGGGAGCCGGTACGCGCGGTCGCGGCCTCCAGCACTCGTTCGCGGCCCAGGCACGACATCGCGTACTCACCGACGGGGCCGAGCGGATCATCCTCGGTCGGTTCGGAGCCGGGAGCGGTGAAGGGGTAGACGTTGCCGGTGGATAGCGCGCTGAACCGGGCACCGGGGTAGCGGTGCGCCACGATTCCTGGCAGGAAGGCGTTGGTGTACCAAGTATTGGCCTCGGCGCCGGTGGAGCCGAACTTCGCGCCCACCAGGTAGACCACGTTCGGGGCATCGGGCAGGTCGGCGAGCGCACGGGGATCGCTGATATCGGCGGGCACCGGGACACCACCGGCGGTGTCGATGACCTCGGCAGAGGTTGGATCACTGAACCGGGAGACCGCATAGACCCTGGCCGGGTTTCCCGCCGCACGCAGGGCTCGGGTCGCGAGGCCAACGAGGCTGGGCCCTAGCTTCCCGGCCGCGCCCACCACCACCAGATCACCCTGGAGTTGCGCCAGGTCGGCGATGAGGGCATCACTGGGTTCGGTGAGCCGCTGCTGCAGGGTGTCCAGCATCGCTGAGCCGGTCTCCGTTGCGCTCATGTGGGGTGGCCTCTCTCATCTGAAGGGTGTGGGATCGCTAGAACACACGCGGGGTGCCGTCGGTGGCGCTCGCGGCAGCCAGCAGGGCCACCCGGGTCGCGGTGATCGAGGCCTGGGTGTCCACCTCCGGAACTGCTGAGGCTTCGAAGGCGTCGAACGCTTGCTGGGCCGGACGCAGTCCGGGGTCCAGATCGGGGGTGTACAGCACGCTGTCGTGGGTATGGACGCTCAACTGGCCATAGGCCCAGTCAAGTTCGGCGACCCCTTTGGTTCCGGTCAGGCGCATCTGATAGCGGCCGTGCACATCGGAGCTGCGCGGCCATTGCCAATGCGCCTCGATGCTCGCAGTGACTCGGTCGGTGCTGAGCAGCAGCGCCCCGGCGTCGTGCCAGTGTGGATACTGTGGCTGGCTCGGCGGCGGGCTGGCGCCCAGAACCGTGCCGTGGGTGGCGCCGCCGAGCAGCAAGGTGAGGTCGATGTCGTGGACCGGCAGGTCGCCCAGGACGTGCCCGTAACCGTCGGCGGTGAAGAACCACGGTGGCCTGGTGTCCAGATTGGCCTTGTGTGGGCCGGTGGCCGCGATCAGGGTGAGGTCACCCAGGTCGCCGGAGTCCAGCAGCCGGCGAACGGTGCGCGTTTCGGGGTACCAACGCTTTTCGAAGATCACCGAGACGTGCGGCCCGTTGGCAGCGGCGGTCTCGATCCGGTCGAGATCGGCCAACGTGGTGCACAGTGGCTTATCGGCCAGCACGTGCGCGCCGGCGGCCAGCGCGTCGGTGACGATCGCGCCCCGATCACCGTAACGAGCAAAAACGGCGACGACGTCGGGCCGGTACCGATCCAGCGCGTCGGCGTGATCGGCGAACGTGGGAGTGCCTGGGGGCGTCCAGCGTTGCCGCTGCTCGGGGTCTGGATCGGTGGTGGCGACCAGGTGCACACCCTCGCGGCGCTCGCATTCGTCCAACACGTATTGCACGTGCGGGTGAGCCATCCCGGCGATGAGGACCTTCATGCGCGGTCCTTCGACGCCAGGTCCTTGGACGCTAGGTCCTGCGCTGCTGGGTCGTTCGATGCTGGGTCCTGCGGAATGGTCACATGCTGGCGGGTGGCCGCGCTGGTGTAGGCGCCATCGATCAGGGCGATGGTGCGCCAGGCGTCCAGGCCCGTGACGGCCGGCTGGTTCGCCGTGCCCCACGCGGTCAGGATGTCATCCCAGGCTTGCACATGGCCGGCGATCCCGATCGCTTTCGGGTCACCGGACCCGGCGGCAACGTTCGACCGCGCCGCGGGCGCCGCCACGCCGTCGATCTCCCACCTGGTGACCTCGGTGTGGGATAGCTCGATCACGCCCTTGGTGGTGCGCAGGGTCAGCAGCGCCGGGTCACCCGGGGGAGTCGCGGTGGAGGTGACGATCGCCCCCAACGCCCCGGAGGTGGCCTGCACGCTGACCACGGCGGTGTCCTCGGCCTGGCCTCCGTTGCCCAGCGTGGCGACGTGGGCACAGACGGAAGATGCCGGACCCAGCACTGCGCTGAGCATGTCGATCGAGTGCAGGCCCTGATTCATCATCGAGCCGCCACCGGGTGCCTGTTGGCGCCAGGGTGCGGCGGCGTAGTACTGGGCGTCGCGATGCCAGTGCACCAGTACCTCGGCCAGGATGAGTTCGCCCAGATCGCCTGCGTCGAGCAGGTCGAGGATTGCGACATGTTGTTCCTCCAGGCGGCGCTGGGCTATCGGGTACAGCCCGGCCCCGCTCCGGCGTGCGGCCTGCAAAACGGCAGTGGCGCTGTCGGTGGTGGTGGCGATCGGCTTCTCGACCACTGCGCCTATGCCCGATTCCATGGCGGCGATCGCCTGCTCGGCATGAAGTTCACTGGGGCTGGCGATGGCCAGGAGGTCCAGGTCGCGCGCTGCCAACAGGCCCTCAGGTGATTCCCGGCGGGCGCCCGGCCACCCGGGAACATCGCTGGAGCCGCCACCCGAAACCGCTACTACCTGCGCCCGCTCGGGTAACTCGGCCAGGGCCTGGGCGTGGGACGCGCCGATACTGCCCAACCCGAGGATTCCTACCCGTGCCGGCGCCGAGCGCGGCTCGCTGGCGCCGCTCATCGCCTACCGCCGCGTGCTACTTGCCGTGCGCTCATTGCCCGCCGCCTGCGCGCACGACCTTGCCGATCGCCGCGCCCACCGCGCGCACCTGCTGCTCGGTGCCCAGGAGCACCGTTTGCGGGAGCCAGATGGTGTCCGATGCCACGACGTCGGCGTGGGGGCACTCGTAGCTGGGTACCTGCAGACCCAGTCGTTCGGCCAATACAGCGCTTTCGGAGAGCACCGCGTGATTGCGGTGCAAGGGCACATAGCCCGTGGAGGGAGCAGGGACGCCTTCGGCGGCCAACGCGGCCACGGCCGCATCCCGGCCGCCGGGTAGTCCGGGGACCCTAAAAATGAACAGGTGTCGCCCGTGCGTGACCCGTGGGTCCGAGGGTGCCACGTGCACGCCGGGAACCTCGGCGAGTTGGTCGGTCAAGGCTAGGGCGTTGCGTTCCCGAACCTCCTGCTGGTGAGCCAGCCGGCGCAACTGTGGGCGGAGCACCGCGGCCTGGAATTCGGTGAGACGCAGGTTGTAGCCCACCGAATCGTGTTGATACCAGCCGCCGCCGGGGACGCGGCCCACGTTCACCAAGGGGTAAAGGGCATTAGCCATCTGTGGATCGTTCGTGGTGACAATCCCGCCCTCGCCGGCGGTGATGTTCTTGGACGACTGGAAACTGAACGTGCCCGAGGCGCCGAAGGTGCCAACTCCGCGGCCCTCCCACGCGGCTCCCACCGCTTGGGCACTGTCTTCGATGATCGCGACGCCGTGGGTGGAGGAGATCTCGGCGAACGCCGTCATATCCGCGACGTTGCCAGCCAGGTGGACGGGGATGATGGCCTTGGTGCGCGGAGTGATCGCTGCCTCCGCCGCCGCCGGGTCCAGCAAATGCGTGCTGGGGTCGACGTCGGCGAACACCGGGATCGCGCCCAGGAACAGGGGCGCTGAGGCTGTGGCGATGAATGTGTAGGGCGGGACGATGACCTCATCGCCCACACCAACGCCGGCGGCCCGAAGCGCCGCGACGATGGCTAGGGTGCCGTTGCTGAGCGCGATTGCGTGTTCGGCTCCTTGGGCCTGGGCGAATTCTCGCTCAAAGGTTGCGACCTCCTGGCCGTGGGTGCTGCCCCACGCGCCGGAGTGCAGCACGCCGAGCAGCCCTTGCTCTTCTTCATCGGTGAATTGCGGCCACTGTGGAAACGGCTCCAGGCCCGCCAATTCTGGCGATCCACCGTCGATGGCGAGGGTCGAGTGAGACATGGTCCTCTTTTCGGCGCGTCTGATTATCCATTAGGCTAACGCCAAAATTGCAGACAGTCGAGATCTTGCCCGCACGGACCTTGGAGTACCGATGACATCGCACCTCGCACTGGACGGTGGCACGCCCATCCGGACCACACCCTTCGCCAGCGTTTCGAACGCCGCTGGGCGAACCTTCGGACCGGAGGAAGAGCAGGCCGTGATCGAGGTGCTGCGCAGTGGCCAACTGAACTCCACCGTCGGGCAGGTAACGCGCACCTTTGAGCAAGAGTTCGCGCAGTACTACGACGTGCCCCACGCCGTGGCTTCCTCCTCAGGAACCTCTGCGATTCACTTGGCGGTGGCCGCGGTCAACCCCGAACCGGGCGATGAGATCATCACCACCGGGCTCTCCGACGCCGGAACGGTATTGCCGATCCTGGCCGCCGGCGCGGTGCCGGTGTTCGCGGACGTGGAGGCCAACAGCGGGAACATCGACCCCGCGAGCGTGGCGGCACTGATCGGGCCCCGAACCAAGGCGATCATCGCAGTGCATCTGTTCGGACAGGCCGCACCGGTGATCGAACTCCGGGAACTTGCCGATGCTCATGGCCTGGTCCTTATCGAGGACTGTGCGCAGGCCTATCTGACCACCGTTGGACCGCAGCGCGCGCTGGCCGGCACTGTAGGTCACTTGGGCTGCTTCAGCCTGCAGCAGTCCAAGCACATCAGCGCCGGCGACGGCGGGATCACCATCAGCAGCGATCCTGGCCTGGCTCGCCGCGCCAGGTTGTTCGCCGACAAGGCCTGGCCCAGGGACACCGACGAACGCACCCACCTGTTCTTCTCGCTGAACTACCGGATGACCGAATTGGCCGCGGCGGTGGCGCGGGTGCAACTGACCAGGCTGGCCGCAGTAGTGGCAGCACGTCGGGAGCGCGCCGAGGCGCTCACCGACACCGTTGCCGAGCTCGCCGGGGTGAGCGCGGCGGACCCGGATGGCATGGCGTATTGGCTCTACCCCTTGTTCTTCGACCCCGACGCCGCCGGCGCCGCCGCGCAGTGGTACGCCCGCGCACTCAAGGCCGAGGGCATCCCCGCCAACGGTGGGTACATCGAACGCCCGCTGTACCTCACCCCGATGCTAGCCGACAAGCGCACGTTCGGTGCCTCGGGGTACCCGCTGACGTCTCCGCCAGCGGACTCGGTACCGGACTACAGCCCGGGGCTGTGCCCCACCACCGAGGAGCTCATCAATTCCCGGATGCTGACCATCGGGTGGAACGAGAACTACTCATCGGCCGACGTTCAAGACATCGCCGATGCGCTCGTTAAGGTGCACCGGGCAGCCACCGGAGGCTAGGTCTGCCGCGCGCGGGTGGGGCTAACTCTTGCTGGCGCGGGGGTGGGGCCAACCCTTACCGGCGCGCGGGTAAGGCCAACTAGGCCGCCGAGCGCACCGGCAGGATGGCCTCGATGAGTCGCAAGGTGTACGGGTGGGTGGGGGAGGAGAACACCTGCTCCCGGGTGCCCTGCTCCACGATCTCACCGTTGCGCATCACCGCGACGTGGTCCGACATCTTCTCCACCACCGCCAGGTTGTGGGAGATCAGCAGCACCGCGACCCCCAGGCGGCCCTGAATCTCCTCCAGGAGCGCGAGGATCTGAGCCTGAATCGACACATCGAGCGACGACGTCGGCTCATCGCACACCAGCACCTCCGGCTCCGGCGCCAGCGCCCGGGCAATGGCGATCCGTTGTTGCTGACCCCCGGAGAACTGTTGCGGGTATCTCAGGGCGTCCTCAGCGCTCAATCCCACCAGTTCCAACAACTCAGCGGCGCGTTCGCGCCGCGAGGCCTTGGTGCCGATGTCCTGCAACCGCATCGCCTCGGTGATGTTGGTGCCCGCGGTGTATTGCGGGATCAGGGAGCCGTAGGGGTTCTGAAAGACCATCTGCATCGTGGAGTTCCCGGCGCCGTGAATCTCTTTGCCGTCCACAAGCACCTGCCCGGAGTCGGGCTTCTGCAGCCCCATCACCAGCCGCGCGACCGTGGACTTACCCGACCCGCTCTCACCGACCAGGCCAAGGGTGGTACCAGCGGCGATAGCCAAAGACACATCGTTCACCGCGTGCACCTGCCCGGCCGAGGTGTCAAAGGTCTTGTTCAAGTTGGTAGCAATGAGCAGCTCCGAACCGGTGTCCGCAGGTGCGGACCTGGACTCGGAGTTCTCGACGGCGAGGGTCGCCGGGCGCTGTGAGACGTCGCCTACCTCGAGGGTCGCCGAGAGCAGCATCTTCGTGTAGTCCTGCGTGGGGGAGTCCAGGACTGTGGTGATATCGCCGGACTCCACCACCTTGCCCGAGTTCATCACCACCATGTCCTCGCAGAACCGGCGGGCCACCCCGAGGTCGTGGGTGACCATGATCATTCCGGTGCCTCGGTCTTTGATGTCTGCCAGCAGATCTAGAACTTGAGCTTGCACGGTGACGTCCAGGGCCGTCGTCGGCTCGTCGGCAATGATCAGGTCGGGCTCGGCGATCAGCGCCATCGCCACCATCACCCGTTGGCGCATGCCACCGGAGAACTGGAACGGGAACATCGAGAACCGGCGCTCGGGTTCGTTGATGCCCACATCGCCCAGCGTTCGGATCGCCCGGGCTTTCGCCTCGGACTTCGAGCACAGGCGGTGCCAGGTGAGCGCCTCACACAGTTGCTTTCCCACCGAGATCGTGGGGTTCAGGGCCTCCATCGCGTTCTGGAAGACCATGCCGATCTGTTTGCCACGCACCGATCGCATCGAGCGCTCGGAGGCGGTCAGCAGGTCCTTGCCTTGAAAGAGTGCCGTGCCATCCAAGATCCTGCCGTTCTTGGGCAACAGGCCGAGCATCGAACGCATGGTGACGCTCTTGCCGCTGCCGGACTCCCCAACGATCGCCAACGCTCGACCCCGCTCCAAGGTGAGGTCGACGCCGTCGACCGCCGTGAAGGTGGAGCCGTCGAGCCGCTTGAATCCGGTGGTGAGGTTCTCGATTTGCAGCAGGGGCCCGGAAAAGGGTTCGGAGCGTGAGGCGCGCATCAGGACTCCTCGGAGGTGACGTCGAAGGCGTCGCGGATGCCGTCACCGATCCAGGTGAAAGCGAGCAGAGTGAGCGCGAACGCGATCGCGGGGGAGATGACCATGTGCGGCATGGAGGTGGCGTACCTGACCCCTTCGTTGATCATGGCGCCCCAGGAGGGCATGTCCGCGATGCCCAGACCCAGCAGGGACAGTCCAGCTTCGGTGGTGATCGCGGCCGGTACCGCGAAGCTGGTGGTGACCAGCAGCGGGCCGATGGCGTTGGGCAGGATGTATCGGGTGGCGATGGTGGGGCCGGAGGCGCCCATCCCTTGCGCGGCCTCAACGAAGTCACGCTTCTTGATGGTCATCACCTGGGCGCGCATCAGCCGGGCCTGGGTGACCCAACCGGCGATCGCGATCGCGAGCATCACCGACCAGAAGCTGCGGCCGAACACCGTCACCAGCAGCACCGCGAACAGGTAGCCGGGAAAGGCGTACATCACGTCGGTCGCGGCCATCAGCAGCGATTCGACCTTGCCGCCCTTATAACCGGCGGTGACGCCGACCAGCAGTGCCGCGATCACCGAGAGCACCTCGGCCACGAATGCCACGAGCAGCGCGGTGCGGAACCCGAAGATCAGTCGGGACAGGATGTCACGGCCGAGCAGGTCGGTGCCGAGCAGGTGCCCGGGGGTTCCGATCGGGGCCAGCGTGGTGTCGTAATTGGTTTCGGCGTAGCCATAAGGGGCGATCACCGGTGCCAGGAGCGCAACCAACGCCAGGACCACCACGACCCACAGGCTGATGAACGCGATCCGGTTGCGGCGAAACCTAGCCCATGCTCGGGACCACGGTCCCACTCCCTTCGCCTTCGCCTGCTTTGGGGTCGGTGATGGCCGGCTTGCGGCGGTTTCGGTTGCCACGGGAGGAACGCCCACTTTCTGCGCGTACGCGCGGATCGAGGAGGCCGTAAATGAGGTCGACGATGAGGTTGGTGACCATGAGGATGATCGCGAAGAACAAGGTGGTGCCCATCAGCAGGGGCATATCCCGGCTGGTCGCGGCTTGGGTGAACGCGAGCCCCAGGCCGGGGATCCGGAACATCGTTTCGATGAACACCGTCCCGGTCATGAGGGACGCCAACATCGGGCCGCAGACGGTGACCAGGGGGATGAGGGAGTTGCGCAGCACGTGCTTGCGGATCACCACGCTGCGGCGACCGCCTTTAGCGATCGCGGCGGTGACGTACTCCTCGCGCAGCGTTTCCAGCATCGAAGAGCGCACGTATCTGGCGAGCACCGCCAGCGGCCCGACGGCCAGGGCGATCACGGGGAGTGTCAAGTTCTGTGGCCCCGACCAGCCGGCGGCTGGCAGGACGTTGAGCCAACCGGCGAAGATCAGCACCAGGAACACGCCGGTGAGGTAGCTGGGCAGCGCGTGGCCCAAGGTGAGAACAAACATCGAGCCGGTATCCACGAAGCTGCGTTGCCGCAGGGCGGCGATAACGCCGACCGGGATCGAGATCGCCAGCGCCAGCAGCGTGGCCAGGACCGCGAGGGTGGCCGAAACCGGGAAGCCCTGCGCGATCAAGTCCTCCACGTTCTGTGCCGGGTACCGGTAGGAGGGGCCAAGGTCCCAGGTGAGGGCGCCGCGCATAAAGATGAGGTACTGCTGCCACGCGGGGACGTCCTCGCCGTACCGGGTGGCGAACTCGCCGGCGACGGTCTGCATGTCGGCACCGGCCATCCCGGTGGCCCCCGAGGAGGCCCGCTGGATATCGGCGAAGTTGCCCGGCGCCATCTGTAGCAGCGTGAACGCCAGCATCGAGACCACGATCAGTGACCCGAGCATGCGCACGAGTCGCCGCACGATGAACATCACCATCGGGTCACTCCGCGTCTTCGTCGACCCATAGGTCCTTGAAGTAGTACCGGTCGGCCTGGGCGCGGAGCTCTAGCCCTTGGACTCGCGGTTGAGCGATCACCACCGTGCTGTTCCAGACCAGGGGAATGAATACTTCGGCGGCTTCCCGGTGCGCTGCGGCCTGCTGCAACGCGACGTGCTGCTCGGCTTCATCGACGGTGTCTTTGGCCGCGTTGACGCCATCGACGAACGCATTGGCTTCCTCGGAGGCTTCGGAATCCAAGAGCTCGGCGATTTGGGTGTTGCGATCACTGGGGCTCAGGGAATCGTCGGTGTTCAGATCCAGGTATTCGCCGTAGGCATCGGCGCCCAAAGACGTTTGCTGAACGAACTCCGGTCCCCAGAGTTGCTCCACCTGGTAGGGCCAGGTGCTGACGCCGGAGAATGAGCCGTACCAGAAGCCCACATAGTTCTCGTCGTGGAGTTCGGCGCGCCGTTCGACGTAGACGCCTACTTCGACGACGTCCTTTTCCATGGTGATGCCAAGGTTGGTCTGCATCATGTCCACGATCACGTCGAGCTGTGGGAAGTCCGATCCGGCTAGCAGCTTCAGGGTGGGGAAGCCTTCGCCATCGGGATATCCGGCGTCGGCGAGCATCTGTTGGGCTTCTTCGATAGCGGCCTCGCTGGTCATGTCATCGTGTGCCGCGATGTCATCGCTCCAGTCCGGGGTGATCGGTGAGACCAGGGTGGAGGCCGGCTCGGTGATCTCGCTGATTCCGGCGATCTGTTCACGGCCCAGACCCAGGCTGAGCGCCGAGCGGATCTCGGGATCCTCCAGCAGCGTGTTTTCGCTGTGCAGCACGGCGAGGTAACTGGTCCCGGAGTTCTCGAGCAGGTTGACCTGCTCGCTGAGCTCCGGATCGGCCATGAACCTGGAGATATCGGCGGGTTCGCCCAGGCCCTGAATATCGACCTGACCGTTCTCATAAGGGACGGTGGTGCTGATCGCACCTTGCTCCATCAGCTCGACGTTGATGCTGTCCAGTGCGACGTTCTCGGCGTCCCAGTACTCGGGGTTGGACTCCAACACCATGCTGGAGTTAGCGACCCAATCGGTGAGGTTGTACGGGCCGTTGCCGACCCAGTTCTCGGGCTGTTGCCAGTTGTCATCGCCCTGCACCGCGTCGGGGTTCAGCGGCAGCATCGAAGGGTGTGTCATGCCCATGACGAAGCCGGGGTTGGGGGCCTCGAGGGTGAAGACCAGAGTTTGATCATCGACGGCTTCGATGCCGACCTCATCGAAGTCATCCAGGGCACCGGTGTTGTAGGCGGTGGCGTTTTCGATTCCCAAGGGGGCTTGGTAGGAGGAGGCCTCGGTGGTCACCCCGCCGGGGCCGCGATCGGGGTCGAGCAGCCGCTGGTAGGTCCACACGAAGTCCTCGGCGGTCACGGGTTCGCCATTGGACCAACTCGCGCCGTCGCGGATGTGGAAGGTGTGCTCGAGGCCGTCGTCGCTGACGTCCCATTCGTCGGCCATTCCGGGGCGCACGTCGGTGCCGTCGGGGGTTTGTAGGACCAGGCCTTCGAGCAGGCCCATCTGCACCAGCCACATTCCGAAGGTGATGCTTTGCGGGTCGATGTGGGCGAAGTTGGTGAGCTGTACCGTGATGCTGCCGCCGCTTTCGGCCTCCGGGTCGCCATTGCCGCCGTTGCCGCCGTCATCGCCGCCGCCGTCATCGAACAGTCCGCAGCCGGCGAGCATGAGGGATCCGGCGGCCACGAGCGCAGCCACTCGCGTGCGACGGCGCCGATGGACTCTTGTGGCCTGCGTGGAATGGGAGTGGGTCATCATGTGAAACTCCTCGCTGAGCGAAACCCGCAACAGGGGCGCTATTTACGGCTGTCCGAAAAGGCGTTACTGCCCTGACGTTATGCCATGAATGTGACCTGCGTCAATGGTGCTGTGTTACGGCCGTGTGACGATTTCGCCGGAAGATCAGCGCTGGGTGAGGGCGGTGATCGCGTCTTTGATGGTGGCCTCGGCGTCGGTCGCTAACGCCGCAGGCATGCCGAAATACCATGGTGCCTGGCACGGCTCGTACCCGCCCTGACCGATTTGTTCGGCAGTGGTGAGGTAGGTGGTCATGCCCCCGGTGTAGCCCAGCGCCAAGGCGCGCCCAGAAGTAATGTCGGAGACGAATCTGCCGTATTCACTGACCGGTTCTCCGGACAATCCCAGAAGTTGTAGACCGGTGGTGAGGTCGATTCGGTGCAGCCGCAGGGTCGCAACGGTTCGCGGGCGCTGCATCATCAGTGCCGACCATTGGCGCAGGTAAGCCGGTGCGTCCGGCGGCACCTCATCCGGTGTCGGCGCGGGCGCCAAAGGCAGGTCGAGGTTTGCCCGGTGCAACGCGACGGCGGGGTCCCCGGCGTCGGCAGCGGCCGCGTGCGCCTGCCGGCTGCTCGCCAGCAGCCCGGAGGCGAAGTCGTCGATGAGATCTTGACCCCCGTGATGGAACGAGCCCTCGTCGTCGTACCGTGCCGGGTTGACGTCTCCGCAACAGCCCTGCAGGTACAACGCGACCGGTGCGAGCGTCGCTTCGAGAGCGGTGCTCAGCGCCCCGGCGAGGTCGGAGGTGACGGCGTTGCCGTGGTGCAGCACGGGGTGGCAGGCGAAGTGCACCCACGCCGCGACCGGCCGCCGGTGAGCATCGACGAACTCGGTGTAGGTCAACCGGTCATCGATGGGCGAGGGCGGCAGCTCGCCGCGACCGCGGGCCCACCTGCGGTCGACACCGGCGCTGGAGCGTGCCTCCCCGCGGCGGGCTCGCACCGGCACACGGAGGTCAAGTGCGCGCTCGATGCTGGCGACGGTCTGGTGGATGAGGAAGTCGAGATAGTCGGGGTCAGGGCGCCCCAGTGCGGGCGTCATGTACCCCGCGGTCTGGGGTCCGGAGTGGGTGTGAGTGGCGTGCAGCACCAGTCGGTCGGGGTGCAGGGTCGGCGGCAGTGCCTTCTTGACCCGCTCGACGACGTCGTCCCCCCACCACAGGAGGTCGGCGCTCACCAGAGCGATCGGGTCGTTGGCCCCGATCGCCAACGTGCGCACGTGCAACGGGGCCAGAACATCGGCGGCCGGTGGGAGGTCGGAGCGCGCGGCATAGCCGGCAAGCGGCACCGTCGCGGGTGGGGTGATCTCGGTGCGGTCCGCTCCGAGAAGTAGGGTCTGGCGTTCGCCTAGCGCGTCAGGCGCCACGTGCTTTGACCTACCGGAAGGTCGAGGCTGAGTTCGGTGAATTCCCGCCCGTGGCGGTGGACCCTGTGGTAGGTCACCGAGGAGTCCGCGGGCACCAGGTCGGGGTCTCCGATCAACACGGCCGCACCATCGACCGAGCTGTTGGATTGCACGATGAGGTCGGCTCCGCCGTCGTCCTGCGTAATCCGCACCTGCACTAAGCGGCGCTGACGCTCCCAGGTGCTGATCTGCTCGGCCGTCCACCACGGCATGCCACGCCGGCGCGCCTGCGCCGCCAGTTCGATGCAGGCTGCGCGGGTCAGCGGGCGCAGGTGTAGGTGTGGGCCGTGGAAAAGGAAGTGTGCCACCCCGTGCACGGCGGCGGCGCCGTCGAGGATGACATCCCGGACGCTGGCGTGGCTGGCCCAGGCCAGGTCTTGGGTGTGTAGCGGCAGGTTGAGGACGTCGTGAAAGGTGTCCGAGCTGCCCTTGGGGGCCAGCGGGAAGGACACGTGGGCGGATCCGAAGGGGAAGCCAACCGAGCCCTGCTTGCTCGGTCCTCGCGAGGAGTCGATCTGGATGCCGACGCGCTCGCACCAGGTGTAGAACTCCGTCCAGCCCTCCCAGCGGGTGTAGTGGTTTTTGTTGGAGACGATCCGGTCGTGGCCGCTGACGGCTTGCGCCCAGGCGTACTGGGCGCGGAATTGCGGCCAGCCCCAGTGGGCCAGGTCGGCATCGGCCATCGCGTTGTAGTGCAGCGACTGTTCGTGGCCCTCGGTAGTGACCCGCTCATAGATTTGCGGGTCGTACCCGCCGGGGAACACTTGGTGCCAGGTGACTTTGACGTCCGCCTCGGCGAACGCGTCCAAGGCCGCCTCGCCCTGCTCGGTCTTGTTCCCGTCGGCGTCGTGGGACATGTGCGCGACGGCGTCGATTCCGGCTGGCCAGTACCCGAGCCATACGGGGGTTGATCGTTGGGCATCCAGCGCGTGCCACAGGCTCTGGAGGAATGCGGCGCGCCACCAATCGGCGTGTGGTTGATCGAAGATCGGCACCGCGCACGGTGGCGGGTAGGTGTGGGTGTAGTCCTCGATGACCGGCGGCTCGCCGGGTGGGAGGGCGCGATCCTCATCCAGGCTCAGGGCCATCCCGTCCTCGGCCTTGAGGATGTCGTCCTCGATCGGCGCTGTTCCATCTGCGGCGCTGGCGCCATCGGCCGTGACCGAGAATCCCTGTTGGATCCGGGCGATCGTGAGCCACAGGTCGACCCCAAACGTGATGACACGGCCGCTGCCGAGTTCGCGCACCGCGACCACGGTGGAGCCGTGTTGGTCGTGAGCGAGGGCAGCGATGTCATCGCCTAGCGGCGTGAGCGCGGTGGCGTGCAGGGCGCGCAGTGGCGGGGGAGCGTCGGTCCAGAGCGGGTGGCTGGCGAAGGTGACCTTGGTGGTGGACTGCGTCGACCCGGCGGTGCACCCGGTGAGGTCCGCAAGGCCCTCGGGGTTGCCGGACAGGATGAGGGCGTTGCCCGCGCTCACCCATCGGAGCAACTCGTCGATCCGGTCGCCGGCGGCTGCGGCCTCGGCGACCAGCACTCCGGCGTCGGGCAATGGGTCGGTCGGTGAGGCGACCTCGCAGGCGGTACCGGCGTGCCGCACCACCTCAATGGCGTAATGAGACCAGTCGGCGTCTTCGCCTTCGGGGCTCGGGGCAACCCACAGGGTCAGGGGCGTGTTTGTGGTTCCAGTCACCCCTACAGCCTGCCGCATCGACTCAATTCAGACAATGCCTAAATCAATTTATGTTCAGGTCAGAACGATTCTTCGGTGATGCGTTCGTCCAAGAGTTGGTAGCGCACCGGTGGGCGGCCGACCTTCTGGGAGCGGGCCGGTGGCATCGGCCAGGCCAGGCCCGCCTGAACCAAACCGTGCAGGGTGCGGCGCGCGGTTCTCAGGGTTACGCCCTGAAGCTTGGCCACCGCTTCGGCGTCGACGATTCGGCTCGATTCGCCGTCTTTCGCCAGTGCGTGCACCAGCGTGCGGAGGTTGTCATCGTGCTGATCGGGCTTGCGATCCTGGGGCGGCGAGGCGTCATCTGCCCTAGCGGGTAAGGCGATCGGCCCGCCCTGAGGGCCGAGTAGGTAGGCGCGATCGCCAGGCCGCTCGGCGGAGAGGTTGACCGCGGACTGGGCGTGCTCTTCCGCCTCGGCGGTGGTGCGGCCTAAGCCGATGCCGACCTCGGCTTCGATGTCTAGGGTGGTGGCGATCGTGTGCAGGAACGGGGCCCGGGTGAGGTTGTCGGTGCCCGCGCGCAGGGAGCCGAGCGTGGTGATGACCAGGTAGCCGTGCTCGTCTCGGTTGAGGACGGCGGCATCCATGCGGCGTGCGTCGTGAAGTAGGGCGCGGTGCAGCGACAAGCGCAACTCTTGGTACCAGTAGTTTGAGGAGCTCGTACGCCGCGGCAGGGCGGTGGCCGGAAGCTGAACGAGCACGATCGCGATGCGTGAATCCTCGTGCCGGGCGCCACTGCCGAGCAGGCTCGCGGTGCGCAATGCGTTGCGCATGGTCAGCGGTGCGGCGCTCATCGACAGAGTGGGTACCTCTGCTTCGCGCAGGGCCTGGACAACCGAGGGGACCGTGGTGATGGCGCCGCTGGTGCGTCCGGCTTTGTAGTGCTCCAGGTGGAACTGGAGGAACTCATCGGGAGTGACCGACTCGTGATACTCCATGACGTACACGCTGGAGGTGTCGACCTCGAGTTCGGCGTAGGTCTCGCGGACCTGCCGTTGGGAGACCGAGTCGATGCTGACCCGCTGCACCTCAACGGATTGGGTGATGGCGCCATGAAGGAGCGCGTTGGGCAGCGCGACGCCGCCGGTGGGCACGAACGTTGCCGGCACCGGGAGCGGGTCTCCGGTCATGGCGATGTCATAGGGGAGCGGGCCCGCGAACAGGATCACGTCTACCTCGCCGGCGATCCGCAGGGCTTTCTCGCGAGCCTCGGATTCATGGGCGTAGGCGGCGGTAATGAGCCGATGTGGCCCACCTGAGTCGCTTCGGGCAACGTCGGCGATCCGGTGCACGAAGGCATCGGCGCCGACGATTCCGATCGTGACGTCTTCTGATCCTGGATCCTTGCGACCTCGAGCCATCTGGTCGCCCCTTTCGCGTGATTGACAACTCCGGAGCCTAACGCTGGTGAGGTGCAGATACTCGATCCCACGTGGCGTGCGCGGCGGTCTGTGCGGTTACCGGGTGCGTTGCGGTGTTTAGGCCAACTCTATTGCTGATTAGTGATCGTCTGAATAGGGTTGATGGGATGCGCATAGGCATCGTTGATCTGGACACGTCCCATCCGCAGGCCTTCGACCCGCTCTTGCGGGCGGCTGGCCACGACATCGTGGGTGTGGTGGGTGGCGACACCGTCGTCGACCCGCACTACACGGCGCAGTATGCGGCCGAGCACGACATCGGCCTCGTGGCCTCATCACCGCAGGAGCTCATCGGGGAGATTGACCTCGCCTTCGTGCACTCGGTGAACTGGGATCACCACGTGGATCGGATCCGGCCGTTCGTCGAAGCGGGGATCGGGGTCAACGTGTGCAAGCCGTTCGCGGGCAGCGCCGCTGATCTGGACCAGTTGGAGCAGTGGGTTGCTGATGGTGCGCGTATTTCGGGCGGGTCCGCGCTTCGATGGTGCGCCGCCGCGCAGACGTTGCCAGTGCCGCAGGCCCAATCGAGCTTCGGCGTGACCTACGGGCACCCGCTGGACTACGGCATTCACGCGTTCGCGTTCGTCTCCGGGCTGATGGGGCCGGGGATGGTCGCTGCACGCGCACTGGACGATGTTGGTAGACAGGTTCAGATCCGCTGGGATGACGGGAGAACCAGTGTGGTGCACGTGCTGGCCAAGGGCGAGGGATACGGGTTTTACGCCACCGTCGCGGGGCAGGCGCAGACGCAGTTCATCGACGCGACGGGCACCGACTTGTACGGCCCATTCATCAGCGGAACGCTCGCGAACCTCACCGGAGAGGCCTTTGAGGGTCCGGGGGCGTTGACGTTCGCCGAGCTCGTGGAGCCGGAGCGGGCGGTGATCGCTGGCCGCGCCTCGGCCAGCAACGACGGGCGATGGGTTGAGCTGCGCGATGATCCACTGCTGGCCGACGGATCCTTCGATGGTGCGGAATTCGCTTCAGAGTATGCAGTGACCCGAAGGGCGGCCCTCGGACTGCCGGCTCGATAGGCCCGGGGCCGGCTGATAGGACCTTCCTGCTATTGGGTGAGGCGGGTGGTGCGTTCTTGGACGTCGAGGTTGGGTGAGGTGGTGGCGGTGATGCCGAGGCCGTCGATGGGGATCCAGTCGGAGTCGGCGATGCGAAAGCGTCCGGACCAGTAGGTGAACAGGGTTGCTTGGTACTGCCCTGGGGCGGTGTAGGTGTGTTCGATGGTGTGGTTGGGGTAGGGGGCGCCGGGGTCGGTGGTGTTGAGGACTGGGGTGTTGTCGCCGTAGTCCCAGGTGTAGGAGGCGGGGTGGGCTTGGATTTCTACGGGTAGGCCGATGAGTTCGGTGGTGAAGGTTTGGGTGCCGGGTTCGGTGCGGAAGATGACGGGGAGGTTGACGAGTTGGAGTTCT
>JBMDWZ010000240.1:0-19601 GCA_048594865.1 Beutenbergiaceae bacterium
ACTGGCCGTGTTGCTGGTGGTGCGGGCACGGCGGTCGGCCGGCTACTGGCGCAGCGCGGTGACGTGGATTGGGATCGCCATCGCGGTGGGAGTTCTGGCTCAAGCGGTACTCGGCGGGATGACGGTGATCTTTGAGCTTCATCCGGCGCTAGTCGGGTCGCACTTCCTCATTTCTGGTGTGCTCGTGGCTGCCTCGGCGTATCTACTGACGCAGGTTCGACTGGATTCGCGAGTTGTTGCGGGTTCGGTTGCGGGTTCGGTTGCGGGTTCAGGCTCGGATCTGAGTTCAGGCTCGGGTTCAGTTTCGGACTCGGGCCCGGATTCGAGCGCGCATTCGGACTCGGTCGTTCGCGCCCTTCCCGCGACCACGGCGACGGTTCTGCGCGTTGGCCTCGGCGTCGTTGGTGCGGTGCTGGTGGTGTTGGGCGTCATCGTCACCGGGGCGGGGCCACACTCCGGCGACGCCGAGGTGGGTTACCGGTTCGCCGTCGACCCGGCGTCCGTGGCACGGGTGCACGCGGTGTCGGCGTGGGTGTTTACCGCGCTGTCGATCGCCCCGGTAGTAGCGTTGCTGCGCGCCAACGCGGGCAGCGGTACGGGGCAGAGGCAAGAGCAGAGGCAAGGGCAGAGGCAAGGGCAGGCGTTGGCTTCTGCTCGGCGCCGTGCGGCCGTGTTGCTAGGGATCACGCTGGCGCAGGGCGTGGTGGGGTACGTCCAGTTCTTCAATGGCCTGCCCGAGTTGCTGGTAGGCATTCACCTGTTCGGAGCGGCCGTGCTCATTGCCGCAACGACGTTCGTGATCGCCGCGCTCGGCCCGCAGCCCGGCCCGGGGCGACGGCAGATCGCAGCAGATGCGGACGCGCAGGAAGCGGTCGACCCACAGGGCACAGGCTCCCCGGGCACAGGCTCCCCGGGCACAGGCGCGCAGCAACACCGCACCTCCTCGACTCCCTGACGCTCCCCTCCCCCGCTCCCTAGAACGGCGGCGGGTCGGGATCGCTGCCAGCGAGGTCGGCTGCCTGGCCTGCGAGCTCGGAGGCCGCGTACTGACCAAACCGGTCCGGCTCCCCTATGCGCGCCACCCCTGGGTAGCGCGGGGCGTCGCCGGACCAGAATTCGGGTTCGGGATGCCTGCGCTTCATTCGCGCTAGCGCCTCACTCACCGCACGGAGAATGTTGGTGGGGTCGAGGTCCTCGGGGGCGCGGACGTATGCGTTGCCCAATGCCGAGGTCCAATGACTCGTGCCCGTCTGGGCATCACGCGTCACCGACCACGCACCGCTAGTTTTCAGCTGGTGATGGCGGGCGCACAGCACGTGCAGATTCACGTCCACCGTCTGCTCGCGGGCCGGTTTGGACTCATCGAAGGGGATGATGTGGTCGATTTGCGAGCGCCGCGCTGGCTGCTGGCATCCCGGGAATCGGCAAAGCTGATCCCGCACGGAGATGTACTCGCGCAACATGGTGCCCGGGGCGTAGCCGTCGGTCGACAGCGACGAGGCCCCCGCTGGCGGATCGACGACTCCGCTCCGCGGGTCGAGGCTGACTTCTCGGACCGTGAGGCCAGGCGCCTTGCGATCGGCTCCATCAGAGTCGCCAGCCCCACCATCACGCGAACCACCACGCTCAGCCCCACCGGCGCGCGCACCTTCCGGCTGAGCCCCACCAACACCCTCAGCCCCCCCAACACGCGCACCTTCCGGCTGAGCCCCACCAACACCCTCAGCCCCACCCGCGCGCGAACCACCCGGCTCGGCGATCACTTTGCGCGCGATCGGCGCCGCGACCGGGCCATACCCGGCGATGAACGCCGGTGCATCGTCCCGACCGTCGAGGGTGGATTGAGCAATGGTGATGACCACACGCGGCGGCGAGCCCTGCTGAGTCGGGATCGACTCCCCCGATGGCGTCCGTCCGGTAGCCATGGCCTGCGTGATGATGTCCGTGAAGGCGTCAGCACGCCGCGCTCCCACGGTGCGATCGTCGTCGGTGTTCTTGCGGCTGGCGATCGCATCCAAGGTGTTGATCGCACCAACGGCGGCATCGGCGGTGAGGTAGAACGTCAGGTAAGCCATTCCGTCGTCGGCCGGTTTCATCTCCACGTGCCGGTCCTTACGCGCCCGCTCGTGGCGTTCGATCATCAGGCTCGGGTCTACGGCGAGCGCCGCCGTCCGCAGCCGGTTACGAAGCTGCGTCGGGGTGAACGCTGGAGCGTCAGGCAGCAGGGCCTCATGGACCGACCGGGCAAGGCCAGGGGGCAACGTGGCGGTGGCCTCGATGAAGACGTCGGCCTTACGTACGTCGATGGTTCCGGCGAGCAGCGCGTCGTGGACCTCGACGTAATCCTCCAGCGCGGCGGCCCGATTGAGGACCACATCTGCCGCACGACCCGTGATGCCCAGCCGCGCCGCGAGTTCCTCGGTGGCGCCGCCGCTTACGAAGCTGCACCGGAACCGCTGCACCAACTCCGTCTCTAGGCCATCAATGCTGGACCGCGCCCGTGAGCACGCAGCGATGAGCTCCAGGAAGACGCCGGCGTTGCGGCGTGAGTCCACAAGGTCTTCGCGATCGGTGTAGCCCGCGATGGACTCGAGCAGTTCGCGAGCTCCGGTGTGCGCGCCGAGTTCTGCGGCCGCCTTGCTGGTTGCAAGCATTGCGGCACGCGCGGCATCCGACCCGTCATCTGGGTCGAAATGGTCGGTCGCGATAGCCATACCCCAACGGTAAACCGACCCACTGACATTGCCCCCAACGCCCGTTCGATAGGCGTGGTCCCATGAAGCGAAACCCACTAGCCGCCACGCTCGGTTCGCGGGCAACACACGAGGCCACTAGCCTCGAGGAGATGGACGACCCGATCTGGCTGTTATGGATCATGGGCCCGGTCGCCTCGATTATCGGGATTCTTGTCTTCAGGCACCGAGAATCCTTCTACAGGTTCGTGCGCCACCGCATGGACGCCAGCCCTTACCCGGAGTGGATGAAGGTAGATACCTTTGGCGATAGCCGTTCGGTAGCTGTGCCCGCCGTGTTTTTCATCCTTTGGGGGATCTTCGCCCTCGTATACGCGTCGTCAAGAACCTTCCAGTGGGGCTGGTTCTAAAGAGCAGCAGTCCGCCGTCGCTGCCAGAACGGAACGCTGCCGTTCCAGACGCTACGGAAGTGGCGTCACGCCCGCTTGATCTTCTCCATCGCCTTGCCCTTGGCGAGCTCGTCGATGATCTTGTCCAGGTAACGGATCTCGCGCATCGTGGGCTCAGAAATCTCCTCGACCCGCACCCCGCAGATCACACCGGTGATGAGTGTGCGGTTGGGGTTGAGTTCCGGGGCTGCAGCCAGGAAGTCTGCCAACGTGGTCTGCGCCTGCCGGTGGTCATCGAGGGCCTCGGGAGCGAACCCGGTGAACCAGGTAAGGAGGTCTCGCACGTCCTGCGCGGTGCGCCCCTTACGCTCCACCTTGGCCACGTACAGGTCATAGATCCGGGAGAACGCCATCCCGTAGATCTTGTGCTCGGCCATTCCTACCTCCTACGCCGACCCACTCATCTGCGCCTGCAGATCTCCGTAGTCTGCGGCAGTGAGCTCCGGAACCGCAACGTGTCCAGCGAGCAATCCCGCCGCGGCCGCCCACGTTGCCCCGTGAGCCAGTTGGGCAATCCACATTCCCGAGCTGATCCGGGCCACGCCTGCCGAAGCTAACTCCCCCAAGTTCGCCACACCGGCGGGAACCATGATGTTCACTGGTGCCGCCAACTCCTCGCACGCCTGCCCGATGGCCGTCAGATCGCTCAAACCGGGCAGAAAGATCCCATCGGCGCCGGCATCGAGATACTGCCGCGCGCGTTCGCGAACATCGGCGTGGGACTCACCGGAGCCCAGCAGATAAGAATCGATCCGCGCATTGATAAACACGGCCGCGGCCGCGGAGCCGAAGGAGCCGCGAACGCTCCGCAGGAACTCTGCGAACTCCTGCGGCCCACGCTGCCCCCCGCCGCTGGCGTCCTCCAGATTCACGCCGGCCACCCCAAGGTCCGCCAACTGCTCCAAGAACCCCGCGACGGCCCCAGGATCATTCGTGTAACCATCCTCGACGTCGATACTCACCGGCACATCAGCGATCCCTACTAGGGACCCGGCCAAGGCGAGATTTGCCTCCTGACCCAGCGCACCGCCGTCGGGCATTCCACCCGCCCACGCCACCGCGGCGCTGCTGGTCGCGAGCGCCCGCGCACCGAGCGACGCGACGATGCGCGCCGACCCGGCATCCCACACGTTCGGCAATACCAGGGGCTCCCCGGGCACGTGCAACGCCCGAAACTCTTCAACCATCGTCATGTTCCACTCCTCCATAGGTGCATCGCTGCGTAACTGCGCCACGGCGAGGCGCTGGCCAGCACCTTGGCCGCATCGCCCCGGTTTCCATTTCCCAGCGCGGCAACGGCGTTGACGATGGCCCGATCACCGCTCAGGTCGACATCTGGCGCCCCGAATCCGCGCAGCAGCGTGTAAGCCACCGTCCATGGCCCGACCCCTTTGACGGTTCGAAGCAGCTCGGCCACTTGGGCCGGGTCGTCAGCGGAGTCCAGTCGCTCGCGCACAGCAAGATCGAGCACGTCGCCGATCGTGCGACGCCGGGCGTCCGGGCCGCGGAACCACTCAAGGCCGGCCGCAGCGATGGCGCTGGCAGACGGGAACGGCACCAAATCCGTGTCATCCTCGCTACCATCCCCGGCGGAATCCACCATCCGCTGCATCTGCGCCAGCCCGGAGGCGACGCTGACCTGCTGACCGGTGAGCGCCCGAAGAAGCGCCTCGGTGGGCGTGAGCGTTCCGGGTAGGCGCATCCCTGGGTGTTTGGACACCACGTCACCAAGAGCCGACGACGACGTCAGGTGCGCGTCGATACCGACCGGGTCGGCGTCCAGGTCCAGCAAGCGACGTGCCACGGCGCACGTGGCGCCGTAATCGCGAAGGTCGGCCAGGTCGAGGTCTGCGAGGATCTGCGAGCGTTCCGGATCATCGCGCAGCGTGAGGATCGCCGTGCCGAACGGCATCGCCAGCGCCACTCGGTAGGTCCCGTCGCGGGCTTCCTCCACGCCCGGCAGCGCCCGGGTGGTGTACCAGTCCAGCAGGGCGCCGAAGTCAAAGGGGGCCCGATACGCAAGCGTCGCGCGGACCACCCCGGAAGCGCGGGCCGCGGACGTGCGCCGCAACTGGCTGGGGCTGCGCCCATAGATGGCCGACATGGTGGCGTTGAACTGACGGATGCTGGAGAACCCCGCGGCAAAGGCGATATCGCTGATGGGCTGATCGCTGGCACCGAGCAACTCCTTGGCCACTCGCGCTCGGCGGGCCCGCGCGTGCGCGATCGGCGTGGCCCCGGTTTCCTGCACCACGGTACGCGTGACGCTGCGGGTCGAATACCCGAGGCGACGAGCAAGCCCTGAAACGCCCTCGTCGTCGAGCACTCCACGCTCGATGAGCTCAAGCGCGCGTCCGGCCACACTCCCCCGGACGTTCCATAACGGACTTCCCGGGAGTGCCTCGGGGACGCACCGGCGGCAAGCCCGGTAGCCGGCGCTTTGGGCGGCCGCGGCGAACGGGTAGAAGGTGACGTTATTGCGATGCGGTTTGCGGGCCGGGCAGGACGGTTTGCAATACACCCCGGTGGTGCGGACGGCGGTGTAGAAGACCCCGTCGAACCGTTCATCGCGACTGGTGATGGCGCCATACATCGCCTCGAAGTCCAAGGCGGGCGTGCACCCACCTAGAGCGGGCTGCTCGACGTCGGTTCTGCTCACGACCTCAGTCTGGGGCCATTCCTACCGCCCGCACTAGCGCAAATCCGACAGCACAGTGCCGGCCCATACTCCACCGGCTTTAGCGGCGAGGTACGAACGCCGCGTCTGCGGCACGCAGTCCCTCATAGGCTTTGGTGCTGGCGTGCTGCGCGGCGAGAATACCGGCGACGGTTGAGGGGTTGTGGATGTCCCCGGCCAGCACCGCGTCCACGGCCTGACTCAAGGGCAACCAATGCGGCTGCATGCCCAGTTCTTCGGCCTCGCGCTCGTGGCGTTGTTCCGGTGGGACTTCGCCTAAGCCGCGGGCGAGGAAGATTCGCACCGCCTCATCCGAGCCGCCGGGGCTGGTGTAGTAATCCACCAGGGTGTGCCAGGTGGAGGCCGTCAGGTCGGCCTCTTCGGCGAGCTCCCGGGAGGCGGCGCTGACCAAGTCTTCGCCCTGCACATCTAGCAGTCCGGCGGGCACCTCCCACAGGTAGGAGCGCACCGGCAGCCGGTACTGGCGAAGCAACAGCACTCGGCCGTCATCGTCCACGGCCACGATCGCGACGGCCCCCGGGTGACGCAAGAACTCGCGCCGCACCGTTCCCGCCTCCCCCAGGTCAACTTCCTGGGAGACCAGGTCCATGATGTAGCCGCTGTGGATGACCTCGAGGTCGCTGGCGGGCAGGTTCACCGGCTCATCAGCCACGCTGCTGTGGCTAACGCCCCCGTCGGACACGCTGCCGTGGCCAACATCGCTCACGAGCTGGAGACCTCCAGCAGCCGGGACTCACGCTGCCGGTCCAGGGCCGCCTGCACCAAACCGCGGAACAGCGGGTGGGAGCGGGTGGGCCGGGACTTGAACTCCGGGTGCGCCTGGGTGGCGACGTAGTACGGGTGCTCGGCGGCATCCAACTCCACGAACTCCACCAGTTCGGAGTCCGGCGAGCGGCCGCTAATGTGCAAACCGGCCTCGGCCAGCGCATCCCGGTAGGCGTTGTTGACCTCATAGCGGTGCCGGTGCCGTTCGGTCACTCGCTGCGACCCATACGCCTGCGCCACCACCGAACCTTCGCTGAGCACCGCTTCATAGGACCCGAGCCGCATCGTGCCGCCGAGGTCTCCCTCGCCGTCGACGATGTCTTTCTGCTCTGCCATCGTGGCCACCACTGGGTCGGGCGTCTGCGGGTCAAACTCGGTCGAGGACGCCTGCGGCAGGTCCAGCACGTTGCGGGCGAATTCGATGACCATGGCCTGCAACCCCAGGCAGATCCCGAGCGTGGGGACCTGGTTCTCCCGGGCCCAGCGCAGCGCGCCGAGCTTGCCCTCGATCCCGCGCACGCCGAAGCCGCCGGGCACCAGAATCCCGTCCACATCCGCCAGTGCCTTGCGGGCACCCTCGCGGGTGGCGCAATCGTCGCTGGGCACCCAGCGGATATTCACGCGGGCATTGGCGCCGAACCCGCCGGCGCGCAGCGCCTCGGTCACCGAGAGGTAAGCGTCGGGCAGGTCGATGTACTTGCCCACCATCGCGATCTCAACGGCGTCGGCAGGGTTGTGGACACGCTCCAGCAGGGTGTTCCAGTCCGCCCAGTCCACGTCCCGGAAGGGGATGTTCAGGCGCCGGATCACGTAGGCGTCCAGACCTTCGGAGTGCAGCACCTTGGGAATGTCGTAAATGCTCGGGGCGTCGATGCAGGTGATGACGGCTTCGCGGTCCACGTCGCACATGGCGGCGATCTTGACCTTGACCGACTCGGGGATGTCCCGGTCCGCGCGGCACACGATCGCATCGGGTGCGATACCGATGCTGCGCAGCGCCGCCACCGAGTGCTGGGTGGGCTTGGTCTTCAGCTCACCGCTAGGCCCCAGGTATGGGATGAGCGAGACGTGCACAAAGAACACGTTGTCCCGGCCCACGTCCTGACGCACCTGGCGGGCGGCCTCCAGGAACGGTTGGGATTCAATGTCTCCGACGGTTCCACCGATCTCGGTAATGATGACGTCGGGAACTTCGCGCCCCGGGGTCGGTTCGGCCTGCGCGCGCATCCGGCGCTTGATCTCATCGGTGATGTGCGGGATGACCTGCACGGTGTCCCCCAGGTACTCCCCGCGCCGTTCCTTGGCGATCACCGAGGAGTACACCACGCCGGTGGTGACATTGGCTTCGGCGGACAGATTCGCATCCAGGAACCGCTCGTAGTGCCCGATGTCCAGGTCGGTCTCGGCGCCGTCTTCGGTGACGAACACTTCTCCGTGCTGGAACGGGTTCATCGTGCCCGGGTCCACGTTGATGTACGGATCCAGCTTCTGCATGGTCACCTTCAACCCGCGCGCAGCGAGCAGATGGCCAAGGCTGGAGGCAGTCAATCCCTTACCGAGGGAGGAAGCCACCCCACCCGTAACGAAGATGTGCCGAGGAACTGGGGGCAGGTTACCGGGGTACCGGTCAGAAGAGGTCACCACGGACTCTCACTCTAACAGGCCTGCGTACACACGCTGGACTTGTTCCAGCGCGTCGCGCCTCGTTGGCAGCTGCGCGGCCCGCTCCAGCGCCGAAGCGCCGAGGTTTTGTGCCAGTTGAGTGTCGGTCAACACATTCGTGATCGCCGTCGCCATTGCGTCCGGATCGTCATAGGGAACCAGCAGGCTGGCATCGCCGGTCACTTCCCCGGTACCGCCGACGTCGGTGGCCACGATCGGCCGCCCCGCCCGCAGTGCCTCTTGCACATTCAGTGGCTGCCCTTCCCACGAACTCGTGGAGACGACGACGTCAGCCAAGGCGTACAGGTCATCGACGTCGGTGCGGTGGCCCAGGAGGCGCACTGGGAGCCCTTCGGCATCGACCTGCTCTTGCAACCGATCGGCCAATGGACCACCGCCAGCCACGAGCCACAGGGCGCCGGGTACCCGATCGCCCAGCAACGCGGCAGTGTCCGCGAGCAGGCCCAGTCCCTTCTGCGGCGCCAAGCGTGCAGCGGTCAACACCACCGGGGTGTCGGGTTCTAAGCCGAGTTCCGCCCGCAAGTTCGCAGAGCGTGCGGTGTCGGTGTTGGCAGCATCGGTGGTGGCAGTGTCGGTGTTGAGCGTGGCTGCGGGATCGAACGGGGCGGGAATCAGCGCACGTTCGGCGGCCTTGGCTCCGAGGGCACGCGCCCGGTCCACCAGGTCGCTACTGACCCCCAGGATCACCTGGGCCCGCAAAGCAACCAGTACCTCCAAGGCCGATCCCACCGCGCGCACACTGGCGCTGCCGACGGGCTTGTTGTGCAACGTGACCACGAGGGCGGGCTCGGTGCGTCCGGTGTTCGCCAGCGCCGCTAGGGCCCCGGCCCGCAATCCGTGGGCGTGAATGATCTGGGCGCCCTTGGTGACGTGCCGGATCTGGCGGATCACCTGCACATCTGACGCTTTGGGCCCCGCCGAGATGGGGATGAGGCGAGCCGGTGGATCAAATCCGGTGACGACGTCGTCCGGTCCGGCAAGGAGCGCGCGGTAGCCGTTCTCGCGCAGTCCCCTGGTGAGGTCCTGGGCGTGCCGCCCGGCCCCGCCGGTGGACGTCCCGGTCAGTTGCACCACTTTCGTCTCAGCCACGAACCCTCCTGAAAACGTTGATCGTACTGCGGTCACCCACGGCTATCGCACCGAGCACCAGGCCCACCGACACGGTGCCGCCCAACAACCCTGCCAGGATCGCAGAGAGCAGTGAACCGCCCGCCAGGTCTAGGACCGCACCGGCTCCGAGGCGCCCAACGAACCCGCCGGCGGCGGCCCCGCCGATGCCGCAGGCCAGTGTGCGGGCCAGGGCGCCGAGCACCCCGCGGCGAAGCGCCCGTGCCACTGTCCACAACAGTGCGGCCGCTGCCACACTCATCCCGACCGCGTGCCCGATCCCCAGGGCGGCGAGCGTGGCAGGCCCGTTGGGGCCATCGGCGGTCGCTACCTGCACCGCAACGAACGCTGCCACGGCCACCGCAGACCAGCCCATCGCGGTGCACAAGACCGCGGCCCGGTTGCGTTCCAGCACGTACAACACCCGTGAGCAGTGGAAGATGACGGCCAAGCCCAGGGTGCCTGGCGCCATCCAGGTGAGCGCCTGCGTCATACCGCTGGTGTCGTTCCAGGTGGCGAACACTTGAGCCACTGCTGGGGCCACCGCAGCGAGCCCGGCCACGCCCGCGAACGACACCGCAAGCACCGCCTTGGTTGACCCCTGCGCCATCCGCGCAAAAGGTTCGGAATCGTGATGGCTGGCGAGTTCCGCCAGTCGCGGGTACACCGCCGTGGCCAGCGGCACCACCAGCACCGCATAGGGAAGCATGTACACGGCCTGGGCGTACACGAACAGCGACCAGGTGCCGCCGGTTCCACCGTGCAAAGCGAGCAGCATGATGACCACCGCCGAGGCCTGTTGGGCCATCAGCGCCCCCAGGCCGGCCAACGCCAGCGACCGGGCTCGGCGGGCAACTCCGGGTGGGAAGGCGAACGTCGGGCGGATCCGCACGCCCAGGCGCCACACCGGCAGCGCCAACGGCAAAGCCATCACTGCCACCCCAGCGGTGGTACCCCAGGCCAACCACGCCAAGGCACCATCGGAGAGTTGGCCGGGTTCGTTCTGCATCCCGTTGGCCAGCGCCCCGAACACCACGTAGGAGACGATCACCACGAGCGTGGAGAAGATCGGCGCCAGCGCCGGGCCAAGGAATTTCTTGTGCGCCTGCAGGATTCCGGTGAGGACCACCCCGATCCCGTAGAGCACCACCTGTGGGGCGAAGATCATGAGGAAGTAGGTGACCAGGTTCTCTTGGATCACCGGATCTGCGCCATCGGGCTTAGGCAGGGCACGCGCGATCGGGCGCGCCAGCAGCGTCAGCGCAACCGCCATCGGGATCAGCACCGCCAACGCCCAGGTCATCAGGGCCGAGGAGATCTGGTTCACCTCGCCGCGAATCTTGCGTGCCAGCGGCCCAGCGAGTAATGGGATGATCGCACCGGCCAGGGCGCCGCCGGCGACGACCTCATAGAGCACGTTCGGCAGTAGGTTTGCCGAGTTATAGGCATCGCCGACCGCGCCGGCCTGCACGGTTCCGGCCTGCACCAGCCAGCGCCCGAAGCCGAGCACCCTGGAGAGCACGGTGAGCACGGCGATCAGCGTCGCCGCGCCCGCGATCCCCCCGACGAGGTGGCGAACTCTCACCCGGTTCGACCCCAGTCGTCCAGTGACCGAAGCACCGGGGTGGTGGTGATGACGCGGGAGAAGCTCACCTTCTCACTGAGCGCCGTCAAGCCAACGACCCCGGCGAGCGCCGTCGCGCGCACGGCCGCGTTGGGGTGCAGGGCCACGGCGGCGCCCACCAGCGCGCCCAGGGCATTGGCGCCGCCATCGCCGAGCATGGTTTCTTCCGCCAAGTCCTGCTGCGCCGACCCGGCGATGACGCCGAGCGCGCCGCCCGCCAGTGGTGCCCCGGGCGTGCGGGACAGCGCCAGTGGGGCGCTGAGCACGGCGGCAACTTTCAGGGCCCGGCCGGGCCGCAGGTCAAAGAGGTTGTGCAGGTTCGCGGTGCCTGCGATCAGAGCGCCGGAGGCCAACACGTCCACGGCACGGATCACCGCGTTCGGTGCCTCCTCGCGACCACGGGCTCCGGCACCGGTGCCGATCGCGGCGGCCAATACCGCGGTTGCCGAGATCCCGATGAGCTTTGCCCCGCCGGTGGTGAGCCGGCCCTGGCTCAGCGCCTTGAGGTGGCCCTTGAAGCCCTTGTCGGCAGCCTCGGTGTCTTGATCGTCGATGATTCCGGCGATCCCGGAGCTTGCGCAGGCCACGGCCGCGGCGGTGCCTTCCTTGCCGCCGGCGCCGATGGCCGCGGCCACGGTGCCGGCCGCGGTGCCCAGGCCGCCGGCGAGGGTGACCGTGCGTCCGGCATAGTTAGTGCGCAGCAGTCGCGGCGCCTGCGGTGCCAATGAGCGGATCGCGCCGATGACGCTGGTGGTGATCCCCGCGCCCAGGGCGGCAGCGGCTAGGCGCCTCATTCGTCGCTCGAATCGCCGCCGTCGTCATCGTTGTCGTCGCCGCCCTCGTCATCGCCACCGGAGGAGTCACCGTCGTCGGAATCGGACTCGGAATCAGCGTCGGAGTCTTCGGGGTCTGCGGGCGCGTCTACCGGACCGGGCGCGAAGTCATCGGGGTTCGGCGGCCCGAGCGTGACCTCGCCAGGAATGACTTGCTGGGCGGTGGCAGAGACGCCGTACGGCAGCGACTCCGAGGAAATGTCATGGGCCAGGGCCAACGGCACGGTCACCTGACCGGTAGGCAGGTTCACCGCATCGACGGTGCTCATCGAGGTCGACAGCGCCTCTTGGGCACGTACCGCCGCTACCAGGTCCCACTCGTTATCGGCCGGCCCGGCCAACACGATCCCCTCACCAGCCTCGGCCAATCCGCCGAGGGAAGAGACGAGCACACCGTTGTCGGTCTGCGCCTGTTCGGCATCATTCTCATCGATCTCACCGGCGACGATCACCGTGGCATAAGCCGGTGACTCTGGCGCGGTGACTTCTCCGATCAGTTCACTGGAGATCAACAGGTCGTACATGTCGCGCGCCTCGGCGGACGACTCGGAGGTGTTGTCGGGGTCGCGCAACGTCAGCGCCTGCCCCAGGGCCATGCCCAGGACGTGCTCGGTGCGAGCGTCATCTTCCGGGGCGGGGTTGAGGTAGGGGGCGATGTTGCCGGCGATTCCCGAGCGGAACGCGGCCTGCGACGGGTCGGTCCAAGCCTCGGTGAGCTCGGTGCGGCCGGTGATCTGCGCGCCGGACTGCTCGAGTTGTTCGGCGACGGCGTCGACAACATCGCTATCGGCGCTGGGCAACTGCACCAGGGCCACGGTGCGGTTGGGTAGTGCGCCGTCCACCAGCAGCGGCCCAGCGCCGGTGATGAACTCATCGGACTGCGCCCGCGCGGCCTCGGACTCGTCCAGGAGTTCGCGCAGTTCGTCCTTTTCCACGCGCAACTGATCGACTTGGCCGGAGAGCTCCTCCGCCAAGTAGTCGCGCAGCGGTCCGGCCCCGATGACGATCCCCACTGCTAACGCCATGAAGACGGCGATCAGGGAGACGAGGTGGTAACGAAAGTCGATCACGTGTGGGTCCTTGAGTAGTAGAGGCGGCGTCAGCCGCCGAAGATGCCGCGCAGCCAGGACATCAAGTCATCGAACCTGGCCATCAAAATCGCAAAAATCGGTTGACCCACGGGTGTGGCCGCAAGGGCTGCGGTCAACGCTGCCAGGCCGGCCAAGATGAGGATGGCGACCTGCCAGTTGGAGATACGGTGTTCATACAGTTGGGAGACGCCCTTGGCGTCGATGAGTTTGCCGCCCACCCGCAGCCGGGTGAGGAAGGTGGAGGCCATTCCGGCGCGGCCCTTGTCGAGGAACTCAACCAGCGTGCCGTGGGTGCCGACGGCAACGATCAGCTCGGCGCCTTTATCGTCGGCCAGTAGCATCGCGATGTCCTCGCTGGTGCCGGTGGCCGGGAAGATCACCGGCTCCAGGCCAAGGTTCTCCACCCGTTCCTGGCCCGGCGCTCGGCCGTCCCGGTAGGCGTGCACCACGATCTCCGCGCCGCTGCGCAGGGTTTTGTCCGAGACCGAGTCCATATCGCCCACGATCATGTGGGGCTTCAGGCCCGCCTCTAAGATCGCGTCCGCTCCGCCGTCGACGCCGATCAGCACCGGGCGGTACTCCCGAATGTAGGAGCGCAGCATCGCAAGGTCCTCGCGGTAGTGATACCCGCGGACCACGATGAGCACGTGCCGTCCGTCGATCTCGGTACGGATTTTGGGGACGCCGACACCGTCGAGCAGGAGCTCTCGCTCGGCCTTCATGTAGTCCATGGTGTTGGCGGCGAATGCTTCCAACTGGACCGAAAGGCCTGCCCGGGCCTCCTCCATCGATTCCTCGACGGTTTGCTCGGTCTGCTCGACCCCTTGGGCGACTTCACCACCCTCGGCGTCGTAGATGGTGTCGCCCTCGATGCGCAGCTTCGCGCCTTCGGCCACCGACATGACGTCCGCGCCGAGGTCATCGATGAGGGTGATCCCGGCGTCCAGGAGAATCTGGGGGCCGAGGTTGGGGTACCGGCCGGAGACGGAAACAGCGGCGTTCAGCACGGCGGCCGGCCCGCACGCGACCAACGCCTCGGCGGAGACTCGGTCGATGTCGATGTGGTCGATGACGGCGATCTCGCCGGAGCGCAGGCGCTTAGTCAGGTCCTTGGTTTTGGTGTCCACGCGCGCGGTCGCCAGCACACCTGTGGAGGGTGTTTCATCGCCGGATTCTCGACGTGGCAGTGTTCTCATCGCCCCTATGGTCGCATGAGCGCGCGGCTAAGCAGGTCAGCAGCATGCCGTAAAGCCACATCAGATTCTTCTTCTCCAGACAGCATCCTGGCCAGTTCGGCCTCCCGGGCCTTGCCCTGCACGTGCTGGATATCACTGGAGGTCACGCTGGCGGTGCGCTTGGTCACCACGATGTGATCGCTGGCGAACGCGGCGACCTGTGCCAAGTGGGTGATCACAATGACCTGGGTGTGCTGAGCTAGTTCGGCAAGGCGGCGTCCGATCGCCGTCGCGGCCTTGCCCCCGACCCCGGCGTCGACCTCATCAAAGACGAACGTGGGCAGGTCCTTGCCACCGCCGCTGCGCGCCAGGGCCACCTCGATCGCGAGCATGATCCGGGAGAGCTCACCGCCCGAGGCGCCTTTACCCAAAGGGCGGGCGGGCGCGTCGGGGTGCGGGGAGAGCAGGAATCGGACGTCCTCGTTGCCGTATTCGGCAGGTTCGGACCGCTCCGGTAACTCGATGTGCAGGGTGGCGTTGGGCATCGCAAGTTCGCTGAGTTCTTCGCCGACGGCCTTGGCCATCGCGGTCGCGGCCTTGGCGCGCCGCTCACCGATTGCCTTCGCCAACTTCGCTGCCGCATCCGTGGTCTCCTGCAGGCGCTTGACCAGGGCATCGCGACCGGCGCCCGGGGCGCTGAGGTCGGCGAGCCGGGCCGAACTCACCTGGGCGAACTCGATGAGCGCATCGGCGGGGTCGCCGGCGTGCGGGTCGTGTTGCGGCAGGTACTCGCGAAGGAGCTCGGCGATGGCGGCACGCCGTTGGTGTGCGGCCTCGAGCCGCTGCGGATCGGCATCGAGATCGACGCCGTAACTAGCGGCTTCGGAGGACACGTCGGCGAGCAAGTAGGAAGCCTGTTGCAGACGGGTGGACCAGGCCTCCATCACCTCATCGAAACCGGAGCCGGCGTCGGCAGCGGCCATCGCGCGTTGCAGGCCGGACAGCACGCCGCCCCCATCTGCCTCATCGCTGCCCGCGAGCGCACCGTGCACACCAGCGGCAGCGATCCGCAGTTCCTCCACGTTGCCGAGCCGCTCGGCGAGCGCCCGCAGTTCGCCGTCTTCGCCGTCGTGCAGTTCCAGGGCGTCGATGCGCTCAGTAGCCCGTTGGAGGCGTTCGATCTCGACGGCCCGGGCACCGTCGTCGGCGTCCCATCGCTCCAGGTCGGCCTGCGCGGCTCGGCGGTCGCGGTGGGCTTTGGCGTGTGCGGCGACCGTGTCGGTGTGGCCGGCGAACTCGTCGAGTGCTTGGCGCTGATGCGCTGCCTCGCGCAACCGCAGTTGGTCGCTTTGGCCGTGCACGGTCACCAGGGACTCCCCGATTTCGGCGAGGAGGCCGGCCGGGACCGAACGGCCGCCCAGGTGGGCGCGGGATCTGCCATCGCGCATGGTTCGGGTGATCAGGAGGGCACCGTCGTCGAGCAGTGCACCGGCGTCTTGAGCGATCGTGAGCGCCGGGTGGTCGGCAGGTGGCACGAGCCGGCCTTCGGCGGTGGCGCTGTCGGCGCCCGGGCGGATCATCGTGGTGTCGGCTTGCTGGCCCAGGATTAGGGCCAAACCGGTGAGCACCATCGTTTTGCCCGCGCCGGTTTCGCCGGTGATCACGCTGAGGCCCGGCCCTGGTTCCAGGCGGGCGCTAGTGATGACACCGAGGTCGGTGATGCTGAGTTCTTCGATCATGGCTGCACGTCAATCATTGCTCACGACCTCGCCACCCGTGCACCGGCAGGTCGAATTTATCGACTAGCCGTGAAGAGAACGGGGCGGTGTTGAACCGCGCCAAGTGCACCGCTTCGGCGCCCTTGACCACGTCGATGTGCGAACCCGCGGGCGCTTCGAGGCGCCGCCTGCCGTCGCACCACAACACCGCATCGGACAGGCTGCGGCTGAGGATCTCCACCGACATCGCCGACGCCGGGCCCACCACCAACGGTTTGGTGAACAGGGCGTGCGCGCTCACCGGGACCATCAGCATCGCTTCGACGTCCGGCCACACCACCGGGCCACCGGCGGAGAACGCATAGGCAGTGGAGCCGGTGGGGGTCGCGAGAACCACGCCATCGCAGCCGAAGGATGACACCGCCCGGCCGTCCACGCCCAGCGCCACTTCGATCATCTTCTCGCGCTGGCCTTTTTCTACCGAGGCTTCGTTGATCGCCCAGCCGTGGGATTCGGTGCCGTTGGGGTAATGGACGGTGACGTCCAGCGTCATCCGTTCTTCCACCGTGTAGTCGCGGGCTGCGACCCGGCGCACCACGTGGGATAACTGCTCGGCTTCGTATTCGGCGAGGAAGCCCACATGCCCAAGGTTGATGCCGACCAGGGGTGTCCCCCGGCCGCGGGTGAGTTCGGCAGCGCCTAGGATGCTTCCGTCCCCGCCGAGCACGATGACCAACTCGATGTCGCCGTCGTCCAATTCGGTGACGGCCTCGATGCCAAGCGCACCCAGTTCGGCTACGACCATGCTGGCCGCGTCTTGGGCGGCGCGGCGGTGGGTGTGCGCTTGTACCAGCACCCGGCGGGTCATGAAGCGCCTCCGGCGGACAGTGGGCTATCTCCGGCGGGGCCGGTGCGGATCGCGTGGTCGATGGCTGCGTCCAGCTCTTCGCCGGCCAACACCGGATCGCTCCCGGCGCGCAGGTGCAGAAAGTACTCCACGTTCCCGCTCGGTCCAGGCAACGGGCTGGCGACCACGGCCAGCGCGGCGGCGCCCAAGGACGCGCCAACGTCGGCGACTTGGCGCACCGACTCGGCGTGCAGGGCGGTGTCACGCACCACTCCCCCGGAACCCAGCCGTTCGCGGCCCACCTCAAACTGTGGTTTCACCATGAGCAGCAGGTCCGCCTGCGGCTCGATCACATTGATCAATGGCTCCAACACCAGCGTCAGGGAGATGAAGGCTAGATCCGAAACCACGAGACTGGGGGCCGGTGCCACCAACTCCGGGGTCAGTGCCCGCACGTTGGTGCGTTCCAGGACGGTGACGCGATCGTCGTTACGCAGCCGCCAGTCGAGTTGTCCGTAGCCGACGTCGACGGCGACCACATGTTCCACTCCGCGGCGTAGGAGCACGTCGGTAAAGCCGCCCGTGGAGGCGCCGGCGTCCAGGGCACGGCGACCCTCCAGTGGCGGCGCCGCCTCACCGAGGGCGTCTAGGGCGCCGGCAAGTTTGTGTCCGCCGCGGGAGACGTAGTCCGGGGTGGTGTCATCGGCGGTGACGTGGACCTGTTGGGAGGTGCTCAACTGGGTGGCCGGCTTGGATGCGGCCTGCCCGTCGAGCAGCACCCGGCCATCACGGATGAGTTCGGCGGCGTGCTGCCGCGACCTGGATAGTCCGCGACGCACCAATTCGGCATCGAGACGTACTCTTCGGGGCACGTCAGTCCTCTGCTTGCGCCAGTTGCGCCTGCAAGGCTCGGTGCAGTTCTTCGAAGGCGGCCACGTGCGCGCTGGGATCCTCATCGGTCAGCTCCGCAACCGCCTGCAGCGCCTGGTCCATCTGGTCTGTTGCACTCACTGGCGCACCTCCTTCACGCGTCCACGCTACCGTGCTTCGATCGCCTCATCGGATAGCTCGAGCTGCAGTGCGGCGAATTCCTCACTGAGGATCGACTCTGAGCCGAGGTCGTCACTGGCGGCCCAGACGGCGCACGCCGCTGCCCGTAGTTCATCAAGAGTGATGGCTCGGCGCTCGCTGGTGGCGGTGATCTCACGTTCGACCCCGCCGCTGCGGATTCGCAGATGATCGGGTGCCGCGTGCACGCCGGCAGCGCCACAGTGCCACCAGGAGTCTTCGTGGTGAGGCTGTGGATGAGAAGTCAACAGTGAACGCAAGTCCGCACCCAGGTAGGTGGGCCGCTGATCCGCGGGAGCCCGCAGCACCTGCACGGGTCCGTCCACCCCGGTGGCAACGTGAAGTCCAGGAAGGTTCGCGGCGTTCGCACCGGCGAGGTCGGTGTCGAGGCGATCGCCAACCACCAACGAATTCTTGCCGCCGACTTGGGCGGCTGCCTGGTGGAAGATCTCCGGTGCCGGCTTCCCGGTGCTCTGAGGCGTGATTCGGGTGGCGGCGCTCACCGCACCAACCAGGGCACCGTTGCCGGGTGCGAAACCGTGTTCGGTGGGCAGTGAGGCGTCGAGGTTCGATGCCACGTGCCGGGCGCCTCGCCCGATCGCGTACGCCGCTTCGGCCAGGTCCTTCCATGCCAGTTCGGGGGAAAATCCCTGTACGACGACGGTTGGTTGCTCGTCCGCGCTGCTGACCGTGGTGAGTTGATGGGAGGTGATTGCCTCGTGTAGTCCACGCCCGCCGATCACTAGGATGCGATCGTCGGGACCTGTGGTCTGTGCGACCATCAACGCAGCCGCCATTGCGGCTGTGGTGACCTCACCCGGCCCGGTGGCGACGCCGAGCTGGGTGAGATGTTCGGCAACCTGCTCGGGGGTCCGGGAAGCGTTATTGGTGACGAATACCGTGGCCATCGTGGCTCGCGCTGCCGCTATCGCCTCGGCCGCGTGGGGCACCGGGTCCGGGCCCCGATACACCACGCCGTCCAAGTCCAGCAGCGCGCAGTCGTAGTGTTCGTGAAGGGGCGCAGCGCTCCCCCGCAAACCCGCGGTCATGAACGCTCGGGTTCGTCGGCGCTTTCCATGAACACCACGCCGTCATCGGCTTGCGGTTCGGGTGGGGCGGGAAGCTCACTGGCCAGCTCCTCGGCCTCGGCGTCGCGACCAAGAGCCTTCAGCACCGTTACTTGGTGTTCGATCAGGCGGTCGCGGGTGTCTTGCTCGGTGCTCGCTGGTGCAGCTTCGAGGACCAACCAGGCGGCCTCCGGTTCGTGCAGGTCAAGGCGGGCGCCGGAGGCGACGATGGCGAGCTCGATTTGGTCGTTGGCGCTTAAGCCCGCCGGGGCCTCGGCGATCAGGGTCAGGGCACGCTCGGGGCGGCCGAGGCCACGTTCGCAGTCGGCCTCGATCGCACGATGCGCGTCCACACCACTGAGCCGGCGAACCGTGCGCAGCTCGCGCAGAGCCTGGGCGTAGTCACCGATCGCATAGGCGGTGAGCGCCACGGCTTCACGGACAACGTCTACCCTGCCGGCGCGCCGCAAGGCGGCCTGAGCGTGCTCGTGCGCGCGCTGGGGGTCAACGTCGATGAAGTTGCCTGCCATCACAAGGTGCAGGGCCACGCGTTCGGCGTTGTCTTTGGACAGGGTACGCAGACGCGCGCGGGCTCGGGAATCGAGATCCCTGATGTCCGCTGCCGGATCGATCTCCGGCTCTGGAACACGGTCCGAACGGTGATCGGAATCCCGATCGCGCTCGTTACGGCCATAACGGCGGTCGTCACGGTTAAAGCCGCCGTCGCCGCGCGGGCCGCGCGAGCCGCCCTGCCGGGAATCGCCCCGACCGCCTCTGTTCGCG